>JACRIT010000073.1 GCA_016215655.1 Acidimicrobiia bacterium
CAGGCGCGTGGAGCGCGACGTGTGGCGGGCGATGAGCACCGCCGTGGGAAGCGCCAGCGCCGCGGCGACGCCGGCGGCCAGCGTCGCCGCGGACCGCGACCCGGCCACGGCATCCCAGGGGATGACCGGTCCCGAGACCCGTGACGCCCAGGCCACGAGCACCCCGACCGGGATGACGAGCGAAACGAGGGCGAGTGCGGTGAGCGCGGTGATGGCGAGGGCGCCGCTCGTGGTCGAGAGCCGGGCGAGTCGCGGGGGACGGCTGACGGGGCGACCGTGGTAGGCGGCCCGGCCCCGGGTGCGCCACTCCGCCCACACCACCACCAGGGCGACCACCACGAGCAGGGAGGCGAGCACCGCGGCAGGGGTGCGATCGAGTCTTCCGGCGTATTGGGCGTACACCACCCGGCTGAACGAGTCGAAACGGAGGAGCGACACCGCGCCGAAGTCGGAGAGGGTGTAGAGCGCCACGACGAGGAGTCCGGATCCCACCGCGGGCCGGAGCTGGGGAAGGACGATGGTGCGAAAGACCCGCCACGGCCCGGCGCCGAGTCCCCGCGCCGCCTCCTCGTGGGCCGGATCGAGCCGGCGCAGCGATGCCGAGGCTGCCAGGTACACGTAGGGATACGTGGCGAGGCTGAGGGTGAGCCAGGCGCCGGTCAATCCGGAGACGGCGGGGACGGTGAAGCCGGCGAGATCCGACAGGTAGCCCCGGGAACCGGTAGCGGCGAGCAGGGCCAGGGCGATCACATACGACGGCATCACCAGCGGCAGCATCACCACCACCCGCCACAGGCGCCGGCCGCGCAGGTCGGTGCGTTCGGTGAGCCACGCCGCACCGATACCGATCACCGCCGCCGTGGCGACGACGAGTCCGACGAGCAGTCCGGTGTTGACGAGCAGCCGGGTGGTCTGCGAGGAGAGCACGATGTCGGAGAGCCGCGAACCGGAGCCGAGCACCCGGCCCATGAGGAAGGCGAAGGGGATGAGGGCGGGGAGCAGGGCGAGCGCAGGAGCGACCCACAGCCACCACGGGGTGGGGCGAGCGCGGGTCGTTCCGCCCGGAGCCGGGTGCGACGAGATCGTGGCGACGCCGGCAGCGTCCGGGGGTGCGGTCACAACAGCCCGGCGGCGGCGACCAGATCGGTGGCGAGGTCGAGCACCGTTGCCAGGTCCGAGAGGTCGAGGTCGGGGTGGGCGAGCGTGTCGAGCGGCGGCAGCGACGCGGGGGCCTCGACTCCGTCGATGAGCGGATACTCGAACGTCTCCTCAGCGAAGTACTGCTGCGACTCCGCGGTGAGGAGGAACTCCACGAACTGCTCGGCAGCGCCGAGCGAGTCAGTGGTGGTGAGGATGCCGACGCCGGCCGGCATCACGAGCGACTCCGGTCCCGCATTGGGGAAGAAGTGGTTGGCGGCGGTGGCGGAGCCCTGATCGGCGATCAACCCGAGCAGGTAGTAGTGGTTGACCAGTCCGATCGCGACCGTCCCGTTGTTCACCTCGGTGACGATCGGCGAGTTGCCCGAGAAGATCTGCGGGTCGTTGGCGGCGAGGCCTGCCAGCCACTCCGCGGTGGCGTCCTCGCCGCGGTCGAGGATCATGGCGGCGACGAACGCCAGGAACGACGCATTCGAAGGGGCGATGCCGATGCGTCCCCGCCACACCGGATCGAGGAGATCATCGGCGTCGGCGGGGAGATCTGCCGGGTCGAGGCTGGTGGAGTCGTACACCAGCACCCGGCTGCGCCCGCTGACTCCAACCCACAGCCCGTCGCGGTCGGAGAAGCGTTCGGGCACCAGGGCCCGAATCGATGGGGCGAGCACCCGGAACATGTCCGCCTCGGCGACGGCGCCGAGTGATGCCGGGTCCTGGGCGAAGAAGACGTCCGCCGGACTGCTCGAGCCCTCCTCGCGCAGGGTGGCGGCGAGGTCGGTGCTCGAGGCGTAGCGCACCTCGATGGCGACGCCGGTCTCGGCCTCGAACCGTGCCAACAACGGTCCCACCAACTCCTCGCTGCGGCCGGAGTAGATGGTGAGGGTGGCGCCGTCGTCGTCTCCGCAGGCGGTGACGAGCAGGAGGAGGGAGATGGCGGCGGCGATCGATCGGCGGATAATCACAGGTTGCTCCTTGGGGTGTTCAGGCCCGACTGCTGAATCCTCGGGGGATTTATCAGGTCGACCTGAACAGTAGCCCGTGGGGTACCGGGGTCAACCGGTTCGACCGGCCGCCACCAGGAGCGGGATGCGCATCTCCTCGGGGGTGAGTCCGCCGTGGTGGCCTACGAGGCGCTCGTCGGCGTGGCGATGCATGGCCACCCATCCCGGTCGGGGGAGCAGCACCCCGTCGGGGGCGCGGCCATCGAATCCGGGGTGATGGGTGCCCGGTCCCCACCATGACTCCATCTGCTCCCGGGGCACCCAGTCGACCCCGAGTTCGGCGGCGAGCGCGGCCACCTCGCCGTACACGAACGGCGCCCGGGGATCGCCGCCGAAGTCCCGGTCGTCATGGGCCGCCTTGGGGATCTCGATGCGATGATCCTCGGCGATGTCGACGTGCCCGTGATCGGCGGTGCCGATGGCCACGGCGTGGGCGGGGAGGCGATGCACGAGGCGCTCCCACATCCGCGCCGCGATCCCCATCGCCTCGGCGTAGTCGTCGCTGCCCTGGCCGCCGACGTGGGCGGCGAAGTCGACATGGGGGACATAGAAGAAGACGAGTCGTCCCGGAACGGCGGCGAGTTGCGCTGCGATCGCCGCCGCCTCGTCCTCGTCGCTCCACGGCTCGAACCGGCAGCCCCGGTAGAGCATCCGGCTCATCGGCGAGTCGTCGAAGTTCCAGGGCTGCAGGGTGACGGGCTCGACACCGTGGGAGGCGAGGCGCTCCCACAGGTTGGGCATGGGGAGGAAGCCCCAGAGGTCGTGGTCGATCTTCTCGCCCCACTGGGTGATCCACTTGATGGTGTTCACCACGTGTCCGGTCTCGGGGACCCGCAGCTGGTAGCCGAGGAGGCCGTGCTCGGCGGGGGTCATCCCCGTGGCGATCGTGGCCATGCTCACCGTGGTGGTGGTGGGCCAGCCGGCATCGATGGCGCCGACCCGGGAGGAACGCAGCGCCCCCGCCGCAGGATGCGCCAGTTGGTGATCGCCGAGGCCGTCGAAGAGCATGAGGACGTACGACGTCGCCTCCGGGATGGCGGCCGCAAGGTCGGGGTGCAGGCCGGGATGATGGGCGGAGCCGGTCAGTCGCCGCTCCAACTCGGCGACGAGGTTGACGAGCGCGCCACCGGAGTAGTCGGGGGCCAGAGAGTCCTCAGTCATCAGTCTTCAGTCTTCGTTAGGAGGGCCACATGCATCACCGTAGAGGACCAACGCGCTCGGGCTGATGACTGAAGACTGAAGACTGATGGCTCATTTCTCCGCCCCCCAACCCACTTCCTATACTCCCGCCGGACATCGGCCAACCGGGGAAGACGTGTGACCGACTACTTCCAGGATTACATCACGGTCGCGGTGTTCGCCGGGGCGGGCATCGGTCTCGTTGCCGTCGCCATGGGAGCCAGCTTTCTGCTCCGTCCCCACAAGCCGTCGCTGGTGAAGCGTCAGTCCTACGAGTGCGGCATCAACCCGGTCGGCGACGGGTGGAGCCAGACCCACGTCCGCTACTACATCTTCGCGCTGCTCTTCCTCATCTTCGACGTCGAGGCGGTGTTCATCTTCCCGTGGGCGGTGCGCCTCGAGAGCCTGGGCACCTTCGCCCTCGTGGAGATGGCGATCTTCATCGTCATCCTCCTCGGCGGGCTGGTCTACGCGGTGAGGAAGGGGGTGCTGCGGTGGGAGTCCTAGACCGCTTCGAGACTCCCAAGCCGATCTCCTGGCTCCTCAACTGGAGCCGCAAGTATTCGCTGTGGATGTTCCAGTTCGGCCTGGCCTGCTGCGCCATCGAGATGATGGCGGCCTCGGGACCCCGCTACGACTTCATGCGCTTCGGGATCATCCCGCTCCCCGCCTCGCCCCGGCAGGCCGACCTGATGATCGTGGCGGGCACGGTCACCGACAAGATGGCCCCGGCGATCCGCCGCCTCTACGACCAGATGCCGGAGCCGAAGTACGTCATCTCCATGGGCTCGTGCTCCAATTGCGGGGGGCCGTACTGGGATTCCTACAGCGTCACCAAGGGCGTCGATCAGGTGATCCCCGTGGACGTGTACGTCCCGGGCTGTCCGCCCCGGCCTGAAGCGTTGATGGACGGCATCGTGATGCTGCAGCGCAAGATCCAGGCGGAGAACGTCAAGGCCAAGTGGAACGAGCGTGACCGTGAACCCGTCTGAGGCCGCGGAGCACTTTGCGGGTCTGGTCGGCGCCGGCCGATTCAGCTCCGACTTCGGCACGGCCAAGGTGTTCGTCCCCCGGGAGCGGTGGGTGGAGGCGCATCGCACCCTGAAGCCGCACCTTCCCTTCTTCTCCTGGCTGTCCGCCATCGACTGGTCGAACGAGCGAGCCGTGGGCGAGCCCGCCGAGTCGCCGGTGGAGGAGCGGTACGAGGTGCTCTCCCGCCTCGGCGACGTCACCGAGGGCAACGCCGTGATCCTCTCCACCGATGTGCCCAAGGATGCCCCGAGCCTTCCCACGCTCGTCGGGGTGTACGGCGGGGCCAACTGGCACGAGCGCGAGTCTGCCGAGATGTTCGGGATCGTCTTCGAGGGCCACCCCAACACCGCGCATCTCTATCTCCCCGACGGGTTCGAGGGACATCCGCTGCGCAAGACGTTCCCGCTCCTCAGCCGCGAGGTGAAGCCGTGGCCGGGCACGGTGGATGTCGAGGGGATGCCGGGGGAGACGAACACCGAGGCCGGCGACGGCGAGCCCGAGGCGGAAGCATGATCGACAACCGGCTCGCCGCCATCCACGCCAGCGACGTCTCGGTCTCGGTCGAACTCGAGACTCCGGAGATGACGCTGAACCTCGGCCCCCAGCACCCCTCCACCCACGGGGTGCTCCGCCTCGTCGCCAAGGTGGACGGCGAGATGATCACCTCGGTGGAGCCGGTGATCGGATACATGCACCGCGGGTACGAGAAGCTCGCCGAGGTGCGGACCTATCCGCAGATCACCGCGCTGGTGAATCGCATCGACTGGGTGTCGGGCTTCGCCAACGAGATCCCGTTCATGGTGGCGGTGGAGCGGCTCATGGGGATCGAGGCCCCGCCCCGGGCGCAGTACATCCGGCTCATCCTCACCGAGATGGCCCGCATCTCCTCCCACCTCGTGTTCCTCTCCTCGTATCCGCTCGAACTCGGCGCCGCCACCCCGCTGATGCACGCCCTGCGGGAACGCGAGCGCGTGCTCGATCTCATCGAGGGGGTCACCGGAGGACGCTTCCACCCCAATTTCAATCGCATCGGCGGGGTCAAGCCTGCCGCCGGCGGCGGCTCGGGACAGAAGAAGGTGCTCCAGGACCTGCCTGCCGGATTCCTCGCCGACACCCGCAAGGCGATGGACGAGGTCGACGACGTCTGCGACGACATGGTGAACCTGGTGCTGGGCAACGAGATCTTCGTGAAGCGCACCAGGGGGGTGGGCATCATCCCCAAGGACCGCGGCATGGAGTTCGGCGTCTCCGGCCCCAACCTGCGCGCCTCCGGGGTGAAGTTCGACCTTCGCAAGAGCGATGCCTATCTCCCCTACGCCAACTTCGAGTTCGACATCCCCACCGGGGCCAACGGCGACTGCCTCGATCGGTACTGGGTGCGCATGGAGGAGATCCGCCAGGCGACCCGCATCGTCCGTCAGGCCATCGACGGCCTTCCCGGCGGCGATCTCCAGGCCAAGGTGCCGCGGATCATCAAAGTGCCGGCCGGTGAGGTCTACGTGCGGGCCGAGAACCCCAAGGGGGAGATGGGCTACCACGTCGTCTCCGAAGGGGGCCGCGGTCCCTACCGGCTGAAGATCCGCTCGGCATCGTTCTCCAACATCTCGGTGCTGCCGTGGCTGCTCGTCGGCCAGCTGGTGCCCGACATCATCGCCGTCCTCGGCAGCCTCGACTTCGTGCTGGGGGACGTCGACCGATGAGCGGCCTCCTCGAGAACTTCTGGGTGCTGCTCGCCCTCAAGGTGGCCATCATCGCCGCGGTCGTGCCCGCGGTGTCGCTCGTGTTCATCTTCGCCGAGCTGAAGATCTCGGCGCACATGCAGAGCCGGATCGGGCCCTACTTCGCCGGTGGCCGCTGGGGATGGGCCCAGCCGCTCGCCGACGGGCTCAAGTTCATCCAGAAGGAAGACCTCGTCCCCGACGACGCCGACCGTCCGGTGTTCAAGTTCGCCCCGATGGTCGTGCTCATGTCCACGCTGGCGGTGTTCGTCATCGTGCCGTTCAGCCCCAAGCTGGTGGTGCGCGACCTCGACCTCGGTGTCTTCTACGCCCTCGCCGCGGGATCCTTCGGCACGATCGGCGTGCTCATGGCGGGCTGGTCGTCGGCCAACAAGTACTCGCTCATCGGCGGGTTGCGCGCCGGCGCCCAGCTGATCGCCTATGAACTGCCGCTGGTGCTCGCCGTGGTCGGTGTGGTGATCCAGGCGGGCACGATGTCGTTCAACGGCATCGTCGCCGCCCAGGCGGCGCCCGTGTTCACCATCGGGGAGTTCGCCATCCACCTGCCATACCTGTTCCAGGGCCAGGTGATCGGCTTCGTCATCTTCATCATCGCCATGCTCGCCGAGTTGAACCGAACCCCGTTCGACATGCCGATCGCCGAGTCGGAGCTGGTGATGGGATACCTCACCGAGTACTCGGGGCTGAGGTTCACGATGTTCTTCCTCGCCGAGTACGCCGGGATGTTCTCGATGTCGGCGATCGCCGCCACCTTGTTCCTCGGCGGGTGGTATCTCCCCGGGTTGTCGTCGGGAGCGCTCGAGGTGCTCGGGCCGGTGATCCTCATGGCCAAGGTGTCGCTCCTGGTGTTCGTGATCATCTGGTTCCGCTGGACCTTCCCCCGTCTGCGCGAGGACCAGCTGCAGTCGATCGCGTGGCGCTGGCTGATCCCGTTGGCGCTGCTGAACATCGTCGGAACCGCCATCGCCAAGGTGGTGCTGTGATGGCGCCAAAGATCCCCGGCATCGGTCTCGCCAAGGGCCTGTGGCTCACCCTGAAGACGCTGTTCCAGCGTCCTCCGACGATCAACTACCCCAGGGAGAAGGAGACCCCGGTGCCGCGGGCACGCGGGGTCATCGCCCTCGACATCGAAGCCTGCACGGTGTGCATGCTCTGCGCCCGGGAGTGCCCCGACTGGTGCATCTACATCGAGGGCCACAAGGAGATGCAGCCGCCGTCGAAGCCGGGCGGTCGTCCCCGCAGCCGGGCAACGCTCGACCGCTTCGACATCGACTACGCCCTGTGCATGTACTGCGGCATCTGTGTCGAGGTCTGCCCCTTCGACGCCCTGTTCTGGTCGCCCGAGTACGAGTACTCGGAAGGCTCGATCTCCAGCATGCTCCATGACAAGGAGCGCCTGGCCGAGTGGCTCAAGACGGTGCCCGCGCCGCCGGCGTTGGAGGCCAAGTGATGCAGTTCACCGACTGGATCGCCGACGCCCGCAACATCGTCTTCCTCGTCATCGCCCTGGCGATGGTGGGCGCCGCGGTGATGGTGGTCACCAGCCGCAACGTGATCCACGCCGCCCTCATGCTCGTGGTGGCCCTGGCCGGCTCCGCTGCCCTGTTCCTGATGCTCGGTGCCGAGTTCGTCGCTTGGACGATGGTGCTCGTCTACATCGGCGCCGTGGTCGTGCTGTTCCTCTTCGGCATCATGATCACCCGGGCTCCGACGAAGGCGGATCCGGTACGTCTCGACCACAAGCACCGGTGGCCCGCGCTCCTCGTGGCCCTGGGCACCTTTGCCGCCATGGCCACGGTCACCACGCTCGCCTTCGAGGATGCCGCCCTGCCCGATGGCGTGGCCCGCGCCGGCGACATCGGCGACGTGCTCTTCGATCGCTTCGTGATCCCCTTCGAGGTGGTCTCGTTCGTCCTGCTCGCCGCCCTCATCGGGGGCATCGTGCTGGCTCGGAAGGACCCGGAATGATCGTCAATCAGTTCCTCGTCCTCGCCGCCTTGCTCTTCTCCATCGGCATCTACGGCGTGCTCGTGCGGCGCAATGCGGTGCTCGTCCTGCTCTCCATCGAACTCATGCTCACCGCGGTGAACATCAACCTCGTCGCCTTCGGCCAGTACCTCCAGGACGCCCTGGTCTCCGGCCAGGTGTTCGCCCTCTTCGTGATCACCGTGGCCGCCGCCGAGGTCGGCATCGGTCTGGCGATCGTGATCCTCATCTTCCGCAACCGGTCTTCGGCCAACGTCGACGAACTGGACCTCCTGAAATGGTGATGCTCGCCGCGTACTCGGAAGGCGCCGCCCATCTCACCGATGGCGGGTTGCTGGCGCAGTGGGCGTGGTTGATCCCGGTCGTGCCCCTGGTCCTCATGTTCGGCATCGTGTTCTTCGGCAAGCGCCTTCCCATGAAGGGCTGGGAGCTCGCCGAGGCGGCGATGCTGTTCGTGGCGGTGTACGGGGTGGCGCTCCTCGTGATGAACGCCTCCGATGGCATCTCGTACGAGGGTTCGGTGGAGATCGCCCGCATCGGGTCGTTCACGCTCGAGTGGGGCTGGGTGGTCGACGGGCTGTCGATCATGATGTACGCCGTCGTCGGTGTCGTCGGCCTGGCGGTGTTCACCTACGCCAAGGGCTACATGAAGGGCGACGTCCGGTACACCTGGTTCTTCGCCGCCTTCACGATGTTCGCCGGCGCGATGCTGGTCCTCGTCTCCGCGCCCAACCTGATCCAGCTGGTGGTGGGCTGGGAGCTCGTCGGCCTGGCCTCCTACCTCCTCATCGCCCACTACTGGGAGGACCACGCCAACGTGGTCGCGGGCAACAAGGCGTTCCTGGTGAACAAGATCGCCGACGTCGGCCTGTTCATCGGCGTGATCATCATCGGGGTCACCGTCGGCTCGTTCCGCTTCAGTGACATCCTCGAAGCCATCGCCGACGGCGACTCGGCGCTGCAGCAGGTGGCGTTCTGGGGAGGGTTGGCGCTCTTCATCGGGGCGATGGGCAAGAGCGCCCAGTTCCCGTTCCACGTGTGGCTGCCCGACGCCATGGCCGGTCCCACCCCGGTGTCATCGCTCATGCACGCCGCCACCATGGTGACCGCCGGGGTGTACCTGGTGGGGCGGATGTTCCCGCTGTTCCAGACCGACGGCTTCGCCGTCGACGTCAAGGCGATCATGATGGTGGTCGGCGCCCTCACCCTGTTCCTCACCGGTCTCATCGCCCTGGTCCAGGACGACATCAAGAAGGTGCTCGCCTACTCGACCCTGTCACAACTCGGTTACATGGTCACGGCCATGGGGGCGGGGGCGTACACCGCGGGGCTGTTCCACCTCTTCACCCACGCCTTCTTCAAGGGCCTGCTCTTCCTCTGTGCCGGATCGGTGATCCACGCGGTGCACTCGAACAACATGAGCGACATGGGCGGGCTGCGCAAGGCGATGCCGTGGACCTACCGCACCTTCCTCATCGGGTCGCTCGCCCTGGCGGGGATCTTCCCGCTTGCCGGGTTCTGGTCGAAGGACGAGATCCTCGCCTCGATCTCCTACGACTCCGGCCACGGCGGAGGCACCATCGCCACCGTGGTGCTCGGCGTCGCCATCGCCGGCGCCTTCATCACCGCCTTCTACATGGCGCGCGCCGTGTACCTCACCTTCTTCGGCGAGTACAAGGGCCATGCCCATCCTCACGAGTCGCCCAAGGTGATGACATATCCGCTCATCGGTCTCGGCGTGCTGTCGGCAGTGGCGGGCTTCGCCAACATCCCGGGCATCTTCACCGGATTCACCCAGTGGCTGGCGGCCCGGCCGCAGGTCATGGGCGACCATCATGCCGAATCGATCGACTTCGTCCTCGCCGGCATCGGGCTGGCGGTGGCACTCCTCGGCATCGCCGCCGGCACCCGTTTGTGGAAGCGCGATGCCGCCACCCAGCAGGCCCGGGACACGTTCCGCATCCCGGTGCTGTACCCGGTGCTGGCCAACAAGTACTACCTCGATGATCTGTACGCCAAGGCGGTGGTCGATCCCATCAAGGGTCCGATCGCCCGGTTCACCAACTGGACCAACACGTACGTGATCGACGGGGTGGTGAACGCCTTCGGGGCGGTCTCGGTGTTCTTGTCGCGCATCGTGTATCAAGGTGTGGACCAGCGCGGGATCGACCTCGCCTTCAACGCCGCGGCCTCGGCCACCGGCGAGGCGGGCGACGCCGTGCGCTACACGACGTCGGGCAGGATCCAGCAGTACGCCGGCGGCTTGTTCGTCGGCGCGGTGCTGCTGGTCGTGGGTTTCCTGATCTTCACGTAGAGCGCGCCAATAGGCTCGCTCTAGGAATCAGGTGTCGGCACAGGAAGTGCCGACACCTGATGGTGGCTTGCGACCTATTGGCGTGCTCTTAGGAGGAGGACGAGGAGATGGACTGGTTCGAAACCGGATGGGGCTTGAGCCTCATCGTGTTCCTACCCATGGCGGGGGCGGCGCTCGTGCTGCTCATGCCCCGCAAGCAGGAGCGCGCCGCCAAGTTCACTGCCCTGGCCTTCGCCTTCGCCTCGTTCGCCGGTTCGGTGTACGCCGCCTTCACCTTCGAGCTGGGCTCCTCCTCCCAGTTCCAGTTGGGGACGGACCTCTCGTGGATCTCGGCGATCGGCTCGCGGTTCCACATCGGGATCGACGGGATCAGCCTGCCGCTCCTGGTGCTGTCCACGCTGATGACGCTGCTCTGCATCATCTACTCGTGGAACCACTGGCCCGAGCCGCACAACCCGAAGGCGTTCCTGGTGCTCATGCTCATCCTGGCAACCGGGATGAATGGCACCTTCGTCGCCCTCGACCTGGTGCTGTTCTTCATCTTCTTCGAACTGGTGCTGCTGCCGATGTACTTCATGATCGGCATCTGGGGTGACCGCACCAAGATCCGCCTCCCCGGCTTCAAGAAGGAAGTGGAGACGCGGCTCTACGCGTCGATCAAGTTCTTCCTCTTCACGCTGTTCGGCTCCGCCTTCATGCTCCTGGGCTTCCTCGCCCTCTACTTCAAGTCGGACCCGCACACCTTCGACATGATCGCTCTCGCCGAGGCGGGCCGGGCGGGTGCCTTTGCCGGAGCCTTCGGCGGTTGGGTGTTCGCCGCCCTGTTCCTCGGGTTCGCGGTGAAGGTGCCGATGTGGCCGCTGCACACCTGGCTCCCCGACGCCCACACCGCGGCGCCGACCGTGGGCTCCGTGTTGCTGGCCGCCATCCTCCTGAAGCTCGGTTCCTACGGCTTCATCCGGATCAGCCTTCCGATCCTGCCCGAACAGGCGCAGCAGTGGGCGCCGGCCATTGCCATCCTGGCGGTGATCGCCATCATCTACGGCTCGCTCGCCTGCCTCGCCCAGACCGACATGAAGCGCCTGATCGCGTTCTCCTCGGTGGGACACATGGGCTTCGTGATGCTCGGCATCGCCACCCTCACCGATGTCGGCATCAACGCTGCGGTCATCGGCATGGTGGCGCACGGCCTCATCACCGGCCTCTTGTTCTTCCTCGCCGGCTCGATGCAGCACCGGTATCACACCAGGGAGATGTCGCGCCTCGGCGGCAACATGAAGCTCATGCCGGTACTGGGCGGGCTGCTCGGCTTCACCGCCATGGCCTCACTGGGGCTTCCCGGCCTCGCCGGATTCTGGGGTGAGTTCATGGCGTTGCTCGGAGCCTTCAACCCTCTCGACGGATTGAGCCTCACCGTGTTCCGCACCGCGATGGTGATCGGCGCCATCGGCACGGTGCTCACCGCCGGCTACCTGCTGTGGATGCTGCAGAAGGTGAACCTGGGCGAACCGAAGGAGGAGTGGACCTCGAAGCAATGGCACGATGCCGACCGCTTCGAGCTGGCGGCGTGGATCCCGCTGGTGATCGCCATCTTCGCCGTCGGCGTGTTCCCCAAGATCATCTTCGGGGCCACGGACGGCGCCGTGGTCGAGTTGATCCGATCGGCGTTCGGAGGCTGAGTGTTCGATTACCACGCCCTTGCACCGGAGCTGATCCTCGGGGTCACGCTGCTCGCCGTCCTGGCGGTCGATCTGGTGCTGCCCGACCGGCTCAAGTACCTGGCCGGGGTCACGGCGCTCGTGGGCATGGTGGCCGCGGTCTTCCCGCTCCTCACGATGGCCTTCTGCGACTCCATCGCGGGGTGTGTCGATGGGGGAACGCGGTCGATGTTCGGCGGTTCCTACGTGGTCGACGACTTCGCCCTCGTGCTCAAGGCTCTGTTCCTGGTGAGCGGCGTGGTCAGCCTGCTGCTCTCCGTCGGCTATCTGGAGAGCGACGACTACTACCAGGGCGAGTTCTACTTCCTCATCCTCGCCTCGGTGACGGGAGCCGTCGTGATGGCCTCGGCGCGGGATCTCATCACGATCTTCATCGGGCTGGAGCTGGTGTCGGCTCCCGCGTTCCTCCTCGCCGGCTGGCGCAAGGGCGACCTCCGCGGCAACGAGGCTTCACTGAAGTTCTTCCTCACCGGGGTCCTCGCCACCGCGGTGATGCTCTTCGGGATGAGCCTGGTCTACGGGCTCACCGGCGAGATCACGTTCGCCGGGATCGCGTCGCAGTCGGCGGCGCTCGATCTCGGCCCCGAGCCGGCCTTCGTGATGGGGGTCGTCTTCGTTCTCATCGGGTTCGCCTTCAAGGTGTCGGCGGTGCCGTTCCACTTCTGGGCGCCCGACACCTATCAGGGTGCGCCTATCCCGGTGGCGGCGTACCTGTCGGTGGGATCGAAGGCTGCAGGCTTCGTCGGCCTGCTCGTGATCTGTTACCAGGCCTTTGCCGCGGTTCCGGAGGTCTGGGGCCCGATCCTGTGGATCCTGGCAGCGGCCTCGATGACCGTCGGCAACCTCGGGGCGCTGAAGCAGACCAACATCGTCCGGCTGCTCGGCTACTCGTCGATCGCCCACGGCGGGTTCATCCTCGTGCCCTTTGCCATGGCCGCGTCGTACGACAGCGTCGGACTGAGCGACGCCTTCTTCGGATCGATCACCTACCTCCTCATCTATGCCTTCATGAACCTCGGTGCGTTCGCCGTCGTCATCGTCGGCGCCGCCAAGGCGAAGTCGGGGGAGATCGCCGACTGGGCCGGGATGGCCCGCTACGCCCCGGCGACGGCCGGTCTGCTCGCCATGTTCTTCTTCGCCCTGGCCGGGATCCCGCCCCTGGCGGGATGGTTCGCCAAGTTCGTCATGTTCCGCTCGGTGATCGGCGTGTTCGAGAGCGGCTGGGCGATCGCCATCGCCGTGATCGCCGCGGTGAATGCCGTCATCGCCCTCTACTACTACGCCCGGATCGTGAAGTCGGTGTACATGGACGACGTGCCGATCGCCGTCCCCCAGGCCGAAGCCGCCGCGATCCGCACCGCCCCGTCGCTGGTGCTCGCCATCGCCATCACCGCCGCGGTCGTGGTCGTGGTCGGCTTCTTCCCGCAGGTCCTCGCCTTCTTCGGCGAAGCGGCGCGGGGGTTCTGAGAGAGGAAGTCCTCAGTCCTCAGTCTTCAGTCTTCAGCCAGAGCAGCTGCATCGCGTCGAAGCTCAGGTACGCCGTTCATGCCTCTCTGGCTGATGACTGATGGCTGATGACTGACGACTTCCTCGCTATCCCTCGCTCAGCGCCACCAACTCCGCTCCCCAGGGGCAATAGCGGTCGCCGGCTCCCGCCACCCACGCGTCGTAGCCGATCGAGTCGATGTACGCCGCGGTGCCGTCGCACACTTCGATCGCCATCTCGGCGAACTCGACCTCGACGAGGTGCCAGTCGTGACCGAAGTTGACCCCGCCGTCGCCGCGCAAGATCCGCCCGTTGGGGATGCCGGGCTGAGTTCCCGCCTCGAAGGCGGCACGGGCGTGGTCGGCGGCGGCGCCGGTGAGGAGCACCTTGAAGTTGCCATCCGGAGTGCGGAACTCGGCGATCACCGCCCCCTCGGGGAGGGTGGTGGTGGAGGCGCTGGTGTCGTCACCGCAGGCAGCAAGCACCAGTAGGCCGGATACAGCGAAGTGGAGGAGTCGTCTCATGGCAACTTTGACTTGCGCGAGAGCAGCTTCGGTTCCCGATTCTGGCGGGCGACGGGCGACGGGAAGCGGGAAGCGCTCCTACCTCGCCTCCACCTCGTAGGCTCGTCCGCACGACGGGCAGGTCAGTTTGCGGCCGACCAGGCCCGTCACCGCCGAACCGCAGAACGGGCAGTGGGTGAAGGGCGCCGGGGCGGTCTGCAGGGTCATGCGGTGTACCACCGGGGTGGCGATGGCGGCTGCGGCGAGCAGCACCATCACGATTCCGAAGCCGCGTCCCCAGAATTCGGGTACGTCGTCCTCCTGCCAGATCAAGGTGATGACGAGGGCGGCGGCGATCAGGGCGAGCACCGTCGCCGCCCCCCGCACCCAGGCCAGCCTCCCCGACCCGGGCCAGGCCGACAGCAGGCTGATGAGTGCCGACGTCACCGCGATCACGAGCACCGATCCGGCCACCTTGAAGAAGACGTCACCGGGCTCGGCCCACACTCCGACGATGAACATCGCCGCCGACGTGAGCGCCGCGGCGATCCCGATCATGGGCCACCACCATGCCCGACGGGCACTGGCGGCCGGAGCGCACATCAGTGCGAGTACCGCCCCCATGGTGGCGAGCAGCGAGGTGCCGAGAATCTTGCCACCGGTCTCTCCCAACTCGCCCCCGACCAGGGCGAAGATGCCGATGGCGGCATTGATGGCTACCAGGATCAGGATGATCTTGAAGAAGCTGGTGCGGTTCATGCCGTCATCATCGCGAATCGACGAGTGGGTTGCTGCGCAATCCGCCTACGCGGTTCGAGGACGGCGCGGCATCACAAGTCGGCGCTGAAGGTGTCGCAGGCCGTGGGATCGCCCGTGTCGAGTCCGATGCGGAACCACTCCTGACGCTGTTCGGACGAACCGTGGGTCCAGGTCTCGGGGTTCACCTGACCCTGGGTCCGCTCCTGGATCCGATCGTCTCCCACTGCTTCCGCGGCGTCAAGGGCCTGGCCGATCTGATCCTGAGTGATGGGCTGCAGGAAGCCGGTCCCCACGGCGTGGCTGGCCCACACGCCGGCGTAGCAGTCGGCCTGCAATTCGGTCCGCACCGAGGCGCCCTCCGCGCCGGCGCCGCTTCCCGAACCCGTGGTGCCGACCAGGTTCTGGACGTGATGCCCGTACTCATGGGCAATGATGTAGGCCTCGGCGAATGGGCCCCCTTCGGCGCCGAGACGCGTCGTGAGAGCATCGAAGAAGCCCAGATCGATGTAGATCCCGAAATCGGGAGGGCAGTAGAACGGGCCGACGGCGCTGGTGGCGTATCCACAGCCCGTGTTGATGCCGCCTTCGAAGAAGGTGGTGGTGGCCAGGCGATAGCCCGCCACCTCGCCACCCCAATAGGCCTGGATGCTGTTCACGTAGCCGATGATCCGGCAGTCGTCACGCGATGCCGCGTCGGCACCCGTCTGGCATTCCTGGCTGAGGTCGTTGGTCTGTTGGCCACCGACCGTCTCCCCGTTGAGGGCCCCGACGAGCTGCGACGCGTCGCCGCCTCCCATCAGGAACATGACCACCGCGATGATGCCGGCGATCCCCCCGCCGACCGCGATGCCGCCGCCCATCCCCCGGCGATCCCGAACTTGTCCCGTGTCGAGTCGCGCGTCCGGACGAATGGTCATCGTGGCCTCCGAAGATTCTGGCGAGGGCGGCCCCGCGTTCGATCAGTCGACGAGGAAGGTCACCTTGAGATCGACCTGAAAGCCGACGACCTTGTTGCCTTCGACCATGACCTTCTGCGATTCGATCCAGGCTTCGCGAATCCCGTGAACGGTTTCTCCCGCCTTGGCGAGGCCGGTGCGGATGGCGTCCTCGAACGACTTGTCCGACCGTGCCGTGAGTTCGATGATCTTGGCGATGGACATTGGCGCGCTCCTTCGATGGCTGCCATGACAGACAGTAGGGATCGCCCGTTTCAACACACCATTGCGCGGGCCAGCCTCATCCCCACCGCGCGGCGATGGCCTCCGACATGTACGTCGCCAGACCGTCACGCGCCTTGTCGATGTTCTTCGTGAAGCGGGCATCGGCCACGTACATGGCTCCCAGGCCGGCATGGATCTCGGGAGAGCAGGGGTAGAACCACTTGCTGATGAGCCCACGATGTCGCTCTGCGACCGCCCTGGCCTCGGGGCTGGTCGTCGGGATGCCGGCATCCATGAGTGCGATGAACGCCTGGTTGATGGCGTCGCTCTCCGCGCCGATCTGCTGCCAGTCGGCCTTGGTGTACGACTTGGTGCGGCGCGCCGACTCGCGATAGGCGTCGGTGTCGCCCCAGCGCTCCTTCACCTCGTCCTCGTACTCGCTGGGGTCGAAGTCGCCAAAGACTTCGAGGGACTCTTCGGGGGTCATGGTTCGTCCTTCCTGGGCGGCTGCGATGGCTCCATCCACGGCGGCGATGAGGCGATCGATCCGGGCGCGGGTCCCTTCCAGCTGGTGGCGTTGCTGGCGCAGCGCCTCGCTCCGGTCGTAGCCGGGGTCGTCGAGCACCCGGGCGATCTCCTCGAGCCCGAAGCCGAGTTCGCGCAGCAGCAGGATCTGCTGGAGGCGTTCCAGGTCGGCGTCCTCGTAGAGGCGGTACCCGGCTTCGCTGCGCCCTCCGGGGGCGAGCAGCCCGATCTCGTCGTAGTGGTGGAGGGTGCGAATCGAGATCCCGGCGAGTCGGGCGACCGCACCGATGGTCTGGGTCATGTCGCTCAGACCATAAACCCTCACGCAGCGTGAGGGTCAAGAGGCCTCAATCGGTTTCTTGCGGACCCCGCAACATGGTGAGCAGCAGCACGCTCGGCTCGATCGCCATCACGGTGTGCGGCTCGGCCGGTGCCAGGGCGATCCAGCCGCCGGGGACGAGGCGCACCGTTTCCCCGCCAGCGGTGACGTCGAGCATGCCGGTGATCGCCTGGATCACCACGGGGAGCGTCGCGGTGTGCTCGGTGAGTTCCTGATTCGAATCGAAGGAGAACCCGACGAGGCGGATGCGTTCATCGGAGTGCAGCACCCGGCTCAGGGTGCCGTCGGGGTGGATGGGTACGGAGGCGGCGATGTCGGTGATGGCCTTCATGGGCGCACGGTAGGCACGAGCGGGGTAGAATTCAACAAGCGTAGAATTCTACGATGGTCTGGCGATCGGAGCCCTTCGCATGCGAGCGATGATCCTCAAGGAGTTCCGCCAGATGCGCCGCGACCGGCGCACCGTGGCGCTCATGGTCGGGCTGCCGTTGATGCTGCTGATCGTCTTCGGGTACGCCGCTCGCTTCGATGTGACCTCGATCGACACCGCGGTGGTCGGTCCCTCCGCAGAGGCGGTTGCCGCACAACTCGGCGACGTCTTCGAAGTGGTGGTCGTCGACCCCGGCGGCGATGCGGCCTCGGCCACCGAGTTGCTGCGCGACTCCAAGGCAAAGGTCGCCATCGTCACCGGATCGCCGCTGCGGGTGCTGCTCGACGGCACCGAACTCTTTGTCGCCCAGTCGGCGAGAAGTCGGATGTCGCTGCTTCCCCCCGGAACCGAGGTGGAGATTCTCTTCAACCCCGACCTCAGCACATCGGCGGTGATGGTCCCCTCGTTGATCGGCCTGATCCTGCTCTTTGTCGGCACGGTGATCACGAGCCTTGGGGTGGTGCGCGAACGCGAGCAGGGGACCCTGGAGCAGCTGGCGGTCACCCCGCTGCGCCCGGTGGACGTGATCGTGGGCAAGATCGCCCCGTACTTCGCGGTGGCGGTGATCGACATCGTGGTGATCACCCTGGTCGGGCTCCAGGTCTTCGATGTGCCGTTTCGCGGCTCGGTGCTCATGTTCGGTGCCTTCGGGCTCCTCTACTTGTTCGTCGTGCTCGGCCTCGGAGTGCTCGTCTCCACGGTGTCGCACAGCCAGGGCGAGGCGATCCAGCTGGCGATCATGGTGCTGCTTCCCCAGGTGATGCTGTCCGGGATGATCTTCCCGCTGGCGTCGATGGCGCCCGGGGTGCGGTGGCTCGGCTACCTGCTGCCACTGACCTACTTCGTGATGGGCATGCGCGGGGTGTTCCTCAAGGGCTCATCGATCGGCGCCCTGTCGCGGCCGTTGGTGATCCTGGGGGTGATGGCGGTGGTGATCTTCGTGCTGGCGATCCTGCGCTTTCGCCGCGATCTCGCCCCCAAGCGCGCCACCGACGTGCCCGCGACCGAGGTGCCGGGATGACCTGGGGCGCCACCGGCCTCACGGTCCGCTTCGGAGACATCGTCGCCCTCGACGGTGTCGACATCGCCATCACCCCGGGGGAGATCACCGCGGTGGTGGGTGGAGATGGCTCCGGGAAGACCACCCTGCTCCGGGTGCTGGCGGGCATCGGCCTGCCCCACGACGGCGAGGTGCGGCTGCCGGGACCAGGGCGGATCGGGTACGTCCCGCCGCAGGGTGGGGTATTCGCCGACCTCACGGTGGACGAGAACCTCGAGTTCGTCGCCGGCGCCTACCGCATCGGGTCGCCATGGCGGGAGCGCGCCCGTGACCTGCTCGATCGCTCGGGTCTGGGTGGGTTCGGGACACGGCTGGCGGGAAGCCTGTCCGGCGGCGAGCGCCGCAAACTCGCCGGCTCGATGGCGCTGCTGCCGGACCCCGAACTCCTCGTCCTCGACGAGGTCACCACCGGGGTCGATCCGGTGAGCCGGATGGGTCTGTGGCGGCTCATCGCCGGCGCCGCCGCCTCGGGCGCGGCGGTGGTCCTGGCAACCAGCTACCTGGACGAGGCCGAGCGGGCACGCACCGCGGTGCTACTCCATCGGGGGCGCGTGCTGCTTGTCGGCGGTCCCGATGCCATCGCTGCCGCCGTCCCGGGGTCGGTCATCGAGACGGATGTCCCCACCGATGCCCGGCGCGCCTGGCGCCACGGCCGGCGATGGCGGCAATGGGATCCCGCAGGGACCCCCACTGCTGGCGGGGTGACGGTCGAGGATGCCGCCATCGTCGCCGAGTTGGCATCGGCGGAGGGAATGCGATGAACCCGGTCTCGGTGATCGGAGCGACGCGTCGGTTTGGATCGTTCGTGGCGGTGGACGACGTCGACCTCGAGGTGGCCGCGGGAGAGGTCGTCGGTCTGGTCGGGGCGAACGGGGCAGGCAAGACCACGCTCATACGGATGATCCTCGGACTGCTGGCTCCGAGTAGCGGCCGGATCACCGTGTTCGGACAGACGCAGACCCGCGAGCAGCGCAGGAGGGTCGGATACGTGCCGCAGAACCTTGGCCTGTATCGGGACCTCACCGCCGGTGAGAACCTCGAGTTCCGCGCCCGCATCTTTGGGTCCGCTACCGACAAGGCCGACTTCGGGGACGGCCTGGTGCGAGACCTGCCGCTCGGTACCCAGCGCCGCGCCGCGTTCATCGCTGCCACCCAACACGATCCCGAGTTGCTGATCCTCGACGAACCGACCTCGGGAGTGTCGCCTCTGGCTCGCACCGTGCTGTGGGATCTCATCCGGCGGCGGGCCGAGGGGGGCGCGGCGGTGCTCGTCTCCACCCACTACATGGACGAGGCCGAGCAGGCCGATCGCATCGTCCTCATGTCGCGCGGGCGAGTGGTGGCCCAGGGATCGGTCGACGACATCGTGGCCGGGAGCAGGGTCACCGAGGTCGTTGCCGCGGAGTGGGGTCGGGCGCTGCAGGTCCTCGAAGCCGATGGACGGATGGTCACCCTGTCCGGCCGCACCATCAGGGTGCTCGCCGATACTCCGGAGCGGGTGAACCGGGTGCTGCTCGAGGCAGGCGTGGACGCCCGGGTGACCACGGCGCCCGCCACCCTCGACGAGACCATTGTGGTGCTCGAGTCATGAGTCGCCGCACCTCTGCTGCACCCCTGACCCGGACCGGACGCCGTCCCGGATCTCCGGACACCGCGGCAGCCATCCTCGAAGCGGCGCGCACCTCCTTCGGCGAGCGTGGCTTCAATGCCACCACCATTCGCGCCGTGGCGGCCGAAGCCGGGGTCGATCCCGCCTTGGTGCACCACTACTTCGCCACCAAGGCCGACCTCTACGCCGCCGCCATCGAGATCCCGCTGTCGCCGTCCACCGTGATTCCCCAGGTGTTCGGCGGGGAGGTCTCCGGGCTGGGGCGCCGCGTCACCGAGTTCTTCTTCGCGGTGTGGGAGGAGCCGGAGAGCCGCCGCCCGTTGCTCGCCATGCTCGGCGGTGCCTTCGGTGGCAACGATCAGGGGGTCGCCGGGTTCCGCGAATTCCTGGTGAGTGGTCTCCTCGATCGGGCGGTGGCGGCGATCGGCGGAGGGCGCCGCACCGAGGAGCGGGTGGAGCTGGCGATGGCGCATCTGCTCGGCATCGCCGTGCTGCGATACGTCGTCGTGCTGGAGCCGTTGGCCAGCCTCGAGGTGCCCCGACTCGTCGACCTCGTCGCTCCCCGGGTGCAGTCGTACTTCGACGGGGAATAGCGAACCCATCTCCCGGTCCTAGCCTGGCGCCCCATGATCGGTGTGTACGACAGCGGTGTCGGCGGACTGTCGGTGCTGCGCGAGGTGCGCCGCCTCCTCCCGGAGGCGGATCTGCTCTATCTCGCCGATCAGGCCCATGCCCCCTACGGGGAGCGCTCCATCGCCGAGGTGCGCCGTTTTGCCGAGACCGCCATCGGCACCTTGATCGCGCGCGGCGCCACCACGGTGGTGGTCGCCTGCAACACCGCGTCGGCGGCGGCGCTGGGACATCTGCGCAGCGTCTTCTCCGTGCCGATCGTGGGGATGGAACCGGCGGTGAAACCGGCGGCGGCGGCCACCCGCACCGGCCGGGTGGCCGTGCTGGCCACACCGGTGACCTTTCAGGGTGCCGTGTTCGACGACCTCGTCGGGCGATTCGCCGCCGGCATCACCGTCATCCCGCACCCCTGTCCGGGATGGGCGGCGGCGGTGGAGGATCGTTGGCCGGACGGAGCCGAGGCAGCGGTGGCGGAGCACCTCCGCCCGCTTCTCGCCTCCGGCGTGGACACCATCGTCCTCGCCTGCACCCACTACTCCTTCATCGCTGCGGTGATCGCCGAGGTGGCCGGTCCCGAGGTGGCGGTCATCGATCCCGGGGCCGCCGTCGCCCGCCAGGTGACCCGGATCGCCTCACCCGACGGGCAGGGGACGACGCGATATCTCACCACGGGCGATCCGGTGCGATTCTCCCAGCAGATCGAGCGACTGCTGGGGGAGCGCGTGGTGGCGGCGAAGGCATGAGTCGGCAGCGACCCGTCGCGCTGATCGACCGCATCGCCTCCGAGATCTCCGAACGCGGACCCATGTTCTTCGACCGGTTCATGGAGATGGCGCTCTATGACCTGGAGGCGGGGTTCTTCGGAGCGGGTCGGCTGCGCTCCCATCGCACCGGGGACTTCCTCACCAGCCCCGAGGTCAGTCCGCTCTTCGGCGAGGCCCTGGCGAGGTTCGTCGTCGCAGAAGCGGACCGGCGAGGAGACCTCGATGTCGTCATCGACTGTGGCGCGGGGAGTGGCTCGTTGCTGGCGGCGGCGCTTCCCCACCTGGGCGACATCGGCGCGGTCGCGGTGGAGGTGTCTCCCGCAGCGCGCCAGGCGCTGGCCGCGAGGCTTCCCGCAATTCGGGTGGTCGGTTCCCTCGATGAGGTCGGAGGACGAGTCCGGGGTGTGATCGTCGCCAACGAACTCCTCGACAATCTGCCCGCAGCCGTGGCGGTGCGATCCGTCGACGGGTGGCTCGAGGAGGCGGTGATCGTCGCCGATGCCAGCCTGCGCGCAACGACGGTGCCTGCTCGTCCCGAGGTGATGGAGTGGGCAGTGCGGCACGCCGCCGCCCTGCCTCCCGGTTCGCGAGTCGAAGTGCAGCTCGCCGCTGGGAAGTGGCTGCGCACCGCCATCGGCATGCTCGACGCCGGTGCGGTGGTCGTGATCGACTACGGCGACACCACTGCCGGGCTCGCCGACCGCCGCGCCGAGGGGACGATGCGCACCTACCGTGCCCACCACCTCGGACCCGATCCGCTCCTCGAACCAGGAGCCACCGACATCACCATGGACGTGGACTTCTCGGCACTGATGGCGGTCGCCGAATCGAGCAGGGCCGCCACCGAGTACACCACCCAGGCCGAGTTCCTCACCACCTGGGGCCTGCGCCAGCAGCTCTCCACCCTGCGCCACGAGGAGTTGGCGGCCGCTCGAACGGGATCGACCATGGAACGACTGCAACTGCGGAGCCGGGTCACCGAGGCAGAGACGTTGCTGCACCCGCGCGGACTGGGCGACTTCAGGGTGTTGGTGGCAAGGAAGAGTCATCAGTCACCAGTCTCCAGTCCCCAGCAAGAGCGTTAGCCGAGGGACCGGACCGGGCATCGGGCATCGGGTATCGGGTAACGGGCACCGGGTACCACTTGCCTTCCGTCCCTCATTACCCTTCCCTCCATGCGCAACAACATGAAGACCCTGATCTTGATGGCGACGCTCGGGGCGATCTTCGTCGGGGTCGGCCAGCTGATGGGCGGCACCAACGGGGCGATCATGGCCCTCGTCTTCGCCGGTCTGCTCAACTTCGGGATGTATTTCTTCTCCCACAAACTCGCCCTCATGACGACCGGGGCCAAGCCCGTCGACGAGCAGCAACTGCCCGAGGTCTATTCGATCGTCCGCACCCTCGCTCAGCGTGAGTCCATGCCGATGCCGAAGATCTACCTGATCCCGTCGCAGCAGCCCAACGCCTTTGCCACCGGCCGCAACCCCAAGAACGCGGTGGTGGCGGTGACGAACGGGATCACGGAACTGATGGATCGCGCCGAACTCGAGGGGGTTCTCGCCCACGAGATGTCACACGTCCGCAACCGCGACATCCTCATCGCTTCGATCGCGGCCACGGTGGCTGCTGCGCTGTCGTTCCTGGTGCGGATGACGATGTGGTCGAGCCTCGGTGGTGACCGCCGTCGCAACGACGCCATCGGTGGAGTCATCTTCCTGGTATCGATCATCCTCGCCCCGCTGGCGGCGATGGTGATCCAGATGGCGATCAGCCGGAGCCGGGAGTACGAAGCCGATCACGACGGCGCCGAGATGACCGGCTCGCCGCTCGCCCTGGCCCGGGCGTTGGCCAAGTTGGAGCAGGGCACCACCCGGATTCCGATGCAGGTGAACCCATCAACCGCTCAGCTCTTCATCGCCGACCCGCTCAAGGCATTCGGACGGCGCGGATCCGGCAGCGGCGGCGGTGGCATCACCCGCATGTTCTCCACCCACCCCCCGATCCCCGAGCGCATCGCCCGCCTCGAGGAGATGGCCCAGGGGGGTCTGATCCGCTGAGGTCGTCCCCAGAACGCCGCAGGGGCGCACCCATCGGGTGCGCCCCTGTGCGTGATGGCGAGGCTCGCTTCAGCGAGTGGGCTTCTTCTTCGGCGACGCCGCCTTCTTGGCGGCCGTCGGCTTCTTGGCGTTCGAAGCCTTCTTGGTCGAAGCCGCCTTCTTGGTGGCCGCCGGCTTCTTCGCCGTGGTGGAAGCCTTCTTGGTCGAAGCCGCTTTCTTGGTGGCCGTCGGCTTCTTGGCGGTCGCAGGCTTCCTGGTCGTGCTCGGCGGGGTGGCGGCCACCATCGGGAGCGGCGGAGCCGTGATCACGGCAGGAGAGGGCATGGCCGCCATCGGAGCGGTCCGCGCCGGCTTGGTCCGGCTCAGCCACCAGGCGCCGAAGACGGCAGCGGCACCGGGGATGCCGTAGGCGAGTTCCCACGTGGTCACCGTCGGGGAATCGGTGGCGATCGAGACGAACTGGGCGATGAGCACTGCTACCGCCACCGTGGCGAAGGCGGCGAGCACCGACGACTGCCAGGTCGCCGCCGCCCAGACGAAGCCGAGGGCGATGGCGATCGAGAGCACGATCCAGCCGTCGGCGGTGCCGAACAACTGGATCGCGTTGATCCAGGCGTAGAAGGCGCCGAGAACGAAGGCGGTGTTGCGAGTGCGCAGGAACCCCTTGAACCCGAGCCAGATCCATGCCAGTCCGAGTGCGGTACTCACCGCCAGGGTGACCCAGCCCCCGGTGTCGGGCGTGCCGCCCATGGCGGTGGACAGGATCATCGTGGTGGGCTCGACCGGGTCCTCGACCTGGATGAGCACCAGGACCGCAGACACGGCTTGGACCACAGTGGCGAACAAGGCGAGCTGGGTCGGCACCGACGGCACCCGGAAGTAGATGTACAGCGCCACCGCTGCCACGGGCAGCAGGCGGACCAACGGGGTGAAGTCCCCGAGATCGAGGTCGTAGAGGAGGAACCCGAAGGCCACCGATGCCAGCCCGAAGGCGGCGAGCAGCATGAAGCTGCCCGCCCGCTTGATGGCGCCGGGCGCATGGTCGGCGAACCTCGTCCCGAACACGAGCAGGATCGCTGCCCCGAGCAGGGCGATGAGCCCGGCGGGGACGTTGTCGAACTGCCCGAAGATCAGTCCCTCGAAGCCTCCATCACCAAAGGCGGTGTCGATGGCGAGCACCATCGTGGCCACGGCC
>JACRIT010000075.1 GCA_016215655.1 Acidimicrobiia bacterium
CCGGTGGCGTCCCCCGACCTCTCCCCGGGCATCGAGTACCCGGGGTACTTGCGGGAGCGGTTCGAGGGATAGGTGGGGCGAAGCGCTCGCAATTCGCAATTCGCAGTTCGTCAGATCGCGGCGACGGCCTAGGTACGCGTCTGACGAATTGCGAATTGCGAAGTCATCCCCCTTCCCCCAGCCCTTCGCCGACCATACCCTCCCGTCGTGTTGTGGCTGCAGCCTCCTCCATACATGCGATGGGCGGCAGCGGCGCTGTTGATCATCGGAGCGGTCGTCTGGGACCTGCGCGGCTCGGCGACCGAACCTCATCCCTTTGCGGCCCGCCCCATCGCCGCCGGCACCCCGTTGGCGGCCGCAGACGTCGCCTGGCGACGGCTCCCGGCTTCGACCTATGCGGTACCCGACCTCGGTGGCGCCGTCGCTGCGGTCGATCTCGCCGCCGGGGATCCGATCAGCTCCTCAGTGCTGGCCGGTCCGGTGGTCGTGCCCGACGGATGGTGGGCGATCGCCCTCGACGTGTCGGCCCACGCCGGGACCGGTGATGAGGTCCTACTCGTCGTCATCGATCCACCGCTGACCCTTCCCGGCATCGTCATCGAACCACAGGTGGGCGATGCCACCTCGCTGAACCACCGCCCGGCGCTGGTGGCCGTCCCCGGTTCACAGGCTCCCCTCGTCGCCGCCGCCGAAGCCAGCGGCTTGCTGGTGACTGCAGTGAGGCCGTAGAAGAAGTCACCAGTCTCGAGTCTCCAGTCTCCGGTCACCAGGGAGTCATCAGTCCTCAGTCATCAGCCCGAACGGGTATTGGCGCATTGCGCACCGCGCATCCGCCCCTATTGTCCTCCGGTGTTCACCGCCATCATCTGGGGACTCGTTCAGGGCCTCACCGAATTCCTTCCGGTGTCGTCGAGCGCCCACCTCATCCTGGTGCCGGCACTGCTCGACCTCGAAGAGCCCGACCTCGCCACCACCGCGGTGCTGCACCTCGGCACGCTCGTCGCCCTGCTCTGGTACTACCGCCGTGAACTGATCGGGATGGTGCAGGCCCCGCGCAGCCCGCACAACCGGCGGATGTGGATGTTGCTCATCGTCGGCACGATTCCGGCGGCCATCATCGGCCTCACCCTGCGCGACCCGATCGAGATCATCTTCTCGGAACCGTGGATCGTGGCGGTGTCACTCGTCATCACCGGCCTCATCCTCGTCGCCGCCCATCGCCTCCGCCCCGGCGACCGTACCGTGGACGACGGGACGGTGGGCGACGCCCTCGTGGTGGGGATGGCCCAGGCCATCGCCCTCATCCCCGGGATCAGCCGCTCGGGCATGACCATGACCGCCGGGCTCGCCCAGGGCATGACGCGCCAGGAATCCGCCCGGCTCACCTTCATGCTCGGCATCCCGGCCATCGCCGGAGCCGCGCTGCTCGAGACCCTCGAGGTGCTCGACCGGGGCGACTTCGGTCTGGAACTCCTCGTCGGCACCGTGGTCGCCGGCATCAGCGGCTACTTCGCGGTATCGATCTTCGTGAAGCTGATCGGCCGCCACGGTTTGCTGTCGTATGCCATCTACTGCGTGGCGTTCGGGACGGCGGCGTACTTCCTCCTCTAGGGCTACAACCCGAGGGTGGTCGCCAGGATCTTCGTCAGGAGCCACACCAACACCGGCACGAGCAGGGCGGTGGTGAACCCGCGCAGCGTCGCAGGGGCCCAGGGCCATGTCGAGGCCTTCTCGATGCGACCGCGTGCCTCGTCGAGGGCGCCAAGGACCGCCTTGAGCTCAGGGATCCGTTCATAGGCGCGACCGTCCACCGCCGCGTCGAGATCGACCGTCACCGCCAAGGTACGGCCGGCATTCTCATCGAGGAGCTGCCGCCGCTCCTGCTGGAGCCGAAGGTGCATCCCCCGCAAGGGAAGGAAGAAGGCGAGCACGGCCAGCACCACTGCACCCGGGACGAGCACCACCCACACCGGATTGGTCAGGGTCGCCGGATTGGTCACCATCGCATAGGCGGCCGCGACGAGCGCCAAGGTTCCGCTCAAGGCAGTGAGCCGGGAGAAGGCGTGCACCGGCCATGGACGGAAGATGTCTACCGACCTCACCCTGCGGTGAAGGAGGGCGACGAGGCGCAGTTGCCGAACCATCTGCACCAGGGCAGGAATGGCGAAGACCACCGAGCTCACATAAAGGAGACCGACCACCACGACCGTGGCGCCGAACGACGATGAGGCGAGGTCCCGAGCCACGGGATCTGCCGCGAAGGCTGCGATCCCGAGGCCTGCGCCGACGACCCCGCACACCAGGGCGGTCACCGGAGTCATCGTGGCGATGTGCAGGCGCAGGCGCGCCGCCTCGTCGTCGTCCATGGCGAGCACCGGCCTGATCCGATCGAACGCGGTGCGGGAAGATGCCCTGATCATTGCGTAGACGAGCAAGGCGAACCAGCAGTAGAACGTGTCGGCGATCCGCGCAAAGGGCTCCCCCACCGCCGCCGATCCGTCCCACCACTTGACGACCGTCAGGAGCGAAGCCGAGATCAACCACCAGAGAGCGAGCAACATCCAGCCGGGAAGGCGGCGACTGGTCCCCCAATCCACCAGGGTGTCGATCCAGGACCGTCGTCCCGGCTCCCCCGATAACCGCCTCATGGAACCAGCAGCCAACGGAACCCGTCGGCACCGTGCCGAGAGGCGTCGGTGGCGCCCTACCCCCTTGATGCTCGATCGTTCGCAGGGTGCGATGGCGCACCATGGACCGCGGCACTGCGCCGTCTGTGATCCGGGGTGCGAACGGCGGTGTCGGTGTGACGGCTGGCGAGGACGGAAGGTCGGCTAGAGGCCGAGGCTCTTGCCGAGGACCGCGGTGACGAACCAGATCGCCACCGGGACCACGAGGGTGGTGGCGAAGCCACGAAGGGTTGCGTGTTCCCATGGCCAGCTCGATGCCGCCTTGATGCGACCACGATCGAGGTCCAGCGCATCGAGGACCCCGCGCAGCTCGGCGACCGATTCGTAGGAGCCGCCATCGACCGCTCGGTGGAGATCTGCTGACACCGCCCGGATCCGCGTCGTCGAACGGTCGAGCAGACGGAGCTTCTCATCCCGCAGCCGCCGGTGCATACCGCGCAGAGGGAAGAAGAACGTGACGACCGCGAGCACGAGTCCCACCGCGCTTCCCACGAACCACACGGGATTGGTGAAGGTGGTCGGATCGGTGAGCATCCCGTACCCGACGATCACGAGGATCAGGGTGCCGCCCCGGGCGGTGAGTCGGCTGAACGCATGGGCAGGCTCTGGATGGAACACGTCGATGCGATCGGCGCGACGGTGAAGACGGGCGACCTGCACGACCTGCCTGACGAGTTGCACGATACCCACCACCACCAAGGCGACATTGGCGACATACGCCAGACCCGTGATGACGAGTGTCGCCGCCAGCGACGTGCTCACGAGGTCGACCATTGCCCGGTCCGACAGGAGGGCCACGATGCCGAGCGATGATCCGAGGGCGGCCACAACGAGCCCCGCACGAAACGACATGGTCGAGAGACGATCGCGCAGACCGGCCGCCTTTTCGTCCGAGATCTCGAGAGCCGGTCGGAACCGGTCGAAGGCGGTGCGGGCGGCGTGCGCCAGGATTCCATATCCGCACAGACCGGCGAAGCCGTAGAACGAGTCCACGCTGCGCTCGTAGAGATGGCCGAACTGAAGCGATCCGTCCCACCACTTGACCGCACTCATGAGGAGCAGGTCGATCGCCCAGAATCCGGCGACGAGCGCCCACCATGGGATCCGGCGTGTGGTCCCCCACTGCACCAGGGTGTCGATCCAACTGCGTCGCATGCCGTCTCCGGATCTCAGAAGTGGAGGGTGTTGGCGGGGCTGATCGGCCAGGAGAACATGTCGTCGCAGCGGCGGATGGCGGCGGCGTCACCGCCGACCAGGCCGAGCCATGCCAGCCGGGTCACCGAGCCGGCTCCGAAATACACGGAGCCGAGATGCTCCACCCCGAACGAGACGTCGGCGGCGGCGTCGGTGCGTTCACACACCGCGCCATCGGGACCCCCGCTGAGTCGATACCGCCCGCCGGCTTCGAAGAAGTCGTCGCGGACCTCGATCACGAGCGAGCCCTCCACGCGATAGCGGCGGGCGGCGAGGGCGGCGGCGACGTCGATGAGCCGGACCCACACCCCGTCCGATGACTTCTCCATGAGCCTGCGCGGATCGGCCAGCAGTTGCCGCAAGGGATCGGGCACGGGGCGGCTTCCCGCCTCGATGGTCACCGCCAGGTCGATGTCGAGGAGGAACCGCCACAACGCGGCAAAGGCCTCACCATCGACGGCATGCAACTCGCGCACCATCACCTTGCCCTCGGGACCGCCGTCACCCCAACCGTCCTTCTGGCGGTAACGGGCATACCCACGGGGTTCGCCGTCACGGTCGTAGACGAGGACTCGCCACGGGGTGGCACCTTCGCGGCGGCCGGGATGGTCGGTGAGCCGCGCCACCCAGTCCTGCTCCCGCGGCACGATCGCTCCCGGCGTCGCCGCCGTGGCGGCGGCGAACACGGTGCGCATCACGGGCCCGGCATCGGGGAGTTCCAGGAGGCGATAGGTGCCGCGCGGCGCGGGGATCTCACGCCGGAAGGCGCCGTGGGCGCGGCCGATGGTGACCTCCCCGCTCGGCACCGCCGCCCCGAAGCCGAACCGTCCGTAGATCGAGGACTCCGAGGCGTAGAGGATCCCGGCGGCCTCGTGGCGGTCGCGCACGTCCTCGAGGTGATGGCGCATCAACCGGCGCAGCAGGCCCGAGCGGCGATGGGTGGGGCGCACCGCGACGATGGTCAGGCCCCCCACCGGAATCGTGGCGCCACCGGGGACGACCTGACGGTACGTGTTGGTGGCGGCCGATCCGACGATCATCCCGCCGTCGTCCGCCAGGAACGTGCGGTCGAACTCCAGCCATTGCCTGAACTCGGCCTGGCCCTCCTCGCTCGGCGCTTCGGCGAACACCAGGTCGAGATGGGCGCTGAGTGCGGCAAAGTCCTCAGGAACGGCGGTGCGGATGATGGGATCGGGCATGCTGCTCACAGGGGTATTGCGATAGGGGCGGCAAAAGCATACGGTGCGCGCCATGAACGTGCGCTCGGTGGGCGCACGGCTGGCGGTGCTCCTCTTCATCGCGATGACGGTCCTGACCGGGGCCATCCTCGGCGCGGCTCCCGGCGCGGCGGCGGACTGGTGCGCCTACAGCATCGACGGCATCACCTGTCGCTACCGCGGCGCCACCACGAGCACCTCGGCGCCGCTGCCGCCATTCCGGTATCTCCGCACCCGGGTCGAGCCGGGCCTGGGCACGTGCTGGTACTGGTCGCGCTATCCGCCCGGTCTCGACGGACACAACCCGGCCCACGACTCGCTCATCATCTACACCCGATTCCAGAACCCGGAGTGCCCGGCGCCCGGGAGCGTCGTGGTCACCGTGTCGTCGCGAGCCTGGGAGGTGTTCCGAGCCTTCCCGCTGCGGGGCCCGACGCCGCGCATCCGTCCGACCGTGGGCATCACCAACCTCGACAGCGTGATCACCACCGCCCGGCCGTCCCCGCTGCGTCACATCGAGACCCTGCCCGATGGCCGGGTCCTCGAGGTGGAGGCATACGTCGGCTCGGTACCCGTCGCCTGGGGCGACGGATCGGCCGCCATCGCCTACCCGGCAGCGACGGCCTTCGCCGGTGGCGCCGCCTACGCCTACCCGCTGAAGACCTGTCCACCCGACTATCGCCGCAGCCATCCTGCCGGTCCCCGCTGCCACCCCACCCTGGAGGCGTATCAGGTCACGGTGTCGTTCGCCTGGGTGGGCCGCTACCGCACCGGCGGAGCCTGGACCACGCTCGGCACGCTGCACCGATCCGCCTCGTTCGCCTACGACGTGGATGAGGTGATTGGGATTCCGGTGGCGCCGTAGGGCGAGTCATCATTCCGAGCGCGCCTGGCTGAAGACTGAGGACCCAGACCACGCGACCCCGCCAGGGTCGCGCGATCTACCCTGGCACCCGTGCACTCCACCACCATCCATGTTCGCTGGGGGGAACTCGACCCGTACCACCACGTCAATCACGCCACGTACCTCTCGTATCTGGAGCACGCCCGCATCGCGGCGCTCGATTCGATCGGCTGGGGCATGGATGTCATCGCCGCCGCCGGGTACCAGGTGGTGGTGGTGAGCATCGACATCCGGTTCCGCCGCCCTGCCACCGCCGGTGACACCCTCACCATCGACACCTCCCTGACACACCTCGGGGCCTCGGAGAGCACCTGGTCGCAGGTGATCCGCCGCGGCGAGGAGATCCTCGTCGAGGCCGAGGTGCGATCCGCCGCCACCACCATGACCGGCCGTCCGGTGCGGGCTCCGGAGGGTCTGCGAACCGCGCTCCTGGCCTTCGCCGAGCGATAGGCTCACCGTCATGTTCGGAGCCCATGCCGATGCCCTGGTGGGCGATGCCGTCGTCGTCTGGTTGACCACGGTGCGATCCGATGGCCAACCGCAGGCGTCCCCGGTGTGGTTCGTGCTCGATCAGGGGGAGTTCCTCATCTACAACCGTCCTGGCACCCCGCGCAGCCGGAACATCACGGTCAACCCCCGGGTGGCGCTGAACCTCGACTCGAACGAAGGCGGCGACGTCCTCACCATCGAAGGCACCGCCCGCATCGTGGAGGGGCCGGCCAGCACCGAGCACGCCGCCTACCAGCAAAAGTACGGGGCCCACATCCGCAGACTCGGGTACACGCCCGAGCAGTTCGCCGAGGCCTACCCGGTCCCGATTCGGGTGCACCCACAGCGGTGGCGCACCCACTGATGGGAACAGGCGGACCATCGACCGCGTTGGTGGCAGCATGAGACGACGCCAGCGCGCCCGGGCCGGACAGGTGACCCGGCTCGACGAACTCCACGGCTATCTGGCCGACGGGAAGCCCGTGCTCGTCGACATATGGCAGACGGGCTGCCAGCCGTGTCGGATGATGGACGGGATCGTCGACGAGCTCGCCGCGGAGTTCGAGGGACGGGCGCACGTGGTGAAACTCGACGTGCGCCGGGTCCCCGGTGCCGCCGAGGCGTTCGGGGTCCGGTCGACCCCGACCTTCATCGTTCTCTCCCGCGCCCCCAAGCCGCTGTCGAAGAAGGCGCGGCGCAAGGGGGAGGCCGCCCCGACCCCGGTGTCGAACCGACTCAACCCACGGTGGCGGGCCAGCGGGATGGTGCGCAAGGACGTCCTCGCCGGCGCCTTGCAGAGCAACGGCGCTTCCGCCGCGGGTATCGTGGAACCATGAAGGCGTCATTCGAGTACCGGCCGCCGAAGCCGATATTCTTCGGCTTCGCCCTGGTCACCATCGGAGTCCTCTTCCTGCTGCGCGAGTTCGACGTCGTGCCCGACATCTCGGTGTGGACCCTCATCTGGCTGGCGCTCGGTGGGTGGCTGTTCATCGGCACCCTGGTCGGCAACCGCCGTGGGTGGTTCTGGCCGCTGACGCTCGTGCTCATCGGCGGATTCATGCTGCTGCGCGATCTCGACGTCATCGACCGTGACTTCGCCATCTGGCCCATCGTGGTGATCGGCTTCGGACTGGCGATCCTGTTCGAAGCCTTCGACGGCCGCGCCGCCAAGGAGCATTCGGACTTCTGGTCGTCGTAGGAGCAATGCGCAATGCGCGTGCGGCTCCTCGGCCCCAACAAACGGTGATGATCGGGCTCTGACTCGCAGATGTCTTCGAAGCGCTCGACGACGGTGCCCCCAAACACTCGCGTCGACGCCGTGGGAGGCGCTTGAGCGCATTGCGCATTGCGCATTGCGCATTGCGCTTCACTCCACCACCACCTCCAGCAACGCCTGCCCCTCGCGCAGCGCCGCCTCGACCTCCTCCGGAGTCTCGGCTGAGGCGAACAGGAAGCCCAGATAGCGGTCGCCTTCGGGCAGCGGCCGGATGCGCTTGCCCGGCGCCACCGTGATCTGCAGCCCGGTGATCCCCGGCACCTCGTCGATGGCGGCCTGACCGCGGATCTCGCGCAAGATGCCGTCGCGCGGGATCGGCAGCATCATCGCCCCGCTTGCCCTCTCCTCGCGCCCCATGCCGCGGCGGTTCATGCCCAGCGCGGCGCGCAGCAGCACCACCTCGAGGCTCTGCTCGAGCATGCCGAACCGCAGCGACCGCGAGCAGAGGCCGCCGATGGAACGCGCCGCCACCTCGAGAAGCCGCACCCCGTCCGTGGTGATCCGCACCTCGGCGTGCACCGACCCGTGCGCCAGGCCGATGGCGCCAACCCCTGCAGTCACGATCCGTTCGACGTCGGCGAGCACCGCAGGGTCGTGGCGGGAGGGGGTGACGTAGATGGTCTCCTCGAAGAACGGGCCGGTCAGCGGGTCGGGCTTGTCGAACACGGCGAGGATCTCGACGCCGCCCGCCGTGGCGATCCCCTCCACGGCCACCTCGTCTCCGGGCAGGTACTCCTCGACGAGGAGCGGCAGCGACTCCCCCGCTTCGGCGACGATCGCCGCCACGCGGTCGAAGGCGATCGCCACCTCACCGACGTCGTCAACCCGGATCACCCCGCGGCTCGCCGAGAGGGTTCGCGGCTTGATCACGACGGGGTATCCGAGGTCGGCAGCAACGACGACCGCCTCCTCCACCGAGGTGGCGACCCCATGGCGCGCACCCGGCACGCCCGCCGCTTCCAGCAGTCGGCGCATCTCCGCCTTGTCGCGGGTGGCCGCGACGGCGGACGGCGTGTTGTGCGGAAGACCGAGCGCCTCGGCGGCGAGAGCCGCCACCACGACGCCCTGATCGTCGACCCCGACGACGGCCTCGAGCGGAGTCATGTCCCCAGCTCGGACGATGTGCTCGGCCGCCTTGGCGACATCGGTGAAGTCGACCGACACCACGGCGAGGATCCGACCCGACGCCACCGGCAGGCTGCCGTCGGTGGCGATCACCAGATCGACCCCCAACTCGTCGGCCGCGGCCACGAAGTCCGGACCGCGGTAGGAGGACGAGGGGAGGACCAGGGCAACCGTCGGCATCGGCCGATGGTACGGACGGGATTGCGCCTACCACCGCGTGGTCGGATCCCCCCTCCTCACCCTCCCCACAGGGGAAGGTGGCACCGGTGACGGAGGGGGTCTCCACCCGGTGTGGCGCTTGGCGAAAGGAACCGATCCCTCCGCGCACACCCACCGGTAACCTCACTCCCCATGGCGATCACCGACCGCACCATTCTCACCATGACCCCGGAAGCGGTCGACGCCGTCATCGGCATCCGCGCCCAGGAACCCGATGCCGCCGAGCTGGCCCTCTCCCTGGGCATCACCGGGGCGCGCGGCGCGGCCTTCACCTACGAGCTCACCTTCATCCCGCTGGTCGACGCCGAGGCCGCCGACGTGGTGCAGTACTTCGGCGACCTGCCCGTGGTGGTGCGGGCCGACAGCGTCGCACGCCTGGGAGGCGCCACGATCACCGTCGCCGATGGCGGGCTCTCCATCGACAATCCCAACTCGGCCAGCCCCAAGATCCCCACCGGTGGCGCCGGGCTCACCGGGCCCGTCGCCGAGCAGGTGAGCACCCTCCTCGAGACCCGGATCAACCCGGCGATCGCGGCTCATGGCGGCTTTGCCGAGCTGGTCGCCGTCGAGGGCGACACGGCATACCTCCGCCTCGGCGGCGGCTGTCAGGGATGCGGTCTCGCCTCGGTGACGCTGCGTCAGGGCATCGAGGTGGCCATCAAGGAGGCCATCCCCGAGATCCTCAACGTGGTCGACGTCACGGATCACGCCTCCGGCGAGAACCCCTACTTCGAGAGTGCCAAGAAGTAGG
>JACRIT010000015.1 GCA_016215655.1 Acidimicrobiia bacterium
ACGCTGGCCGCCATCGTCGCCGCGGCACTGGCGCTTCCCACTGCCGTGCTCATCGCCCGCCACGCCTCCCGCTCGACGCGCCTGGTGGAGCGGACGGCCTACGCGGTCTTCGCCCTGCCCCACGTCACCATCGGCCTGGCCACGGTGTTCTTCGCCGCCCGCTACCTCGGTGGCTTCTACCAGAGCCTCACCGTGCTGGTGGCGGTGTACGCCGCGGTGTTCTTCGCCCAGGCGCTGGGACCGACCCGTGCCGCGCTGCTCCAGGTGAGCCCGGCCATCGAGGAGGCGTCGCGCAGCCTCGGTGCCGGACCGATGCGCACCATCGTCCGCATCACCGCCCCCACGGTGCGCCGGGGACTGGTCGCCGGGGGGCTGCTCGTGTTCCTCACCACCATGAAGGAACTGCCCGCCACCCTGCTGCTGCGCCCGACCGGTTTCGAGACGCTGGCGATCGACGTCTGGTCTGCTGCCGACTCGCTCCTGTACTCGAGGGCCGCCGTGCCCGCGATACTCCTGCTGGTGGTGGCAGCGATCCCCACCTACCTCCTCACCAGGCGCGAGACATGACCAACGCCATCTCCTGCCGCGATATCCGCAAGCGCTTTGGAGATACCGACATCCTCGATGGGTTCTCCATGGAGGTGCCCGAGGGACGCATCGTTGGACTGCTCGGACCCTCGGGATCCGGCAAGACCACGGCGCTGCGCGTCATCGCCGGCTTCGAGCGTCCCGATGCCGGCACCGTCGAGGTGGCCGGGGTGACCGTGGTCGATGAGGACACGTTCGTGCCTCCGGAGCGGCGACGCGTCGGCATGGTGTTCCAGGACTTCGCCTTGTTCCCCCACATGACCGTCGGTGCCAACGTCGGCTACGGACTGCCCAGGGGCGAACCGCGGCGGGTGGCCGAGGTACTGGAGATGGTCGGCCTCGCCGGCATGGAGCGCCGTCTCCCCCACGAGTTGTCCGGTGGTGAACAGCAGCGGGTGGCATTGGCCCGCGCCCTGGCGCCATCGCCGGCGGTGATCCTGCTCGACGAGCCCTTCTCCAACCTCGATGCACCACAGCGCGATCGAGTGCGACGCGAGGTGCGCAACATCCTGGTGGAGGCCCGCACCACCACGGTGTTCGTCACCCACGATCAGGCCGAGGCGCTGGCGATCAGCGACGTGCTCGCCGTGATGCGGGCGGGACGCGTCCTCCAGACCGCCACCCCCAACGAGTTGTACTGCCACCCCACGAATGGCTGGGTGGCGCAGTTCCTCGGCGAGGGCTCGATCCTTCCCGGAACGGCCGGCCGCGGCGCGGTGGAGACCCCGTTGGGTCGATTCCCCGCACCCGACTACGCCGCGGGTGAGGTCGAGGTGCTGATCCGTCCCGAGCACGTGCGCATCACCGCCGATTCGGGTGGTACCGCACTGGTGGTGACCTCGGAGTACTTCGGGCACGACCAGTTGATCACCCTGCACGTGGCCGATGGTCGGAAACTGTTGGCGCGCAGCGGTCCCCTCCCGCTCTTCCGCCCCGGTGACCGGGTTCGCTACGAGATCGCCGAGGCGGTCGTCCTGAGCGGGTCGCCGGCGCAGCCACGGACTTCGTGACAGTGGCTTGAGGCCTCCTTATCCCCGCTCTCGGCATGCTCCTCGGAATCGAACGAGGAGTCAGCCGATGAAGGTGTGGATCGAACCCGAGCTGTGCATGGGCGTGGGGACCTGCGAGAGCATCGAGCCGCTGGTCTTCCACGAGCGCGGCGACGGCCTGTGGGCGGTCAAGGAATCTGCGGCGCACTTCGGCACCGAGGTGGTGTTCGACGGCAAGCGCGCCCCGCACGGCCGCGAGGGGGCTGCCCGCGTGCCCGACGAACTCAAGGACCTCGTGCTCGAGGCCGCCGAAGCGTGTCCCGGGAAGTGCATCCGGGTGATGTTCGATGAAGACACCCCAGTGACATGAACCCGCGGGCGTGGCGCCCGTGGGTTCATGTTGGGATCAGGGCTTCATCGACCACCACCCGCAGTCGAGCCGTGAGGGCGCGGTCGGAAGGTGTCAGAGCGGTCGGTGGGGGGATATCAGGCCACCGACCGCTCCGGTACGGTCCTAGCCCTGCATCGACGAGTCCGAGCGCTGCTCGGTCCGCACCTGGCCGGTGGGAGTCTCGAGAATGCGCTCGGTCGTCGTGCTCCGGCTGGTCCTACCCATGCCCAGCAGGACCAAACCCACCACCGACGCCAGGATGCCGACGACCAGCATGATGACTCCCGCCGTGTGGATGTTGAATCCCTCCGTCGTGACCTCGACGGCAAACCTCATGATCGCGCCGACAACTGCCAGCACGATTCCGAATACCAATAGACCCATGTCGGACGTTCTCTGCATCACAAACTCCATCCCGGCTCCTCGGTCGGAGCCTTAGGGGCCGAACCGGCTGCTGCCGGTGCCCGCTTCGAGTAGATCGCATTTCTCCCATCCACCAGCCTCACGGGGAGAAAGGCCCTAGGTCACCCCAGTAATAGGGGTATTCCCAAATCCACCCACCGTGAAACACCCGGCTTGGGAAAGGTCCAGATCCCGAGACTGGTGAACGACTTCGTCGTCGAGCGATCAGCGCCTCGGAGCCAGCATGAACAGCGAGAACCCGGCGGCACCGAAGGCACCGAACTCGATGAACTCGAACCCATCCGCCGCCACGAGCGCCCGGAAGAACATCCCCACCAGGACCACGGCGATGACGCCCAGCACCCGGCACACGCTCGCCGGAACGGCCTTGACGAGCGCGGCGATGAACCCGAACACGGCGACGGTGAGCAGCACGACACCGAGCCAGACGCCGTCCATCGTCACGTCGACGAGGTCACTCCAGATGGAGTCGAGCGATACATCCATCGCGTTGAGTGACACGCCGGAACCCTCCAGCCAGGGCAGGAAGACGCACACCCCGAGGCCGGCGGCGGCGATCAGCGGTGTCGTGATCGGGAACCTCGACGAGGTCTTGGTCGATTCTGAGCTGGTCACCAGCACCTCCCGGTTGCCTCCCACGATCATCGGGGACCCCGGTGTCCGATTCCAGGGCCGTTTGCCCCGCGCTACGCGGCGTGCTCCCGCCGCAGGCTCCAGGCGGCGCTGCCGTAGGCGCCCAGTCCGATGACGAGTGCTGAGAGGTAGAGCAAGACCGCGATCAGCGGCAGCAGCCACATCGCCCCCCGCCACACCACCGTTCCCACCACGAGCGCGGCGGCGACCCCGCCCCGGCCGCGCAGCAGCCATTTGCCCGCGGCAGTGACGGCAGGAATGGGTCCGAGGAACAGCGCCACCACCCAGGTGAGCAACATGAGCAGTGCCACCGGGATCCCGACCAGGGTGAGGAACAGCGGGAGCATCAGGATCGGCGGCAGCAGCACGACTCCCAGGCCGACCAACGCAGAGCGTCCGGGACGCCGCTCGGCTGCCTCCACGGCGCGGCTCGACCATCCCCGGAACACCCACAGACCGATGAGGCCGGCGACGACGAACCCGAACACGCTGAGGATGGCGAACAGGCGGGTCACCGAACTGGCCCACACCGGGGTGATCACGTCGCGCCTTGTGAACCTCCCGTTCACCGCGGCTCCGGGATCGACCCGGGCATCATCGGACGCCTTGTAGAGCACGTCGCCACCGATCACCGCCTCGTCCTCGAGGCGCAACGTTCCGGTGCGAGCGTGCACGTCTCGGCCGATGGGCCCGTCGATCGACATGCGGAACACCTGGGCGCGCACGTCCCGACCCACGGCGGCATCCACCCCGAGCGCCCCGGCGATGGCGAGCACATCGCGACCCACCGAGCCATCGATCGTCCCCTCGGCGGCCACCGTTGCCACGTCGTCGCCGACCCCCCCGCTGATCTGGAGGTCCACCGCAGCCAGCCGTACCGAACCCCCGACCTCGCCGGAGATGCGAGCCGGTCCCCCCACCATCCCGAGGATGTCGCCCTCGACGCGACCGGTGACCGTCAGGCTCCCGGTGATCACGAACAGGTCGCCCTCGATGACACCCTCGACGATCACATGATCGCCAAAGGCGTAGAGGTCCTCGGTGACGATGTCGTCGACGAGCACGATCACCCGCGACGAGATGCGCAGGCTCGACAGGAACAGGGGCAGCGCGGCCAAGGCGGCGATGAGGGTGAGGCCGAGCAGTGGGCGGGAG
>JACRIT010000076.1 GCA_016215655.1 Acidimicrobiia bacterium
ACCACTCCAGGTCTCACCCCAATGGCTGCCGATGGCACCGCGCTCGGATCGGCGATCCTGTTCTTCGACGGACGTTCTCATACCCAGGCGAGGGAGATCCGTCAGTTGCTGGGCGACGGCTTCTTCCTTGCCGAAGCCTGCAATCTCCCGGTGTCGGGCGGCTCCTCGTTGGCCTCGATCCTCTGGATCAGAGACGAGCAGCCAGATGTCTGGAAGGCCACCGCGATGTTCGGGCACACGAACACCTACTTGGTGAAGCGCCTCACCGGTGAATGGGCGATCGATCCATCCACGGTGTCGATCACCGGGCTGTACAACACTGCCCGCGACGACCTGACATGGAACCAGCGGGTCCTCGATGCCGCTGGGATCGCCCCGGGCCGATTGCCGCCGTTGCGACGCTCCCATGAGGAAGTGGGGCCGATCCTCCCAGAAGTCGCTGCGGAACTCGGATTGCCCGAGGGCGTGGTCGTGCTTGCGGGCGGCAACGATGCGGTCCTCGCCGCACTCTCTGCGGGTGTGACCGAGCCAGGCGAGATCATCAACCAGATCGGCACCGCGGAGATCACGTACGTGTGCGTCGATCATCCGTTGTCGTCACCGAACTTCAATCTTCGATGCCATGTGGTGCCCAATCGATGGCTCACCTTCTTCGTCCTGAATGCCGGAGGCATGGCATTCGAGTGGTTCAAGTCGGTCTTCTGTTCGGAGCTCAGCGACGGCGAGTTCTACGACGAGTACCTCCCCGGCGTCATCCGCCGCTTCTTCGCCAACGATGACCTCGATGAAGCGGAACGCCACCTTCCCGACTATGGGCCGTTCCTCGGTGGCTCCCGTTACAGCCTCGAACAGCAGTCGGGGCACTTCGATCGCCTCGATCTGCAGACGACGCGTGACGACATGCTCCTCGCATTGGTGCGCGGATGCGCCATGTACTCGGGGTCACACCTCCGTGAAGTCGGTGGCATGGTGCCGCTCAGTACCAGGGTCCTGACGGCCGGCACCGGAGCGCGTATCGGCGAACTGATGCGAGCAAGACGTCGCTGGTTCGGCGCGTATGAGTTCGAGTTCCGGGGCCAGTCGTCGCTGCTGGGTGCGGCGATGCTGGGGCAGTTCTCACTGACGGGTGACCCCGGGCGACTCGGGTCGGCTCCCACCACCGCGTAGATCAAAGGAGACGGAGATGACGAAGAGTCCCATCGACCGGTTGCAGGAGACGAATCACCTCGCCGAGATCTGGTGGGACTCGTCGCCGCTGGTCTTCGACGCCTGGCGCGACGAGATGGTGGCTGCGGCGGCACACGATCAGAGGGATGGGCTGCGGAGGCAGTTGGAGCGGTTGATGGATCCGAGGGAGGGGGCCGACGCCCATTTCCGGGGCTGCACCACGAATCCGCCCCTTTCGCTGATCGCGGTGAAGTCGAATCCCGCTCTCTGGAACGAACGGATCGAGCAGCTCGCAGAGCTCGATCCGGGGCTCTCCGCTCCCGCGCTCGCCTGGGCCCTGTACAAGGACGTCATCCGACGCGGGGCGGAGGCGTTTCGGCCGCTGTACGAGGCTTCTGGTGGCCGATACGGCTTTGTGTCGGGCCAGCTCGATCCGCGTGTCTCGACCGCCGCCGACACGATGCTCGAACAGGCCCGCGAGGTGTCGGCTCTCGCTCCCAACGTGATGGTGAAGATCCCGGCGAGCACGCAGGGTATCGAGGCGCTGCGGGCGGTGACTGCGGAGGGGATCCCCACGAATGTGACGACCTGCTTCACGGTGCCCCAGGTGCTGGAGGCTGCGCGAGCCGCCCGGGCAGGGTTGGCGATCGCCGCCAAGAACGGCGTGGACACATCCCGCTGGCGGGCGGTGATCACCTTGATGCTCGCCCGGCTCACCGAACGGCCGGCGCTCATCGAACAGGCCAGGGAGCGGGGGATCGAGCTCTCCGCCGTCGATCTCAAATGGTTCGGATTGGCGGTATTCAAACGGTCATACCAGCTGCTTCGTGACGGCGGATTCCCCAGCAAACTGCTGCTGTGCTCCGTGCGACCTGGTCCGGTGGTGGGTGGCCGACCCGCGTTCTGGGACGTCGAGCAGGTCGCCGGCGCCGATATCGTCTACACGCTTCCGCCCTACGCACTCACGCCGATGTTCCGGACGGGCGACTCATTGGAGTTCCACTCGGACGCGATCGACCAGCCGGTTCCGGGCGATTCGCTCACCAGGGTCCTGCAGACGCCATACGGCATCCAGTCGTACGACCCCAACGGGATGTCCCGAGACCAGTTCGACCAGCACCCGGCCACGGTGTATACGGTCGCCGAGTTCTCGAAGTCCGCATCGGGTCTCGAGGACTACGTTGCCGCACGCCTTGCCGGGCGAACCAACGACGGGACGGGGCCCGGGTGAGTGACCCAGGTCGGGCAGGCCGCTTCTGCCGCTGAGCACTGAGGGACGCGGCTCGACGACTCACCACCAGGTGTCGGTCTGGTCCCGGAGATGGCGGCGCCAGAGGCGCGGGGTGAGCGTCGGATGTCGAGCCTTGAGCGCCTCGAACCGCGCCAGGGTCCGCTGGTAGCGGGCTTCTCCCATTCGGATCGTGCGGTGGGGCGCATCGCGCAGCGCCTGCTCCACCGACCACACGTTCGTCTGTCCGAGCCGCCAGTCCGTCCGGGTGAGTTCGTCGAGGGGGAAGACCCCGTATCCCTTCAGTCGTCCGCAGCCGTCGACGTAGGGATCCATGTAGCTCGACACGAGGTGGGGCAGCGTTCGAAATACCGGCTTGCGCCCGTGGAGCCCCTCATCGCGCGACCGTGCCACCGTACCCCATCGTCCGTTCTCGAGGTAGATGAACAGCACGTGGTCGAGGCCATCCTCGGATTCGAGATCGAGGGCGAGCGCCGGGTAGCCGTGCTGTTCGAGCACCGTTGCCGAGAACAGCACCGCCTCGAGGCAATGAGCCCGGCCGTTGCTCACGACCCCGCGGAAGGTTCGCAGCGTCTTCTCCCAGTTGTACGGGAAGCGGCGGAGGAAGCGCTGCACCTGGCGCGGGGTGCGGAGGGTGTCGATGAGGAGGAGTTCGTCGCGGGTGAAGGCATCACGGGATGGGGTGCGCGGTCGCATACGCCCCGAACCTAGCGAGACCCCGCCCCCGACCTGCCGTCGAATGCGGCCGTGCGCCGCCGGGAACCTGCCCAATGCCCCTTCCGGCTGCCGTCGGGGCGATGACACGCTGGGGTGTGGAGGTACCCGAGATGAAGGACAAGACCGCGGATCTGGCCGGCCCGGGCATCGGCACCTACCCCGAGGTGGCGAAGTCGCTCCCCGAGGGGTATCACCCGGTGCTCACCCCGATGGAGACGATGAAGGCCCTGTTCGCCGTGAAGGGATTCATCGAAGAGGGGTTGTGCCGTGAGTTGAACCTGCAGATGGTGCAGGTGCCACTCATCGTCACCCGGGAGAGCGGTATCAACGACATGCTCGATCGGGACGGATCGTGCACCCCGGTCGAGTTCCCCTGTGGCCTCGGCATCACTCCGCGGCTCAACGCCCAGGTCGTGCAGGCGGCGACGAAGTGGAAGCGGCCGGCGCTGCGCCAGTTCGGCTGCGCCATCGGCGAGGGCATCTGCACCGACATGCGGGCGATCCGCAAGGACTACTTCCTCGATCACGACCACAGCGCCCACGTCGATCAATGGGACTGGGAGCGAGTGATCACGGCTGCCGACCGCAACCTCGGGTTCCTGCGTGACATCGTGACCCGGATCTGGAAGGTGCTCCACGGAGCCGGGGTGCTGGCGGCCGAGCGGTATCCCGCTCTGGCGGGGGACTTCCCGCCGATCCCGGAGACCCTGCAGTTCATCCATGCGGAGGAGATCCTGGAGATGTATCCGGACCTTCCCCGGAAGGAGCGGGAGACCAGGTTGCTCCAGGAATTCGCCCCTGCGGTGTTCATCATCGGGATCGGCTACCCCCTTGCCGATGGCTACCCGCACGAGATGCGCGCCGCCGACTACGACGACTGGATCACCGCGACGGAGGCGAAGGAGGGTCGGCCCCGCCACGGCCTCAACGGCGACATCCTGGTGTGGAACCCGGTCACCCGTCGTCGTCACGAGCTCAGCTCGATGGGGATTCGGGTCACCAAGGAGAGCCTGGTCGCCCAGGTGGAGATGGCGCGCCAGACCGAGAACCTGGCCCTTCCCTACCACCAGGCGATCCTCAACGACGAGATCCCGCTCAGCATCGGCGGCGGCATCGGCCAGTCGCGGACCTACATGTACCTGTTGCGCAAGGCGCATCTCGGCGAGGTGAGTGTGTCGGTGTGGCCCGACGAACTGGTCAGGATCTGCGAGGAGCGCGGCATCCGCGTGCTGCGCTGAGCGACCACCGGCGGCTCATTCCGCGGGAACCACACCGCACACCGAGCCGAGGCCTGCCACATTGAGCTGGACGGCGGCATCTTCGGGCGGGAGCGTCGTGGCCAGGGCGACCCGTTCGCGGATGAGATCGACGTTGGGGACCCCGTACCCCGAGATGCGATAGGCGATGTACGACGTCGGTGTCCCGGCGAACTCGGGAGCGTTGGGCATGATCCGGATCGAGACGATGCTCGTCGTGTCCACCTTGGCGAGGAGATCGAGGAAGTCGGGGATCAGGGCGATGGGGATGTCGGTGGTCACGCTCGCCTCGATGGCCGGCACCAGGTCCGGGAGGTCGCGCAGCAGGGACACCGGATCCGCCTCCCGCGCCAGCGCCTCCAGGACACAGCGTTGCCGCCCCATCCGCGTGTAGTCGTTGGACCCGGTGCGGATGCGGGCGAATGCCAGCGCCTCGTGGCCGTCCATGTGATAGGTCCCGGGCAGGAACTCGATGTTCCGCGGCGGCTCGCCGGGGTGCACATACCCGGGGGCAGCGACCCTCTGGGTGACGGTGATGTCGACGCCGCCGAGGGCATCGATGACATTGGTGAAGCCCTGGAGGTCGACGAGGGCGAAGTAGTCGATCTCGAGCCCGACGAGGTTGCCCAGGATCACCTTGGTGGCGTCGCCTCCCGTGTTGGCCCCGGTGAAGAGCTCGGGATGGGCCAGCCCATACGCATAGACGGCCCAGGCGAGGTTGCCGGGGTCGCCCCAGGCCCCATCGGGCCACAGCGCGTACGCCGGATGATCTACGGGAATCGGCAGCTTGATGAGGTTGCGCGGGATGCTCACCATGGCAGTCCACCCCGTCGCCGGATCGACCGACACGATGATCATCGTGTCGGTGCGGACGCCGGTGCGTCCGATGCCGGCATCGCTTCCCAGCAGAAGGACGTTCACCCGTCCTCCGTCGGCGAATGGAGCGGGCTCGGTGGTGGTGGTCGTCGGGGCGGTCGTGGTGGTCGTGGGTGGTGCCGTCGTGCTCGTGGTGCTCCCGCCCGGCAGCGTCGTCGACGGCACGGTCGTGGTCGGCGCCAGTGTCGTGGTGGCGGCCTGGCCGGGATCGGTGACGAAGTCGTGGGTGAGGAGGTCGTGGACGAGCAGGTTGCGCTCACCGACCCAGACATGGGGGAGCGCGGTCGCGGCGACGACGAGTACGAGACCCGTGACGCTGAGAGCCGTCCGCGTCGGATGCTGGGGACCGGGCTCGGCGGCCAGCAGGTAGGCATCCACCACCGTCATCGCCCGAAACGCCAGAGACACCCCGTTGGCGGCGAGCAGGACGAGCAGGAGGTCGGGATTGCGGAAGAACGGGCGGGCGATGTCGATCGCCAGGTCGAGGCCGGTGACGTAGAAGACCATGAGCAGCAGCACGACGGCGGGGACCACGAAGAGGGCGGTGGCGGCCACGAACCACCAACCGCGGCGGCGGTGCCCCGCGGCGATCTGACCGAGCCCCGGAACGACAGCGGAGAGCGCTGCAGCGGCCACCGGAGACGGCCACGATCGGCGCGGCTGGCGGGCGTACATGTTTGTGAAGGATACGGCCGGAGGTCGCCGAGTCCGATGATCCCGCCACCGGGGCGCACCGATGCCACCACGGGGCACCAGGACCCCGAGGGTTCGGCCGGATGCCCGGCGCAAACCCGGCCCCGTAATAAGGTCCTTGCCATGACTCGCCTCGCTCGATGCCTCGTTGTGGCGTGCCTCGCCGTGACTTGTCTCGGCCAGACCGCCCTTCCGGCACTCGCCGAGGAGCCGGTGGAGCCGCCGCTCGTCGAGCAGGTGATCGCCCGTCTCGAGGCGGCGGCCGGGGCCTTTCCCGGGGTCGGCAAGGTCGGCGTCACCATCATCCGGCTCGACACCCGGCAGCGGGCCTCGTTCGGTGGTGAGGTCATCATGAAGTCGGCGTCGGCGGCGAAGGCCCTGTGGGTGGCGGCGGCCCTCCACCGCCGCGACGTGGCGGCGGTAGAGGCGATCGCTCGCAACGCCCTGTGGGCATCCTCCAACGACGCGGCGGGTCAGGCGATCGATCTCGCCGGAGGCATCGACCGGGTAAACCGCTTCGCCATGGACCTCGGCCTCAGCCACACCATGGCCTATGAGTGGAAGTTCGGGTTCGATCGGGTCTCGCGGTACGGGCCGGGGCCTCTCCGCGGCAACAACACCACGACGACCGACGATCTGGCCCGGTTCTGGGAGTTGGTGGCCCTCGGCTGGGCGGTGTCGGGCTCGGAGCGGGACCCATTTCTGGCCTGGGGATCGGGGCCGAAACAGGAGTTCGACGGTGACCGGCTGGTGGCACGGCTTCCCGATGGGGTCGCGGAGAATTCGGCATACAAGATGGGGTGGCTGCCGGCGGGCCGGGAGTACGTGCTGCAGGACGACGAGGTCGGTCCCAACGGGGAACAGCCGGGAACGACGATCATCCTCGACGAGAACTCGGTCGACATCGGCGCCGGGATCATCCGGGCTCCCGACGGGTCGGCCTTCGTGCTTGCCGTCGGGGCCTATGACGGTGTCAACTGGAACTCGATGGTGTCGTGGGTGGAGTACGTATCGTGCGCGGTCTACTCGGTGCTTGCCACCGAACCGCTCGACTGTCTCCGCTCCTGGGATCCGCCAAGGCTCCGTGAGCGCAGATCGGTTCCCACGGGTGAGCTCGACCAGGTGGTGGTGCGCCGCGGGCGGTTCACGGTCACCGGATGGGCCAACGATCCCGACGTGTGGTGGGGTGCGTCGCCGGTGGCCATCACCATCGACGGGGTGACGGTGGCCGGCGGACAGGCGATGCCGACGGGTCGCGACGACGTGTTCACGGCGCCTTTCTCCCGGACCATCCCCTACCGCGGCGAGTCCGGAACCCACGAGATCTGCGTGGTGGCGGTGAACGACGGCAACGGCGACTCCACCGTCCTGGGGTGCCGCTCGGTGGATCTGGTCGGCGCACCACCGCGGGAGGCTGCGGCGCTGGCCGAATGACCGAGCCGGGAGGAGCGCGTTCCGGGACTCCCGGCCCTACCCCGTCGGCCCCGTCGCTGGCACTCTCGGAGCGACACAGGAGGAGTTTCGATCGTGACCCGACGCAGCTGGGCGGAGCCGTGGAAGATCAAGATGGTGGAGCCGATCACGATGACCACCCGGGCGCATCGCGAGCAGGCACTCCAGGCGGCGGGATACAACAGCTTCCTGCTGCAGTCGGACGACGTCTACATCGACCTGCTCACCGACTCGGGCACCTCCGCCATGTCGGATCACATGTGGGCCGGTCTCATGGAGGGTGACGAGGCGTATGCCGGCAGTCGGTCGTTTCGCCACCTCTGTGAGGCGGTGGAGGAGGTCTACGGGTACCCGGAGACGATCCCCACCCATCAGGGGCGAGGCGCCGAGCACATCATGAGCCAGGTGCTCATCTCCCCGGGTGACTCGGTTCCGGGCAACATGTACTTCACCACCACCCGGTTCCATCAGGAGTATGCCGGCGGTCGCTTCGTCGACGTCATCGTCGACGAAGCGCATCAGCCGTCCTCCACACACCCGTTCAAGGGCAACGTCGACCTCGCCAAGCTGCAGGCCCTGATCGACGAAGTCGGAGCCGACAAGATCCCCTACGTGTCCGCCGAGACGAACGTGAACATGGCGGGGGGGCAACCGATGTCGATGGCGAATCTGCGGGATCTCTATGCCTTGTGCTCCCGCCACGGCATCCTCGTCATGCTCGATGCCACCCGGGCGCTGGAGAACGCCTGGTTCATCAAGCAGCGCGAACCGGGTTATGAGAACAAGTCGGTGCGGGAGATCGTCCTGGAGATCTGTTCGTACAGCGATGGCGCCACGGTGTCCTCGAAGAAGGACAACCTCGTGAACATCGGCGGGTTCATGGCCGTGCGCGATCCCGAGATCGCCCGCAAGGCTCGGGCGCTGCTCGTCGCCTTCGAGGGACTGCAGACCTACGGGGGGATGGCGGGGCGCGACATGGAAGCCCTCTCCCGTGGCATTCGCGAGATGGTCGCCTCCGACGACCACGTCCGCGCCCGCATCGGACAGGTGGAGTACCTCGGGAACCTCCTCATCGGGGGAGGGGTGCCGATCGTGCTGCCCATCGGAGGCCATGGCGTATTCGTCGATGCCGGTGCGGTCCTGTCCCACATTCCCCAGGACGAGTTTCCCGCCCAGGCCCTCACCGCCGCGGTGTATCTCGATTCCGGGGTGCGGGGCATGGAGCGAGGCATCGTGTCGGCGGGCCGCGATGCCACCACCGGCGAGAACCACCGGCCCAAGCTGGAGCTGATGCGCCTCGCCATCCCGCGCCGGGTGTACACCCAGAGCCACATGGACGTGGTCGCCGAGTCGATCATCGAGGTCTACCGCCAGCGCGAGCAGATACGCGGCCTGCGGTTCACCTACGAGCCCCCGGCGCTGCGGTTCTTCCAGGCGAGGTTCGAGCCGGTGTAGTTGCCAGTCGCCAGTTGCCAGGAGCTCGTTACCCGTTACCCGTTACCCGTTACTCCTCGCCTCTCGGCTCTTCGCTCATCGCCTTTCGCCTCTGACGAATTGCGAATTGCGGACTCTTGCCAACTGCCAATCGCCAATTGCCCGCTCTACAGGTGCTTCAACGCCTCTCGCTTGGAGAGTCCCGACAACTCCTCCTCGTGTTGTGCCACGAACCTCCGCACGGCGTCGGGATCGGTCCGGGCGTATTGGCGCAGCGCCCATCCGATGGCCTTGCGGATGAAGAACTCGGTTTCATGGGCACGGGCGGCGCAGCCGTCGAACAGCAACGCGGTGTCGGTGGCCGCCTTGTGGTTCAACTGGCTGATGATGGCGGTCCGTCGCAGCCACATCACCTCGTCGTCGAGCCACCGGCGCACGAGCGGCGTCGTCGCGGCGCGATCGTCCAGCAGTACGGCGCCCACGAGATTGGCGGCGACACCGTCGACCAGGTCCCACCAGGCGCCCTCGACGATGAGCCGGCGATAGAGCGGGACCGCGGCAGAGGTGATGAACCGGCGGTGGCGCTCGGCTGCTCCGAGGGCAAGGTACTTGACCTCGCGGTGCGGTTGGTTCCACAGCGCCAGGACGAGGCGCTCGTAGTCGCCGGGACTCTCCGGAATCCAGCGCCGCGCCAGTTCGGCGGCGATCGGCTTGCGGTCGGGGGTCTTCACTCCGAAGAACGGCATCTCGGTCTTGAGATAGCGAGCCATCTCGACGGCGGCCGCGGGGTCGGCCCGGGCCGCCAGCTCCCGGTTGACGAAAGTCACCGCGGCGTCGATGTCGAGCACGAGGGGAGGGTAGGTGTCGACAGGGCTGCGAGTTGTGCGCCCCCTGGTCCGACGCGCTCCGCCTCCCGTGACTACCTTTCCTCCCTCACGGACACCTGACGAAGGAGCTTCGGGCATGGTCTGGCGCTTGTGGATCGACGGGCAATGGAGCGAGAGTTCCGGTGGCGGCGTCACCGACGTCGAGAATCCTGCCACCGAAGAGGTCGTCGACCAGGTGACCGAGGCCTCACCCGTCGACGTGGACCGGGCGGTGGAAGCCGCCCATGCCGCCTTCTACGACGGGCGGTGGTCCCGGCTCAGCCCGGCAGAGCGCTCAGAGGCCATCTACTCCCTGGCACGGTTGCTCGGCGAGCGTGCCGCCGACTTCGCCAAGGTGGAGAGCGAGGACACGGGCAAGCCGTACGAGTCGATGAGCCTGAACAACGACGTCGCCTTCTCGGTCGACAACCTGAAGTTCTTCGCCGCTGCCGCCCGCAGCACCGCCGGCACCGCAGCCGGGGACTTCCTCAAGGGCTACACGTCGATGCTGCGTCGGGAGCCCGTCGGAGTCGTGGGGCAGATCACGCCGTGGAACTACCCGGTCAACATGGCGGTGTGGAAGATCGGTCCGGCCCTGGCCGCAGGGTGCACCATCGTCCTCAAGCCCGCTCCGACGACGCCCCGTACCACGCTGATGCTGGCCGAACTCGCCAAAGAGGCGGGCATCCCCGATGGGGTGCTCAATGTCGTCACCGGAGGCAACGACGTCGGCGAAGCGATCGTCGAGCACCCGAAAGTGCGCATGGTTTCCCTTACCGGTTCGACCCCCGCCGGCAAGAAGGTGATGGCGACCGCAGCCGCCACCCTGAAGCGGGTGCACCTCGAACTCGGCGGCAAGGCGCCACTGCTCGTGTTCGACGATGCCGACATCGAGGCGTTGGCTGCCGGTGCCACCGTCGGCGCGACCTTCAACTCGGGTCAGGACTGCACCGCCGCCACCCGGGTCTATGTCGATCGCTCGCGCTTCGATGAGGCGATCGATGCCGTGGCGGGAGCGATGGGCGCGGTGAAGGTGGGCGGCCCGTACGAGGCCGATGTCGCCATGGGGCCATTGATCACCTCCCGGCAGCGCGAGCGCGTGGCGGGGTTCGTGGAGCGTGCCCGGTCCGCGGGCGCCACGGTCGTCATCGGGGGCGTCGCCCCGCAGGGGAAGGGGTACTTCTATCCGCCGACGGTGATCACGGGCATCCCCCAGGACGCCGAGATCGTCCAGCAGGAGGTGTTCGGCCCGGTGCTCGTCGTGCTGCCGTTCGATGGGGACGAGCAGGCGATCGCCTATGGCAATGACGTGCTCTACGGCTTGGCCGCCTCGGTGTGGACCCGCGACGTGGGGCGGGCGATGCGAGCCGCGGCCGAGCTCGAGTTCGGCACGGTGTGGATCAACGACCACCTTCCGATCACCTCCGAGTTCCCGCACGGCGGGTTCAAGCAGTCCGGGTTCGGCAAGGACATGAGCGAGGAGGCCGTCATGGACTACACGATCAGCAAGCACGTGGTGATCAAACGATGAACCCCGAACGCGTCGCCCAACTCAGGGAACAGATGCTGGCTCGCCTCGCCTCCCGCACGGAGAAGTCACGCGCCATGCTCGAGCAGGCCCGCAGGGTGATGCCGGCAGGGGTGCCGTCTTCGTTTCAGGACCAGCCGCCGCACCCGATCTATGTGAGCCACGGGAAGGGCTCGCAGGTGTGGGATGTCGACGACAATCAGTACACCGACTTCCACAATGGCTTCGGGGTGATGGTGATGGGACACGCCAATCCCACCATTGTCGAGGCGATCTCCCGCGCCGCCGGGCGAGGCACCCATTTCGCCGCGCCCGGCGAATGTGCCATTCGAGTGGCGACCGAGCTGTCACGCCGCTTCAGGCTTCCCAAGGTGCGGTTCGCCAACTCGGGCACCGAGGCGACCCTCGACGCCATCAGGCTGGGCCGCGCCTTCTCGGGCAAGGACGGTGTGGTGAAGATCGAGGGCTCGTATCACGGCCACCACGACACCGTGATGGTGTCCGTCGCCCCCGATCCGCAGAAGATGGGTCCGCGGTCTTCGCCGAACCGCGTGTCGTACAGCGCCGGGATTCCGCAGGCGCACATCGACCTCGTGACCGTGGTGCCCTACAACGATCCGGATGCCCTCGAAGCGGCTCTCCAGGCCAACCCCGGAGTCGGGACCATGATCATGGAGCCGGTGATGCTCAACATCGGCGTGGTCCCTCCCAAGCCGGGCTACCTCGAAGCGGTGCGGGAGATCACCGCCCGCCACGGTGTGGTGCTGATCTTCGATGAGGTGAAGACCGGGGCCACGATCGCCGCCGGTGGGGTCGTCGAGCGTTTCGGAGTCGTCCCCGACCTCGTGGCGCTGGCCAAGGCGACCGGTGGCGGAACTCCCATCGGTGCAGTTCTCGGCACCGAGGAGATCATGGCTCAGATCACCTCGAAGAAGGTGACCCAGGTGGGCACATTCAATGGGAATCCGCTGACGATGGCAGCCGCCGATGCCACCCTGACCAAGGTCCTCGACGCCAAGGCATATGCCCGGCTCGAGGAGGCGGGCAAGCGGATGCTTGCCGGGTGCCAGGACATCTGTGATCGCTACGGCCTCCCCGCCTACGCCGTGGGCATGTCGGCCAAGGGATGTGTGATGTTCGCCTCGCAGCCGGTGGTCGACTACCGCTCGTACACCGAGTACTTCGACGACGACCTCAACTACCTCGCATGGCTGTACCACATGAACCATGGGGTCTTCATGACGCCGGGTGGCGATGAGCAGTGGACGCTATCGATCGCCCACACCGATGAGGAGCTCGACCACTACATCGCGGTGTTCGAGCAGTTCGCCGCGGACGTGACATCGACGGGGCGCGCCTAGGAGGTCGAACATGGCGGCGGCGGTGGCGCTCCAGGGCGTGTCGAAGGCGTTCGGCGACGTCTACGCGGTGCGCGAGCTCGATCTGGCCATTCGCGACGGCGAGTTCTTCTCGCTGCTCGGACCGAGCGGGTGCGGCAAGACCACGACCTTGCGGATGATCGCCGGTTTCGAGTTTCCGACCGAGGGCTCATTGCAGATCCACGGCGTGGAGATGGCGCTCCAGCCCCCCAACGAACGGCCGGTGAACACCGTCTTTCAGTCCTACGCGCTGTTTCCTCACATGACGGTGGAGGAGAACGTCGGCTTCGGGCTCCGCATGAAGAAGGTGGGGGGCACCGAGATCGCCGAGCGCGTGAAGAGGGCCCTTGACATGGTGCGGCTATCGCATCGGGCCACCGCCGCCCCCAAGCAGCTGTCGGGGGGCCAGCAGCAACGGGTGGCCCTCGCCCGGGCGCTCGTGAACGAACCCGAGGTGTTGCTCCTCGACGAGCCGCTCGGGGCGCTCGACCTCAAGCTCCGCCAGGCGATGCAGACGGAGCTCAAGGATCTCCAAGCCCGGGTCGGCATCACGTTCGTGTACGTGACCCACGACCAGGGAGAGGCGCTCACGATGAGTGACCGCATCGGGGTGATGCACGAAGGGCGGCTCCTCCAGGTGGGGACGCCGCAGGAGATCTACGAGCGACCCACCTCGCGATTCGTCGCCGGTTTCATCGGGGAGATCAATCTGCTCCCCGCCACGGTGATCGACCACGACTCCGTGCGGCTTGCCGGGGGACGTCTCGTCGCCGCCGCCACCGGAGTGGCACCCGGGAGCGAAGTCACCGTCGCCCTGCGCCCGGAGCGCCTCGAGCTCTACGGTGTCAACGAGGTGATCCCCACCAACCTCAATACGGTGCGCGGACGAGTGACCCGCCGGGTCTACTTCGGCGACGTCTTCTTCTACGACATCGACACCACCGATGGGGTCATCGAGGTCAAAGAAGAGAACCGTCCGGGTGTGGACCTCCACGAGATCGGGGAGGAGGCGGTGGTGGCGTGGGACCCGGCGGCGTCGACGGTCGTGGAGCGGTGAGCGAACCCGGCGGCGCCGCCGCCGCCCGCTCCGAGCTCGAGGATGCCGCTCGTCGCGCCGAAGCGCGGCGTGGCTTTCTCATCGCCCTGCCCGCCTGGTTCTACTTGACCCTGTTCTTCGTGATCCCGCTCGGGATCGTCGCGGTCTATTCCTTTGCCACCAGGAGCTCGACCGGTCGCACGGTGCTCTCCGACTGGAACTTCGACTCCTATCGGCGGCTGTGGGACTCGCTCGTGGTCGAGATCGCGCTGCGCACTCTCCTCCTCGCCCTGGCGACGACACTCATCTGTCTGATGTTCGCCTACCCGCTCGCCTACTACATGGCGACGCGCCGCCCGGCCCTCCGCAACGTGCTCCTCATCCTCGTGATGATCCCGTTCTGGTCGAACTTCCTGGTGCGCACCTACGCGTGGAAGGTGCTGCTCGGCAGCGATGGTCCCGTGTCGCAGCTCTCGCAGGCTCTCGGCGGCGAGCCCATCCGCCTGCTCTTCACGAACACGGCCGTCATCATCGGCCTCGTGTACGGATTCCTTCCGTTCATGGTGCTTCCCCTGTACACCGCTCTCGAACGTATGGACTGGAGCCTGGTTGAGGCCGCTCGCGACCTCTACGCCGACGGGTGGACGGCCTTTCGCAAGGTGACGTGGCCGCTGTCGATCCCGGGGGTGGTGGCGGGTTCGATCCTGGTGTTCATCCCCACGCTCGGTGCGTATGTCACCCCGGCGATCCTCGGCGGTGCCAAGACCACACTGGCCGGCGATTACATCGTGAGCCAGTTCCTGGCCGCCCGCAATCAGCCCTTTGGCTCGGCGTTGTCGATGGGGATGATGCTCATCATGCTCGCCGCCACCATCGTGTACTTCCGGTGGTTTCGCCCCTCGGGGAGGGACCTGTGAGCGTGGTCACCGGATTGCGCCCCAAGAGCCCGGCGGAACGCCTGCTCGCCACCAACTCCTGGCTCGTCTTCGCGTTCTTCTACGCCCCGATCGTGGTGCTCGTGGTCTTCTCGTTCAACGCCAACGAGAACGTCGGCATCTGGACGGAACCGTCGCTGCGGTGGTACCGCGAGGTGTTCCGCGACGAGGCGGTGATGGGGGCGCTGCGCAACTCGCTGATCGTCGCCGCGATCTCGACGACGGTGGCCACCATCCTGGGAACCATGGCAGCCCTCGCCCTGGAGCGCTTCCGGTTCCGTGGACAGCGGGTGTACGACGGGTTGCTCTACCTCCCCATCATCATTCCCGAGGTGACGATGGCCGTCATGCTCTTGCTCTTCTTCGCCCAGGGATTCCAGTGGCTCGATGGCGCCATTGGCTGGAGCCCCACCTTCGGGATCGGGACCATCTCGCTCAGCCACATCGCGTTCAACATCTCCTTCGTCACCGTGGTGGTTCGGGCTCGGCTCGGCCAGCTGGATCCGCGCCTCGAGGAGGCCGCGGCCGACCTCTACGCCACTCGCTGGCAGGCCTTCCGCGGGATCACGCTCCCGCTGATCCTTCCCGGGGTCGCGGGTGGAGCGCTCCTGGCGCTGACCCTGTCGCTCGACGACGTGGTCATCACCAACTTCGTCGCCGGACCCGGGTCCACGACGCTACCGGTGTATGTCTTCGGCCTGGTGCGACGCGGGGTGACACCGCTCATCAACGCCGTGTCGGTGATCATGCTTGCCGCATCCATGGTGCTGGTGGCGGTGTCATTCGGCTTCCAGCGAGGGTCGCGCGGTAGAGTCCCCGAATCGATGGCAGAGGACGGATGATCCGATGGCCCGGCGAGATCCCGGGCCTCGAGGGAGGGAGCCCCATGACAACGAAGAGGATCGCAGCAATCGCCATGGCATTGCTCGCGCTCGTCGCCGCGTGCGGTGACGACAATGCCGGTGGCGATCCCACCGCCATCGACTGCGCCCCGGGTGAGACCGACGGCAACCTCAACTTCTACAACTGGTCGGAGTACATGGATCCCGACCTCATCGCCGCGTTCGAGTCCCAGTACGGCGTCGATGTCATCGAGTCGTACTACGAGTCGAACGAGGCGATGCTCTCCCAGATCCAGGCCGGTGTCGCCTACGACCTGATCGTCCCCTCCGACTACATGGTGAAGATCATGATCGACGAGGGTCTGGCCATCAAACTCGACAAGGACGCCCTCACCAACTACGGGAACCTCGCCGAGGAATTCCGCACCCAGCCCTATGACCCGAACGGGGACTACTCGGTGGCGTACCAGTACGGCACGACCGGCCTCGGCGTGAACCTCGAACTCGTGGGCGACGCCTTCGTGCCGAGCTGGGCGCTGGTATTCGATCCCGACCTCACGGCGAACTTCGCCGGCGGCGTGTCGCTGCTCAACGATCCCCGTGAGACCATGGGAGCGGCGCTCGAGTACCTGGGGTACTCGCTGAACGACACCACGCTCGAACATCTCGAGGAGGCGGCGCAGGTGATCAAGGACGCCCGTCCTGGGATCGCCACCTTCGACTCGGATCAGTACGACGAGAACCTGGCCAATGGCGAGGTCGCCGTGGCCCACGGTTACTCCGGCAACATGATCGTGGCCATCGGAGAGACGGAGAATCCGGACAACTTCACGTACGTCCTGCCGGAGGAGGGGGCCACCCTCTGGATCGACAACATGGTCATCCCGACCATCTCGACCGCGCCGTGCACCGCCCATACGTTCATCGACTTCCTCCTGGATGCCGAGAATGGGGCCCAACTGACCAACTGGAACTACTACGGCAGCCCCAATGCCGCATCGACGCCGTTCCTCGATCAGGAGGTGGTGGACTTCTACGCGGCCACGCTCGAAGCGGACACCGAAGTGATCACGGACACCGGCGACTACGAGATCAACTTCACCGATCTGTTCGCCGAGGCGAAGAGCTAGGAGGTACCAGGTGCCAGGCACCAGATGCCCGATGGGTTGTCTGGTGTCTGGCATCTGGTGTCTGGTGTCCCGCGTGTGACCGCCGATCTCGTCTTCCGCAACGGACGCGTCTTCTGTGCCGACGCGACGCCGGCGGGGGCATGAGGCGGTGGCGGTCTCGGGAGGGCGCATCACCAGGGTTGGGTGGGTGGCCGGAGATGGCCGGTGTCACCGGGTCCGAAACCGAGGAGCGGCGGCAGACCCCATGATTCTCGACGATGCCCCGTTCTTCGGCGACGACATCGGCCCGATCGCGTGGACTTGATCGTCGGGAATGGCAGGTTCCTGTCATGCGGCGGGTGACGGCGCGGGGGACCGCTCAGTCGCCGGCGAAGAGCCCGCGACGCTCGGCGACGAGGATCGCTTCCGCCCGGCTGGTGACACCAAGACGCTCGTAGACCTCGCGGAGACGGCGAAACATCGCGCGCTCCGAGTACCCCGTGGCGTCGGCGATGCGGGCAACGGTCTCGCCGGCGGCAAGGTCGGCGAGCCACCCGATCTCCTCGTCGGTCACGTCGGGTCGCGGGGTGTGAGCCCCCGGCCACTCGGCGGCGAGAGACTTCACCGTGGACACGGGGAGCCGCGCCCAGCCATCCATGGCATGGCTCAGGGCGGTCACGATGTCGCCGGGATCGGCATTCCACGGTGTTGCAGAAGCCACTCCGTGCTCGAAGGCGTGGGCATGACCCGCCGGCGTGGGATCGGGGAGCAGCGCCACGACGATCTTGCCGGCGGCGACGAGGGCGTCGGCGGCTTCGCATCCCTCGGGGACGCCCAGTGCCAGGAGGACGGCATCGGCGTCCCCAGGTTCCGCCGTGATGGTGAAGCCCGCGTCGACCAGAGCGGCCTCGAGACCACGGCGATATGAGGCTGCTGCCTCGATGACGGCGATGACTGGGGGCATCGCAACCAGGGTACCGGGGGCGCGGCGTGACCGTGACCGACGAGGGCGTGAACCTGCCGCGTCCCCGCGTTATCCACAGGATGGCGGGCGACCTTGCGAGGGCTCAGGGGGTTCCTGCCTTGGGGATGCTTTCGAGCGACAGGAATATGGCGGGGTGCCGCCAACACGTGGCAGGGACGAGAACTACACGCGTGATGTACAACTTGCCTCGTACAGCACTCGCATCAGCGAGTGAACGCACTCCCCGAGAGGGGAGTAGATGAGAGGGAATGTCATGGCGACTGCCAAGAAGAAGCCCGCTGCCAAGAAGACCGCTGCCAAGAAGCCTGCGGCCAAGAAGCCGGCGGCGAAGAAGAAGTAGCGTTTTTCAACGCAACTTGACGGAGGGCGGGCTCTGCCCGCCCTCCGTCGCGTTCGGACCAGATTCCAGATCTGGAGTCCTCGCTAGAAGCATCAGGCATCTGGCATCTGGCATCTTGCACCTGATACCTTCCGTCGATGCCCGCAGGGTCACCGGCGCGTTCCATCTCCTTCTGGATGAGCCAGATCACGCGACGAGACCGCCCTCCGCTTCCAGGAGATCGTGATGTCGACGTGTGCATCCTGGGTGCCGGCTACACGGGCCTGTGGACGGCTCACCACCTCGCCATCGCGGATCGACGGCTTCGCATCGCCATCGTCGAACAGGAGCACGTCGGGTTTGGCGCCTCGGGCCGCAATGGGGGATGGGCATCCGCCGAGCTGGCAGGGATGGATCGGATGCTCGCCGATCCCAGGACACGCCCGGGGATGGTGCGCCTCTACCGCCAGATGGTGAAGACGGTCGGCGAGATCGGCGACGCCGTGACCGCGGAAGGGATTGCATGCGGGTACGCCCGCGGCGGCACCGTCATCGCCGCCACTCGCCCTGCCCACGTCGGCCGCCTGCAGCATTCGGTGGCCATTGCCCGGGACGCCGGTGTGGGGGAGGAAGACGTGCGGTGGCTCGCTCCGAGCGAGGCCGCCCGCCGTGTGACCCCGTCGCGGCTTCTCGGCGCGCTCTACACGCCCCACTGCGCTGCGGTGGATCCGGCACGGTTGGTGGTTGGGCTGGCAGACGCCGTCGAGCGGCGCGGCGTGGCCATCTACGAGCGGACGCCGGGCCGGCCCGTTTCCGGCGGGGTGTGGACTCCGCATGGCTTCATCCGGGCGGAGCGGGTGATTCAGGCAGCCGAGGCCTATCGCACCCGCTTGACGGGGCAGCGGAGACGGGTGATCCCGGTGTACTCGCTCATGGTGGTGACCCCACCCCTCGCCGATGCCACCTGGACCGAGATCGGCCTCGGGGCCCGCGAGACGTTCTCGGATGGCCGCCACCTGATCATCTACGGGCAACGCACCGAGGACGGCCGGATGGCATTTGGAGGGCGCGGGGCGCCCTACCACTTCGGCTCGCGCATCGAGGACTCGTACGACCTCGACCAACGGACCTTCGCCTCGATTCGCGCCACGCTCGGCGACCTCTTTCCTGCATTGGCGGGGGTGGAGATCGAGGGCGAATGGGGAGGGCCCCTCGCCATCGCGCGGGACTGGCGTCCCGCGATCACGGTCGAAGGCGCGGTGATCACTGCGGGGAGTTACGTGGGCAACGGGGTGGCGGCGGCCCATCTCGCCGGCAAGACGGTGGCGGACCTCGTCCGGGGCGTCGACTCGGAACTCGTCCACCTTCCCTGGGTCGGTCATCGCTCCCGGCGCTGGGAGCCGGAACCGCTCCGCTGGGCCGGGGTGAATCTGGGTCGCAAACTCACCGAGTCGATCGATCGGGCCGAAGATGCCGGCAGGAACCCCCGGCTCAGGAACGCGATCTTCCGACGGTTACCGGTGGGGTAGCGGAAGCCTTTGGCCCCCGGCCCATGGACAACCGCTGATGGCGTGTGGCCCGCTCACGGCCACACCCCGCGCGCTTCTGCCGTGGCCTTGGTGCGGCCCACGGCGACCACTGCGGCGGCGATGCGGTAGTCGGGGTTGCGCAGCGGAGTGGCCCCGGGTCGCATCTCCTGCCAGCGAGCCTGATAGGTGGGCATGCCGGCGATCATCTCGTCGCGCTTGGCGACCACGGCGTCGGTGGAGCGATAGATGTGCTTGCGCAGGCTCTCGTCGACATGGTCGGCTTCCCACTGCTCGTTCTGCAGGTTCTGCACCCACTCGAAGTACGAGACGATGACGCCGCCGGCATTGGCGAGGATGTCGGGGAGCACCGTGATGCCCCGCTCGGCGAGCACGACGTCTGCTCCTGGGGTGGTCGGTCCGTTGGCCGCCTCGGCCACGAGGGGTGCCTTGATCCGTGCCGCGTTCTCCAGGGTGATCTGGTTCTCCATCGCCGCCGGGATGAGGAGGTCGCACTCGACCTCGAGCGCGGCGCGGGGATCGCCCTTCGTGGTTCCGGGAGCCCCCACCACGCTCCCGGAAGCGTCCTTGTGGGCGCACACCGCATCCACGTCGAGGCCCTGTGGTGCAAGCGCACTGCCCCGGGTGTCGGACACGGCGACGATCACCGCCCCGGCATCGCGGTAGATGGTGGCGGCATGCCTTCCCGCATTCCCGAATCCCTGGATCGCCACCCGGGCTCCGTCGATCGTGGAGCGCTTCGGCAACCGCCCGCTGGCGAGGAACCGCTCGGTGCAGAAGAACACTCCCCGGGCGGTGGCGGTCGAACGGCCGACGATCCCTCCGAGATCGAGGGGCTTGCCGGTGACCACCGGAAGGCTGTTGGTGCCGCGATGCATCATCGAGTAGGTGTCGTATATCCACGCCATGGTCTGGGCGTCCGTGTACATGTCCGGAGCCGGAACGTCGGTGTGCGGACCGATGTTGTCGCCGAGGGCAGCGATGAAGCGGCGGGTGATACGACGCCGCTCCTCGAGGGAGAGCTTCGCGGCGTCACAGGTCACGCCGCCCTTGGCCCCGCCGAAGGGGATGTCGGCGAGGGCGCACTTCCACGTCATCCATGTGGCCAGCGCCTTGACCTCGTCCTCGTCCACCGAGGGATGGAATCGAATCCCGCCCTTTCCCGGTCCGCGTCCCGTGCTGTGGATGACCCGGTAGCCCTGAAAGGTGCGAACCAGGCCGTCGTCCATCACCACCGGGAGCGTCACCGTGACGATCTTCTCGGGGGCGAACAACCACTCCGCCATTCCCTTCCACCCAACAAGGCTGTCGACATAGGGAAGGGCGTTGTCGAACTGGGTGCGGGCAATGGCGTGAGGGTTGAGATCTTCGGCCATGGGTTCCTCCGGTTCGGTATGCATGCTCGATCGTGGCGACCGCCGGCGGGGCCGGCCAGGGGCATCGGTCACGGGCTAGCCGGGGGCCGTCCCGATTCCGACCCGAAGCGGCAGGCTGTCGACGCCGTGAAAGACCAGGCTGGCGGTGCGGGGCGGCTCGGCGACCGCCGGTGTGAGGGTTCCGAACCGCCGGGAGAGCGCCCCGAAGACCTCCTCGAGCTCCACCCGGGCGAGGGGGGCGCCGAGGCAGAAGTGGGTGCCCAGGCCGAAGGCGACATGGGGGTTGTCGGCCCGTGCCGGATCGATCCGGTCGGGATCCGGGAAGACCGCCGGGTCGCGATTGGCTGCGGCGAAGAGCAACCCGACCTTGTCGCCCTGGCGCAGTGGGACACCGGCGACATCGAGATCCTCGAGCACCCAGCGCTCGAACATGTGCAGGGGCGGGTCCCAGCGCAGCAGCTCGTCGGTGAGCGTGGGGAGGAGGCCGGGATCGGCACGGACCGCGGCGAGGACCTCGGGGTAGCGGGCCATGGCGAGGATGCCGTTGCCGATGGCGTGCACCGTCGCCTCGTGCCCGGCGTTGAGGATGAGGATGCAGGTGGCGATGAGGTCGTCATCGGGCAGACCGACGGTGCCGACGAGCTCCGAGATGAGGTCGGTGCCGGGTTCGGCGCGGCGAGCCAGCACCAACTCGCGCAGGTAGGCGGCGAACTCGCCGACGGCACGTTCGGCGGCCTGTTCCTCTGCAGGGGTGACATTGAGGTCGAACACCCGGACGATGGCGTGCGACCAGTCGAGGAGTTGCTGACGGTGATCTCGGGGGACCCCCATCATGTCTGAGATGACCGCCACCGGCACCGGTGCGGCGAAGTCGGCGATGGCGTCGAACTCCTCGCGGCCCGCCAGGGCGTCGAGCAGATCCGCGGCGATGGCGCCGATCGACTCCCGCTTCACCTCGGCCCGGCTTTTCGTGAAGGCCCGGTTGACCGCCGATCGGATCCGGGTGTGCTCCGGAGGCTCGAGATCGATGAATGAGCCGCGCACCATGCGATACCACTGAGGCAGGTGCTCGGGATAGGTGCGGCGATCGACCTGATCGAGGGGCAGCACGTGGCGGATGTCGCGCCCGAAGCGGCGATCCCGGAGGATGGCGGTGACATCGCGGTGGCGGGAGAAGAACGTAAGCCCCCACCGCTCGTCGTAGAACGGGCCCTCGTCGCGGAGCCGGGCATAGGTGGGATAGGGGTCGCGGACGAATTCGGGGTCGTAGGCGTCGAAGCCGGTCACGCCGCCGACACTACCCGGCGGCGGGTCGACGGGTGAGGGGCGCAACCATGATGCAGGCATCGACCAGGGCATCGAGGTCGCCGCGCTCCAGTCGATTCCGGACCGCCTCGTCGGCAGCGCCGGGCTGGATCCACACCGTGGTGAAGCCGAGGCGGGCACAGTCGTCGAGGACCGCCAGGGTGCGGGCCGGCGGGACCACGATGTTGACGATGGTCGGTGGCTCGGGGAGGTCGGCCAGGCTGCGCCAGCAGGGATCTCCGGCGACCGAATCGCGGTAGGGGTTCACCGCCCGCACCTTGACGCCCTTGGCGCGGAGGTCGCGGTAGATGATGCTCCCGAACTTCTCCTCGCGGTCGGTGGCCCCGACGACCGCGACCACGGTCTCGGGCCGATCGAGGAGAGCGACGATGTCTTGCACGGCAGCCCCTCCGAGCCGACTTCGCGTCGGCCGTTGCTGCCGATACCGTACCCGTCATGCGCGTGCGTGCCATCATCTCGCTGGTCTTTGTCGTCGCCGCCTGTGGTGCCGAACCCGGTCCGGCGGCGACCCCGGTCACCACTCCGGGCCTGCCCGTCACCTATGTCGGTGCCGACGGGGTCTCGACGACCGTCACCGACCTCGCCCGGATCGTGAGTTTCAGCGGCGACTACTCCGAGATCATCTTCGCACTGGGGCTCGGCGACAACCTCGTCGGCGTCGATCTGAGCTCGGTGTTCCCGCCCGACGAGATGCGGGCCAAGCCGAAGATCGGTGTCGAGTTCCGCCTCCTCGCCGAGCCGATCCTGGTGCTCGACCCGACGCTGGCGATCGGCGACCTCGATGCCTCGCCCTCCACCGCCGTCGAACAGGTGCGCGGCGCCGGAGTCCCCGTGGTGATCCTGCCGCGGTACGAGGGCCTCGATGCCCCCGGTCGCAAGATTCGCGCCGTGGCCGGCGTGCTCGGCCTCGCCGAGGAGGGTGAGGCCCTGGCGGAACAGGTCGAGGCCGAGATCGCCGCTGCCCTGGCACTCGCCGAGACCACCACGAGCCGCCCCCGGGTGGCGGTGGTGTATGTCGCCAGCAGCGACACCGTGCTGCTCCTGGCGGGCAACACGGTATTCACCGGGGTCCTCGACGCGCTCGGGGCCATCGACGTCGGCCCGGATGCGGGGGTCGATGGATTCGTTCCTCTCACCGCCGAGGCGATCGTCGCTGCGGCGCCGGACGTGATCATCACCGCGCAGCGCGGGTTCGAGGGTCTGGATGGGCTCGAAGGGTTCCTGGCGCTGCCCGGGCTGGCGCAGACCCCGGCGGGGCAGGCCGGACGCGTCCTCGTGTATGAGGATCTCTATCTGTTGGGCATGGGGCCGCGCACCGGCCAGCTTGCCGAGGATCTGGTGCGCGACCTCCATCCGGAGCTCGGGGGGTGACCAGCCGGCTGCGACCAGCGCTGCTCGTCGCCGGCCTCGGCGTGGCGCTTGCCGGGGTCACGGTGGTGGCATTGGGGTCGGGGGCGGTTCGCATCGCCCCGGGCGACGTCGTATCCATCCTGCTCCATCACGCCGGCATCGGCGACGGGGGCGGGGCCGGCGACACCTCCGATGCGGTGTTGTGGTCCATCCGGCTGCCGCGCGTGGTGCTCGGAGTCGCTGTCGGCGCCGGCTTGGCCGTGGCGGGTGCGGCCCTGCAGGGAATCTTCCGGAATCCCCTTGCCGACCCGCAGCTCATCGGCATCTCCAGCGGTGCGGCCGCCGGTTCGGCGATCGGCGTCCTTGCCCTCGAGTCGGCCATTGGCGGGATCGCCGGATCGATCGGAGCCTTTGCCGGCGGCCTGGCCGCCGGTGCCGCGGTGTACTCGCTGGCGCGCCACCGCGGCAGGACCGAGGTGGTGACCCTGGTGCTAGCGGGGATCGCGGTGGCCGCCGTCGGCGGTGCCCTGGCCGGATTCCTCAGCGTGATCGCAGATGACCCGCGCCTCGGGTCACCGCTCTTCTACTCGCTCGGGGGTCTCGGCGTCGCCACCTGGCGGCTTGTGGGTCTCACCGTGCCCTTCATCGCCATCGGGGTGCTGGCACTGCCGCGGTTTGCCCGCCGCCTCGATCTGATCCTGCTCGGCGAGCGCGAGGCAGCCCATCTCGGTGTCGACGTCGAGCAGCTGCGGCGACGGGTCCTGGTGCTCGTCACCATCGTCGTGGGGGCGTCGGTGGCGGCCGCCGGGGTGATCGGATTCGTGGGGCTGCTCGTGCCCCACGCGGTCCGGCTCGTGGCGGGCCCGGGGCACCGCATCGTGCTTCCGGCGAGCGCCCTCGGCGGGGCGGTGCTCGTCGTGGCTGCCGACACCGTGGCCCGCACCGTCGCCCTGCCCCTCGAGGTGCCGGTGGGCCTGCTCACCGCCCTGGCCGGCGGTCCGCTCTTCCTGTGGCTGCTGCGGCGCACCCGCAGCGAGCACGGAGGCTGGGGATGAGCGCGGGCGTCACCGGTCGCGGCCTCGGATTCGAGGTCGAGGGTCGAGCGCTGCTCGCCGGTGTCGATGTCGATGCTGCGCCGGGCGAGGTCCTCGGCATCCTCGGCCCCAATGGTGCCGGCAAGACCACGCTGCTTCGGGTGCTCTCCGGGGAATGGACGCCCACGTCGGGGACCGTCGAGCTGCTCGGGCGCCCCCTCGCTGCCATGTCCTCGATCGAACGGGCCCGGGTGCGGGCAGTGCTCCCGCAGCACACCGTGCTGGCCTTCGCATTCCGCTGTCTCGATGTGGTGCTCATGGGCCGGTACGCGGCGACCTCTGGCGACGATGCCGCCGTGGCACGGCGATCGATGGCGACGACCGACTCGGGCCACCTCGCCGATCGCACCTATCCCACGCTGAGCGGCGGCGAACAGACCCGGGTGAGTCTTGCCCGAGTCCTCGCCCAGGAGACCCCGGTGCTCTTTCTCGACGAGCCCACGGCGAGTCTCGATCTGCGCCACCAGGAACTGGTGATGCGCACGCTGCGCGGCCTGGCGGATCGTGGCGCCGTCGTGGTGGCGGCGTTGCACGATCTCAACGTCGCCGCCCGATTCGCCGATCGGGTGGCTCTCCTCGCCGAGGGGAGGCTCCATGCCATCGGCGCCACGGCGACCGTCCTCACCGGGCCGATCGTCGAGGCGGTCTACGGCCAGCGGGTCACGGTCGTCCCGCACCCGGTGCTGGGCTCGCCGCTGATCCTTCCCCACGATCGCTGACCCGGCTCCGGCGCCACTGCAGCACCCCGGCCCCGATCGTGGCGCCGGCGAGCACCCAGAGCGGGGGAAAGGGCCGGCCCGAGATCTCGAACCCGGCCGGGTCGGGCAATCCGAGGCGCGAGGAGAGACCGGCGCCGAGCAGCCCGGCGATCACGGCCGCCCGCCATGCCGGCGCCGGGTCGCCGCGACGGATCCGGGAGACGACATACCCTGCCGCCACCGCCAGGGCCACCGCCACCGCCAGCCACGCGGTGGCGGCCCCGAGGAGCGACACCACCTCGGACAGGATCAGCGTCATGCCCCCGCCTTGGCGGCGGCCTTTCTGGCTCGCTTCTGCTCCCGCAGCACCGCCACCTGTTCGAAGCGGTCGACATCGGCGATGGAGGGCCAGTCGGCGGCGACACCCTCCCACCCCGGGGGACCTGCACCGAGCCGCTTGCCCACCACGCCGACGAAGATCCGTGCCTTCGCCGCCCCGAAGCCGGGCAGCGCCTGGAGGCGCCGCAGCAACTCCTTGCCATCGGAGGCCTCGGACCACAGCCGAGAGGCGTCGCCGCCGTACTCGTCGACGAGGTGGGTGCAGAGATCGCGGCAGCGTCGTCCCATCGAGGCGGGATATCGGTGCAGCGCCGGAGGTCCGGCGAACACGGCTTCGACGGTGGCATCGTCGAGGGCGGCGATGGTGTGGGCGTCGAGTCGTTCCCCGAGTCGATCCCGGAGCAGGTGTGGTGCGAGGAAGGCACGCTCCATCGGGAATTGCTGGTCGAGGAGCATGCCGATGAGCAGTGCCGTCGGGTTCTGCGCCAGGAGGCGGTTGGCATCGGCGTCGGGAGTGAAGGGCAGCGACTCGGGGGGCATCGACGGTCACGCTAGCGGCGGGTTCCGCGGATGGCTCACCCCGACGCACGCCCCGACGTGGGAGGAACTCGGATCGGACCGGTGCCGATTCGCGGGGCCCCGCGGGGCAATCCCGGAGCATGGGGGGAAGGCCCGATACCATCGCCGCCGATGGGGTTGCGACGAGGGCTGCTCGCCGTGGGTCGGCGAACCGGGGTGTGGCGGCTCCCGGCGGCGTGGCATGGGCCGCGCCGACTCACCGTGCTCGCCTACCACCGCATCGCGGATGCCGATGCCGCGGCGTTTCGCGGCTATGTGGGCAATGCCAGCGCCGCACCCGGCGAGTTCGCCACCCAGATCGCCTGGGCCACCCGGCACTTCACCCCCGTCACGCTCACCGAGGTGGCGGCCGCCCTCGACGGGACCGCACTCCCGCGCCGTCCGTTGCTGGTCACCTTCGACGATGGCTACCGCGACAACCTCACCGCAGCGCTCCCGGTGCTCGAACGCCACGGAGTCGGCGCCGCGGTGTTTCTCGCCACCGACCACATCGGCACCGGCCAGCCGTTCTGGTGGGATCGGGCCGCGTCCCTGCTCGCTGCCGCCGCCGAACAACGGGTCCGATTGCCGCTTCTCGGGGAGGTCTCGCTCGACGGGGACCGACATCGGGTGATCCGCGCCTGGATGCGTCGTGCCAAGACCGTCGACGATGCCGAGATGCGGGCGGCGGTCGACGCCCTGCCCGCCATCCTGGGGGTGTCCGAGTCCGCGAGCGACATGCCCTCGACCCTGCTCGACTGGAGCGACGTTGCGGAGATGGGACGGCGCGGCATCGAATTCGGAGCACACACCTGCCGCCATCCGATTCTCACCCGGGTGGATCGATCGACGGCGGCCGCCGAGATCTCCGGGTCGGTGGCCAGGGTCGCCGAGGCGATCGGGCGCATCCCCCTGGCGTTCGCCTACCCCAACGGGCAGCGCCGCGATCTCGACACCGGCGTCGAGGCCGAGGTTGCGGCCACCGGAGTCAGGCTGGCCTTCACCCTCGTCTCCGGGCCGGCACGGTGGAGCGAGGTCGTACGGCACCCGTTGCGCATCCGTCGCATCTACGTCCACCACGGCGATGGGTTGGATCGGTTCGTCGCCAAGGTCTCCGGGGTGCCGCGCTTCGTGAAGGTGCTGCGGTGAGCGCCGCGGCGACCGCCGCAGCGACCATCCGCGAAGCGGTGGCCGCCGCGGTCGTCGGCAGCCACGGGGTGATCCGGGCGTGGTCGGAGCCAGAGGAGCGGCCCTGGTCGTGGCAATTCCGCGCCGACACGCCGCGGGCGCCCCTCCTGGTCAAGATCCCGCGCTGGGAGGGCGTCGACAGCCTCGAGGCGGCGTTTGCTGCCGGGCCGCAGGCAGACACGGCCGGGGAGTTCGGCGCGCTCGAAGAGCTCGCCCGGCTGGTGGCGGCATCCGGAGATCCCGGTCTCGCCGCCGTGGTGCCGGTGGCCCACGTCGTCGCCGTGAACGCCATCGTTATGGAGGTGTTTGCCGGTTCGTCGCTACGCCGACGCCTCGGGTTCGGGGCACCGCCCGCGGCGACGGTCTGGCTCGGCAGGGTGGGGTCTCTCCTCGGCCACTATCACCGTTCGGGAGTCGGGGTGGCCGCAGTGTTTCCGGTGGAGGTGGAGGTGGAGCGCTGGAGGGAGATCGGGCTGCGCCACCCCCGGTTGGCGCCGGCGGCGAGCCTGGGCGGCGCTGCCGCCCGCCGTCTCGCCGGTCACCGATGCACCGAGACCATCCAGCATGGTGATCTCACCCTCGGCAACGTGCTGGTCTCCTCCGACGATCGGGTGGCGTTGATCGATCCGAATCGCACCCCGGGGCGGGCCGAGACGGACGTCGCCACGCTCGTCGGGGAACTCCGCCTCGGCCGAAGCCAACTGCTCTCGTTCGGGCTGGGGCGTGGACGCCGGGTGCTCGACACGTGGGAGGGCGTCATCGCCGCAGGGCATGGCGGGCTCGACCCCGCCGTTCTCGCCTACGAGTGCGGCGCCGAGGCACTGTCGCGTCGGATCACCCTTGCCACCGGGCGATGGCCCGGCAGACGCATCGGGGCCGTAGCTGCCCGGCGCTTCGACGCCGAGATCAGGCGGCGCTTCTCCGCCGTCTGAGTTCGCGGGCGAGGAAGAGCATCCGCCCGAGGCGGCTCATCGGTTGCACCATGCGCAGATCGTGACGGAGTTCGGTGCCCCAGAGCCGCTTGTAGGGCTCGTCGCCCCGCAGGAAGTCGAAGCCGGTGGCGCCCTCGTCGATGGCGGCGGCGATGGCCACGGCCATCACCCGGCTTCCCGGTCCAAAGCGGTGCCAATCACGGTCGAACCCGGTCGTGTAGAACGCAACGGTGTCGCCGTGGCGAAAGCACTCGATGACGCCGATGGTGTCGGCACCCACGTCGAGACGCCAGAGCCTGAGCCGGCCGGCGGCGAGCATTCGCCGCGCCACCTCGCGCTGGAATGCCGCCAGCCGCGGGGTGCCGAACGCGCCCCGCTGGCCCGCCTCGGTGCGCCTCGCCTGGTGAAGTCGCTCGAGGCGTGTCATCGTCGCCTCGAGATCCTCGGGCTCGGCGACCATGCGCTCGGTGACGACGGCCGCCGACTCGCGCTCGAGTCTGCGCCGTTGCCGATCGAGGCTGTGGCGCAGCGCTCCGTCGAAGGTGGCGGCGGTGGCCTGCCACGTCGGCGCCAGACGGAGGAACGGGGCCGGCGTCGTCTCGACGCGACCACGGTCGGAGGCGCGTCGCATGAGGAGGCGGGCGAGCGCCCCGTCGGCGACGACTCCGTCGAGGTCGATGAGATCCCAGCGTCGCTCGCGATTCACCGCAGCCCACACCGCTGCCGCGGTTCCCGCCGGGGCGTGGGCGGCCACCGCGAGGTCGAGGTGATCGGGTGCCGCCGGGCCGGAACCGAGGAATCGCAACACCCGATGGCGCATCCCGGCGCGGGTCCGGGTCTCCACGAAGAACGGTGCCGCGGCCAGCAGCGAACCGTCGTCGGCATCGCGGGCGGTGAGGAGTTCGAGATCGGCCCCCTCGCCCAGGGTCGCCAGCCACGCCCCGAGCCAGGCCGAGGTGAGAAACGGGCTCGGTGTCGGCGAGGATGCGATGAGGCCATCCCACTCGATAGCGATGGCCTCGAGCCCGCGGCCGTCGATGCGCTCCAGGACCGGTGCCGGGCGTGCCGGTGCACTCATGCCCGCCTCCGATCGGCGCGTAGCCAGGCCGCCGATTGGGTGTGTCGCAGGTGGCGCCACATGCCGCGCAGCGTGGCGAGGTTCTGCATCACGAGGAACCGCGGGAGATAGCCGATGCCTCCCAGCCGGGGAAGGCGCTCCCCGAGGGCGGCGGCGGCATAGAAGGCCGCCTGGGCGGCAAGGGTGATCTGGTTCCACGGTGCTGCGAGGTGGAGGGCATTGCCGGCAGGCGAAACCACCACCGCCGCGATGGAAGCCGCCAGCGCCGCCAGCATCCCCAGGGGCACGAGGGGCCGGAACACCTTGTGCGAGAGCAGCATCCACGCCACCACCGGCCGGCGCCAGGGCAATTGGCGATGCAGACCGGAAAACACCTGGAACTGACCCGCCACCATCCGGCTGCGGCGCTCCGCTTCATCGGCGGCGCTGGCCGAAACCGTCTCCTCGGACACTGCCTCCGGCCGGAAGACGACGTTCCATCCACCGACCATGGCGTGGTGGGCCAGCCACTGATCGTCGTTGATCGTGCCCGCCGGGGCGACGGCAAAGGCCTCGCGCCGGATGGCAAACAGCTCGCCGTTGACGCCGACCGTGCAGCCGATGCGGGTCTCCATCCGGCGAATGTGCGCCTCGTACCGCCAGTACATCCCCTCGCCGAAGCCGAGTCCGCCCTCGCCCCCGACCACCTTGCGACCGGTGACGGCACCCACGGACGGGTCGGCGAATGGGGCCACGAGGAGGCGGAGGGCATCGGTGCGGAGACGATTGTTGGTATCGGTGGTGACGATCACGTCGCCCGTCGCCCACTCCATGGCACGCTGGATCGCAGCCATTTTTCCGGCGCGTTCGAGACGATGCACCACCTCGATGCCGGGGAAGCTCCGGGCGATGTCGGCGGTGGCGTCGTCGGATCCATCGGCGGCCACGATCACCTGGAGGAGATCGGCCGGGTAGTCGAGAGCGGCAATGCGGCGCAGCTGGTCCCCGATCACGGCGGCCTCGTTGAAGGCGGCGACGATGAGGGTCACCTTGGGGGTGTGGTCGCCATAGATCGGCTCGGGCCGCAGCCTGCCGACGAGGGTGACGAGGAGCGGGTAGCCGGCGTAGGTGTAGGCCACGAATGCCAAGGCCACCCAGAAGACGAGCCCGATCATGGCTTCACCTCGGCGAGAGCTTCGAGGATGTCGGCGGCGATCGGCTCCCAGCCGAATCGCGTGACCGCCGCCTCGGCTGCGGCCGTGCCCATTCGCCTGGCGCGATCGGGGTTGCGCAGGAGCGACGCCATCGCCGTGGCGAGCTCAGCGGGGTCATCGGGGTGCACCAGCAGTCCGGTGATCCCATGCTCGACATCCTCGACGAGGGCACCGAGGGCAGTGGCGACCACCGGCCGGCCGAAGGCGAACGCCACCTGGAGCACCCCGCTGGCCGTCGCCGATCGGTAGGGAAGCACCACGACCGTCGCGGTGCGCATCAGCGGTCCGACCTCCTCGAGCGGGAGATACCGTCCATCGACGACGACACGGCCGCCGATGCCGGCTTGCTCGGCGCGGCTGCGTACCTCCGCGGGATCGATCCCGGCGGGTTGGCCCACCACGAGCAGCCGTCCCGGCGTGGCCGCGGGCATGGCGGCGAAGGCGTCGATGAGGTCGAGGATGCCCTTGCTGGGGCGCAGGCCCCCGAAGAAGAGGGCCACGGGTTCGTCCTCACCGAGGCCGTACCGTCGCCTCAGGTCTCCGCCGGTGTCCGCCAGGCGCAGGAACATCGACTCGTTGCCGTGATGGATGACCCGGGTGCGGTCCGCATCGATGGGGAAGTGGCCGAGAAACGCCTTTCGGTTCTGTTCTCCGTGGAGGAAGACCACGGAGAAGGTCCGATAGACCGCCAGCGACAGCCGCCGGCTGATCGCCCGCGACCAGCGGCCTCGCTCGCGCGCTTCGAACTCATGGCACACCTGGGCGAGGACCAGCCCGTGGCGCCGCAGCCGACGCAGGAAGACGACCTGGAAGGGGAATCGGATGGTGGAGAAGAGCACGACGTCGGGACGCTCACCGATGAGACGGCGGGTGAGGCGGTGCCACACGACGGCGTAGCGCATTGCCCGCCAGGTGCGCCGAAGCTTGCGGCCGATCGCCCCGAGGCCGCGCTGGCGTGGTGACTCGATTGCCGGCCACAGGTTCATCTCATCACGCACCTGGAACCGATGGGGAAGTCCCCGCAGCTCGTAGCGACGCCCGGTATGCAGGGTGACATCCGCCCCGGCGCCGGTGAGCGCATCGGCGAGCTGATAGGCGTAGTGGATCATGCCGCCGGCGCCGTCTTGCTCCACGAGGGCGATGCGGGTCATCCCGATCCTCCGCCGGCGACGACCCGCCGGTACTCGGCGACGAGTTCGCCGACCTGTCGGCCGAGATCGAAGCGGTGCCGGGCGATGCGGCGCCCGGCGGTTGCCATCGCCGCCGCCTGCAGCGGGGAGGTGAGGACCCGGGTGATGGCTTCGGCGAGCAACTCCGGTTCGTGGGGGGGAACGAGGAGGGCACTGCTGCCCCGCTCGACCATCTCGGGGATGCCCCCGACCGTGGTGGCGACCACGGGGAGGCCGGTGGCCATCGCCTCGATGAGCACGGTGGGAAGCGCCTCGGTGTGGGAGGGCAGCACGAACAGGTCGGCGGCGGCGAGCACCTCATCGACATCGGCCCGGTGGCCGAGAAAGTGAACCCGCCCGGCCATGCCGTGAGCCATGGCCGCCGCCTCCAGGTCCGGTCGCGCCGGGCCGTCTCCGGCGATGACGAGGTGGGTCCCGGGCACGGCCAGCACCACTGCGGGCAGGGCGGCGATGAGGTCGGCGATCCCCTTGGGCGGCCGCAGCACCGCCACGGTCGTCACGATGCGAGACCCCGCGGCGATGCCGAGCGAATGGCGCAGGTCGGCGGCCGCCGCAGGGTGCGGGGCGAGGAAGCGTTCGAGGTCGATGCCGTTGTACAGCGTGGTGACGACGCCGCGGCGCGCCCCCGAGCGTTCCGTGAAATGCGCTCCGGCGCTCTGCGATACCGCGATCACCCGGGACGAGCGCGAGGCGAGGATGCGGGCCATGAGGCGGAATCGCACCGCGTCCCGGCTCCACGGTCGTGGGCGATCGAGCGTGTGGAGGGTGGCCACCGTGGGGATGCCGCGGCGGTGGGCGGCAATCGTGCCGAGGATGTTGGAGAACTCGAGCTGGGTGTGCACCAGGTCCGGGCCGACGCGGTCGATGGCGGCACCGACCCGGGCGAGGGCCCCGCGGCGGCGAAGACGGTCGATGTGCAGGGTCTCGAGCGGAACGCCGAGGCGGGTGACGGCGGAGGCGAGGGGATTGCCGTCGCGGTCCTGGATCACGACGACGGTGGGATCGACTCCCGCCTCGGGGAGGGCCTCGAGGTAGCGCACCAGCAGGTGCTCGGCCCCTCCCTGCCCGAGGGAGTCGATGAGGTAGAGCACGCGGAGGCGGGCGGTGGCGACCGGAGCCGGTGCGGCGCGCAGTGCGGAATGGCGGCCGGTCACGGCTCCACCCTGGCGCGCCGCAACCCCACGAAGCCGAGGATGCGCCGGATCACGACCGGGTCGATCCGCCACAGCGCCAGCGCGTACGCCGCCGAGCCGGCGGCGGTGGCGGCGAGCAGCGACACGAACGGAGTCACCCCCCCTGTCATCCAGAGCACCGGCACCACCGCAACCGCCATCCAGGCGCCGGCGGCGAGCGACGGCACCACCTGGCGCCACACGTCGCCAAAGGTGGTGTCGACCATGCGGTTGGCCACCGCCAGGCGGATGGTGGTGTCGACGGCGGCGACGACGGCGTGCGCCCAGGCGACACCGACGAGGCCGAACCTGGCTCCGACGAGGAGCGCCGGGACGAGGGCGATGAGTTCGAGCGCGGCCAACCGTGCCAGCACCCCGGTGCGACCGAGGGCCTTGTACACGTCTCCGGCGTTCACCCCGATCGAGCCGATGAGGGAGAACACCGCCATCACCTTGAGCACCGGAACCGCCTCGGTCCATTGGTCGCCGAACAGGGCGGCGACGGATTGCTCGGCCGTGAGGAAGAGACCGATGCACAGCGGCACGACGACCGTCTGGGTGTAGCGGATCGTGGCGAGATACCCGCGCCGGAGCAGATCCGCCCGGTCCTGGATCGTGGAGAACACGGGGAAGATGGCGTTGGCGAGCACCCGCCACACCGACTGCACCAGCAACTCCGGCAGCCGGTACGCCAGGGTGTAGACCCCGAGAGCTGCGTCGCCGAGCAGGCGGCCGACGACGACGTAGTCGAGGTTGGCCCAGATGGCGTACTGGATGTCGGTGACGATGAGCGGAGCGCCGAAGCGACTCAGCGACCGCAGCTCGCCGCGATGGATCCGGGGCCGCGGTCGATGATCCACCACCCACCAGGCAAGAGCGACCGAGGCCATGACGCCGGCGAGCTGGCCCCACACCAGAGCCCACACTCCAAAGCCGGCGAGTGCCGCCCCGATCGAGACTGCTCCCTTGACCACCGATCGGCCGACGTCGGGGATGAGCTTGCGCCGAAAGGCGAGATCGCGCTTGAGCAGCACCAGGGACACCGAGCCCAGCGCTTCGAGGACGAAGGTGAACGACAGCACCCGCAGCAGGGGAGTCACCAGCGGCTCGCGGAAGAAGTCCGCCACCAGGGGAGCCCCGAGTGCGGTCACCGTCGTCAGCACCGCGCCGAGGATCAGGTTGACGGCGTACACCGTCTCGGCGGCCTCGGCGACGTGGTGTCGCCGCTGAATGAGGGCGGCGCCGAATCCGAGATCCATGAGCACGCCCAGGTAGGCGATGACCAGCGTCGTGTAGCCGACCACGCCGAAGTCCGCAGGGGTGAGCAGCCGCGCCAGGACGGCCATCGTCACCAGGACGAGGACCTTGCCCGAGGCGAACGAGACGTAGTTCCACGCGACGGCCCGGGCCGCCGTGGTACCGAGCGACTCGGGGGACTCGATCGTCGGTGTGGCCGTCATCGTTCGACCCCATGCGTCGCCATCTCACGGGAGGCGTCCTCGAGTCGGGCCACGCGCGGCAGTGCTAGGGCGACTCCGGTGAGGAGCCAGGGCAGGCGGGCGAAGTCGAGGTGAAGGAAGAACGAGGTGACCACATAGCCGACGAGCCCTACCGCCACCGCGTATCCGAGGCCGTCGCCACGTCCGTCGCTGATGCTGCGGAAGTGCCGCCGGCCCCTGCGGATGGAGGCAGCCACGGCGGCAGCGAGGCCGGCGAGAAGCAGCACCCCGACAATGCCCATCTCGGCGGCGAACTGGAGCACGAGGTTGTGGGCCTCGCGAGGAGTGGCTCGCAGGTCGATCCCCAGGTCACGCACCGTGGCCGCGTAGTGCTCGGAGAACGAGCCATACCCGACGCCGGTGAGGGGATCGGCGGAGAACATGCGCAGGGCCGCGGTGAGCTCGGCGGTCCGGGCCCGCACCGACGGATCGATGCCTGCTTCGACCCCGCCGAGATCGCTGAGAGCGCTGAGGCGTTCAAGGTACCGACCGGGAGCGAGCAGCACGAGCGCGGCGGTCACCATGGCGAGGGCGGCAAGCATGCGCATCCGGCGCGGGCTGCGCATGAGCATGACCAGGCCGATCACCGCCAGTCCGAGCAGGCCGCCCCGCGAGAAGGTGAGGACGATCGCTGCCGTCATCGCCCCCGCGCAGCCGGCGGCCAGCAGGCGCATCCGACGGTGCGTCTCGTCAGCGAAGCGATCGATGGCGAGGGGAAGCAGCATCACCAGCCACTGGGCGAAGAAGTTGGGATCGCCGACGGGGCCGGAGATGCGGACGTCATCGGTGGTGTCGACGATGTTCTGCACCGCCCATTGGGCGAATCCGAAGAAGTTGGTGGCGAATTCCCCGAGGGTGAACTGCACCACGGCGAGCGCTCCGACGGCGCCGCCGGCGACCACGAGTGCCCAGGCGAGCCCCCGCAGCGAGGCGGTGCCGCCGAGCAGCAGGCCGGCGAGCACGGCCACCGAGCCGTCCTCGGCGATCCCGCGCAGGGTGCTTAGTGTTCCGGTGGCATCCGGTGCCGTGAGCAGGCTGATGGCGGCGACGCCGAGGAACGCCGCCACGGCCACCGCCGCCGACACCCCGCCCCGGCTGGAGGTGGCCTGGCGATTCGCCACCAGCAGGCCAAGGGCGATCAGGGCAAGCAGCGGAAGGAACAGCGAAGGGGCGCCGTGGAATTCGGTGGCGACCTCGGGAATCCGCAGCACCGTGAACACCGCCACCGCGGCCAATCCGGCCCGAGGAGAGAGCACGATGGCGGCGGCCCCGATCAGGGCGATGGCCCCGGCAACGACGAGCTCGAGGGGCAGCACGAGAGCGGCGGCGGCGGCGACGGAGGCGGCACCCACGGTGCCGAGGACTGCGGTGGCGCCTCCGAGCCGCCCGCGGGCGGCAACGGCGGTCATCCCACCCTCTGAATCCGATCGTGGTCGCGCAGCGGGGTCACGTTCCCGCCATAGGCGTCGATGCGCGACGAGACCGTGCGCCGCCGCCCGCTCCCTGGAGGGGTGCGCACCAGAGCGAGGCCACCTCCCAGGACGAGTCCGACCACCGCGGCGAGGGCGAGCAACTCGGGGAGACCCCTTCCCGCGGCCGCCGCCGGGGAAACGGGCGGATCGAGGGTGGAGACCTCGTAGATCCGGTAGAGCGCGACGAACTGGACGGCGGATGCCGTCGCCACGGCATTCGCCATGGCGGCGGTGGCGATGGCATCGGGGCCGGTCACACGCAGGGTGACCCCATTGGCCTCGGCGAGCGCCCCGGCAGCGACGCGGTAGTCCGCGGGATCGACACCGATGACCCCCGCAGCCTGGGCCATCACGGTGTCGCTCGTCATGATCTCGGTGAGCGTGGTGAGGATGGTGCGGCTCCGCGTGGAGTCCAGGGTCTTGATGTTCTCGATGATGTCGGGATCGGAGGGCGAGGGCACCACCAGGTAGGTCCCGGTCGCCTCGTACGACGGCGGCTGGTTGCGGTGGAAGGCCGCAGCCACCCCGCCGGCGGCGAGCATCGCCACCACCGGGAAGATCCATCCCCGGCGAAGGGCGGCGAGGGCGGTGCTCAGATCCATGGTGACCTCACTTCGCCCCGCGTTGCGCGAGCACCGCAGGGATGGTGCGAACGAGGATCTGGATGTCGAGCCAGATGCTGCGCCGCTGGATGTAGGCGATGTCGAGGCGGGTGCGATCGTCGAACTCGGCGAGGCCGCGCCCGTAGATCTGCCACAGTCCGGTGACCCCGGGCTTGACGTCGAGACGTTCGGTCTGCCACAGGCGGTAGGTGTCGGCCATGAAGTCGGTGGGGCGGGGCCCGACCAGGCTGAGGTGGCCTCGCAGCACGTCCCACAGCTGGGGGAGCTCGTCGAGGCTCGTCTTGCGCAGAAGGCGACCGGGTCGGGTGATGCGCGGATCGTTGGTGATCTTGAAGTCGGGCCACTCGAGCTCATTGAGGTGGCGCAGCTGCTCCTTCATCGCTTCCGCATTGGGAACCATCGTGCGGAACTTGTGCATGCGAAAGGTGCGGCCTCCTGACCCGGCGCGAACCTGGGTGAACACCACCCGCGCGCCGGGATCGTCGAGCTTCACGGCGAGGGCGCAGATCGCCATGACGGGAACCCACAGCGGCGCACTGGCCAGTACGACAGCAAGGTCGAATCCCCGCTTGGCGATGCGATAGGCGCGTCCGGTCAGGATGCGGTGCTCGGGACGCACCCGATCGATCCAGTCGTGACCCGACCAGAGTGCCGGACGCAGCGCGGGTGCGGTCATCGGCTGAACTCCCGGACGACAGCGCGCAGATGCGGAGTTCGATCGACCTGGGCGGCGAGATCGGCCTCGGCCGCTGCAACGAGCGACTCGAAGGCGATGGCGTCATCGGGGAACGAGGCACTGCCGGCGTCGGCGGGGATGCCGGCGATGGCGGCGGCTTCGGTCACGCGCTTGACCAGGAGGGTGTTGCCATCGGGATCGGTCTCCGGGCTGAGCACGAACAGCCTGCCCGATGCCCGATGCTCGAAGAGGAGGTCGGAGCGGCGGAGTTGCTCGCTGACGGCGCGGGCAAGCTTGCCGTACACGTAGCGGCGGCGCACGGCCCGATCGACGTCGATGGCGGCATTGTCGACCGCGGTCTCGACCGAGGTCGGAAGCGGTGTGAGCACGGTCAGCGAGAGCGGACGGCCGTGCCGCCGGCTCCGGGCGATCTCGTCGTGGATGGTTTGCGCCGCCTCGGGCGACTCGATGTCGCGAGTTCGGGCGTCCCCGAAGACGATCACCCCAAGGGTGTCGTCGAAGCGCGCCAGGGTTCGGGCGAGGTGATGGCCGAGGCGCACCGCCAGCACGAGAAACACCAGCTCGGTGACGATCACGTAGATGCTGCGGTTGCGGAAGTGACTCGACGTCACGAGGAGGGTGGCGTAGGAGGAAACGGCGACGGTGGCGGCCATCCAGGGCCGGGTGCGGCGCAGCGACGCCAGCGCCAGGGGGGCGGCCACGGCGAGGGCGGCGAGGGCGTACACCGTCGAGGAGACCGCCTCCGTGCCGCTTTCCACCCCGATGCGGTCGATGGTGATGGCCGCGGTGAACAACGCCACCAGGGCGAGCAAAGGCCGGCGAAGTTGGGTCACCCGAGACCTCCTGAAAGGCGCGCAGCAGGCCACCCCTCCTGGGTGTCACACCTGCCCCGATCGGCCGACACCGGGGGTGTCGTTCGGTCAGGAGCACAGTAATGCTCATAGTGGTGGACTTCAATACTCTTTGTGGTCATGGCCATCGGAACCGCCGCGACGTCGGTGGCGGCCTCCAACCAGGGGTTTCGGCGGGATTACCCCCGCCCTTGACGAGAACCGGCGGTGTTCCCCGGTCGGGTACCCTGCCACCCGCCGCGACCGGGAGACACCGTGGAGGAGATGCGCAGCCTCGAGGACCTGCTCGAACTGCAGGGCCTCGATTCGTCGATCGATCGCCTGCTCGATCGACGGAGCCACCTGCCCCAGCTGGCGGCTTTCCGGGCGGCGCACCAGCGCCTCGAGCGTCTCGATGCCGAGATCACCGCTGCCGCCGCGACCAGGCGGGAGCTCGAGCTCTCCGAGGACCGCGCCGAAGGGGAGATGAAGCTCGACGAGGCCAAAGTGCAGCGCGAGGAGCAGCGGCTGTTTGCCGGTGTCGGGCTCACCGCCAAGGATCTCACCCACCTGCGGGACGAAGTGGCGCAACTCCGCGAACGCATCAGCCGCCGCGAAGACGAGGCCCTGGCACTCATCGACCAGCAGCAGGCGGCGGCGGCGAGGCTGGCGGGACTCGAAGCCGAGCGACGGGTCACCCTCGCCGACAAGGAGCGGCTCGAGGCCGAAATCGCCGCCGAGTGGAAGGCGATCGATGCCGAACTCGGACGGCTCGAGGCGCGCAAGCGGGAGACCGTGCCCCTGGTCGATCCCGAACTCCTCGACCTCTATGAGGAGATCCGCCCCATCAAGGAGGGCGTGGCGGCGGCTGCGCTCACCGATGGCACCTGTGGGGGATGCCACCTCAAGCTCACTGCTGCGGAGGAGATCCAGGTGCGCCGTGAACACCCGCCGCGATGTCTGCATTGCCGCCGCATCCTGGTGACGCGTTGAGCCACGTGCTCTACTGCGACGGAGCGTCGCGGGGCAATCCCGGACCCGCCTCGTACGGGTTCGTCCTGCTCGATGGGCATGGTGCGGTGGTGGTCGAGCGTGGGGAACGGCTGGGGAGGACCACGAACAACGTCGCCGAGTACCGCGGTCTCGTGGCCGGACTCGAGGCCGCGATCGCCGCCGGGGTGAGCGAGCTCGAGGTTCGCCTCGACAGCCTCCTCCTCGTCCGTCAGGTCATGGGCGACTACCGGGTCAAGGCCGCGGGGCTGAAGCCGCTGCACCGGGCGGCGGTCGGTCTGCTGGCGCGAATCGGTCGGGCGCGAGTGGTTCACATCCCGCGGGAGCAGAACGCCCGGGCCGACTCGCTCGCCAACTCGGCCCTCGATGGCGGTGCGGCGTGATCTTCTGGCACCTTGGGGTCACCACTCTGATCGTCCGCTACGTGTTCCGCGACCCCGCCATGGATCTGCGCTGGGTGCTGGTCGGGTCGTTGCTTCCCGACATCATCGACAAGCCCATCGGCTCGATGCTGTGGAATGACACGTTCCACAACCACCGGCTGTATGCCCACGCGTTGGTGGCGCCGGTACTGCTGCTGGCCGTCGCGATGGCACTGACCCGGCGGGGGACCCCGGTGCGGCGGGCGGCGATCGCCGTGGTCATCGGGTGTTTCGTCCACCTGCTCCTCGATGGGGTATGGACGAGTCCGGAGGCCTTCCTGTGGCCGTTGTTCGGAGTCGACTTCCCCCGGGTCGCCGGGTCGGACTTCGCCACACTGGTGCGCGATGCGATCCGCTCGCCGTTCATGTGGGCCGGCGAGGTCATCGGAGTGGGCTATCTCGTCTTCGTGTGGCGCCGGCACCTGTCCGCGCCCGGTGACCTTGCCCGGTTCATGCGAAGCGGCCGGGTGCCGATGCCGACCCGGTAGCGGAGCCCATGGCTCAGGCGTCGGCCGCGGGATGGGACCGGCGGCGGGTCTTGCCGGCCATGCGGAGCACGGCAAGGACGAGGAACACGGCGAACATCCGCTTGAGCACGGGTGCGTCGAGCGACAGGGCGATGCGCGCCCCGGCTACGCCGCCGAGGATTCCTCCGACCCCGAGCAGCAGTGCCGTCTTCCAGTCCACCCGGCCGGCGCGCGCATGAACGTATGCGGCGATCATCGTCGAAGGGATGATCACGGCGAGCGAGGTGCCCTGCGCCTCGTGCTGGGCGAACGAGAAGAGGGCGACGAGTGCGGGCACGTAGACGATGCCCCCACCGACCCCGAGCATGGCGCCGAGGGTGCCAGCGACGAGACCGACGGCGATGAGCGCCACGACCGTCACGCCGACATCCACAGGTCGACGGCGGCAAACAGGGCGATGACCACGAAGCCCCGTGCGAGCCACACGGGCGAGATCCGCACGATGTGGCGCGCCCCGAGGGCGGCACCGACGGTCGAGCCGATGAGCAGGAATCCGGCCGTGCCCCAGGCGACCTCGCCGTCGAGCATGAATGGAATCCCCGCCGATGTCGCCGAGGCGACGATGGCGGCGAGGGAGGTGGCGTGGGCCCGATGCTGTTCGAACCCGAGCAGCAGCACGAGCGCGGGCACCATCACGACGCCGCCTCCCACCCCGAAGAGCCCCCCGATGATGCCGGCACCGAACCCGAGGGCGGCTCCGCCGGCGATGCGCTGCATCGAAGCATCGTAGGGGGAGCCTGATAGGGTCCCCGCCGTGGACCTTGCCATCAGCCCAAGCACGCCCGGCCTCTCCGCAGCGGAGCTCGTCGAGCTCTGTGTCGTTGCCGAGGATCTGGGATACGCCGCGGCATGGACCGCCGAGGTCGCCGGTCCGGGCACGTTTGCCCTGCTCGGCGCAGTCGCCGCTCGCACCCGGCGGCTCGACCTCGGCGTGGCCGTCGTTGCCGCCGCCACCCGCTCACCCGCGCTCCTTGCCATGGAGGCGGCGACCGTCAGCCAGCTCCTTGGTGACCGCGTCATGTCACTGGGGATCGGGTCGTCGTCGCAGTTCATCCTCGACGCCTGGCACGCCGCCCCCTTCGACCCCGCTCTGGCCAGAGTCCGCGAGACGGTGGAGGCGACGCGGGTGCTGCTCGGCGGCGGCAGGGAGTACCGAGGCGACGTCGTGCGGGTGAGCCGGTTCGCCCTGTCGACCTCGCCTTCGGGTCCGGTGCGGCTCTGCGTCGGCGCCCTCGGACCGGCGATGCTCGGCATCGCCGGTGCCGTCGGCGACGGGGTGTGCCTCAACCTGATGCCGCCCGTGGTGGTACCCCGTCAGCGTGAGGCGGTGGCCGCCGGCGCGGCGCGAGCCGGCCGAGCGCTTCCCGAGCACTTCTCGGTGATGGCGCGGCTCCACGTCGTCCCCACCACCGATGTGGCCGCAGGGCGGAGCATGGTGCGAGCGGCGTTCGGCCCGTACTTCGGTCAGCCGGTGTACAACCGGTTTCTCGCCTGGATCGGCTATCCCGAGGAGGCCGGGGCGATCGCCGCGGCGTTTGCGGCCGGCAACCGCGATGGGGTCGCCACTGCGATGCACGACCGCCTCGTCGACGATGTCGCCCTGGTGGGCTCGCCCGGACGCATCCGCGCCCGTCTCGATGAGTACGCCGCCGCCGGGCTCGACGTGGCGGCACTGAACGTGATTGCGGGAAGCGCGGCGGAGGTGGCGGAGACACTGGGGGCGCTGGCGAGCTGACACCTCCGCAATTCGTCAGTCCCGGTCCTCCCGTTTGATCGGGTCGTATGGCTCGGGATCCGGGACGGCGAGCGGTCCTCGGCGCAATTCGACAGATAGACCGAACCAAGCGCGACGCTCTGGCGACTTGCGAGTTGCGTGCTGCTACTCCCCGCGCAACGCGGGCAGCACCTCTCTCCCCATCATCCGGATCGCCGCCTCCTGGTCGAGCGAGGCCACCTGGAAGGCGACGATGTCGGCGGCGACGTCGGCGACGAGAGGGCGGTAGGTGGCGACCATGGAGGCGGCGTCGCCGACGATGGCGTACCGGCCGAGGACCTCGTCGCGCGGCATGGCGTCGGCGCGCTCCCGGAGATCCTTGGGGTCGACCGCTTCGAGCCTCCCCGGCGCTCGCAGACCGCGCCACGAGCGCAATGCCTGCCATGCCTCCTCGTGGGAGTGGGCGAGGATCGACCACCGCGTGGCCAGCACCTTGGGCGAAGGGCGCCCGGCGGCGGCGGCGGCGATCCGTGCCGGTTCGATGACGTTCTCCATGGTCTCGGCCGGGACCTTGACGCTGGTGATGATGCCGTCGGCGAGTTCGGCTGCCAGCGCGGAGGACTTGGGGCCACCCGATGCCATCCACAGCTCCATCCGGTGCAGCGGCGGGCTGTAGAGCTTGGCCCGGTCGGTGCGATACCACTGCCCGTCGAAGGTGAGCTTCTCGCCGTCGAGCAGGCGGCGCATGATCTGCAGCGCTTCCCGCATCCTCCCGGCGCGCTCGGCATACCCCGGGAAGGGGTAGCCGAGGGGTCCTTCGTTGATGTTCTCCCCGGTGCCGACACCGAGATCGAAGCGGCCCGCAGAGAGGCGGTCGAGGGTGGCGGCGGCCTGGGCGACGACCCCCGGGTGGTAGCGGAAGAGGGGGGTGGTGACCCCGGTGACGATGCGCACCCGCGTGGTGGCCTGGGCCATGGCGGCGATGGTGGCGAAGGCGAATCCCGCCGCGGAGTGGTCGTCCACCCAGGGGTGGAAGTGCTCGGAGACCACGAGGCCGTCGAACCCGGCTTCCTCGGCGATGACGGCGTGGCGGACCAGCGTCTCGGGCTGCCACTGCTCGTGGCCGCAGAAGTAATAGAACCCGGTCAAGCCCCGCTCCTCGCTTTTTCGCGGAGGACATCATCGCGTAGTGTGGTGGCCTACTCCGGACGGGGTGGGGCGGCGTGGGGCCGCCGTCGAATGCAGGACGGGAAGACAGAGAGGAGTCCCTGCATGGCCAACTGGCAGAAGTACGCCGCCGAGGTGTACGGAACGTTCGTATTGGTGTTGTTCGGCACCGGGGCGATCCTGGCAAGTGGTGGTGAGTACCTGGTCGTCGCCATGGCATTCGGCCTGGCGCTCATGGTCGGGCTGTTCACCGTGGGCCGGGTGTCCGGCGGTCACTTCAACCCGGCAGTGTCCCTCGGGATGTTCCTCGACAAGAGGATCAGCCTGAACGACATGCTGTTCTACTGGGTTGCCCAGGTCGTGGGCGCGCTACTCGCCAGCCTTGCCCTTGCATACCTTGCCAGCAAGGCCGCCGTGGAGACGACGGCCAATGCCCTCGGCGGCCTCGAGGCCTTCAAGGGCGTGGTGGGAGAAGCGATCCTGACGGCGGTCTTCGTGATGGTGATCCTGGTGGCGTCGAAGTTCGCGTCGTACACCAAGTTCCTCGCCATCGGATTCGCGCTGCTTGCGGTGCATCTCGTTGGCATCGGGTTCACCAGTGCCGGTGTCAACCCGGCCCGCTCGCTCGCTCCGGCCATCGTGTCGGGCGAGTTCGGCGACATCTGGGTGTATCTGCTCGGACCGGCGATCGGCGCCATCATCGGTTGGGTGCTCTACAAGTTCATCGTGACCGGTGACACCGATCTGACCGACGACGTCAAGGGAATGATGTAGCCCAGGCGGGCCACGTGGTGCGGTGGGGCGCCCGCGGGGGCGCCCCACTCGCGCCCATCCCGCCGCCGTTTCCCGTAGGCTCCCGGCGCACCTGAACCCGCAGGGTCCAGGGCCGAGGAGAGAAAGGGAGTCCATGGTGCAAACCTGGCAGAAGTACGCCGCCGAGGTGTATGGGACGTTCGTGCTCGTATTGTTCGGGACCGGAGCCATCCTGGCGACGGGTGGGGACCCGGTCGGCATCGCCTTCGGGTTCGGCCTCGCCCTGGTGGCGGGCCTGTACACGGTCGGCAGGATCTCGGGAGGGCACTTCAATCCGGCGGTGTCGCTGGCCGCCTTCCTCGATCGAAGGATCGAGCTCAACCAGATGCTCGGCTACTGGGTGTTCCAGCTGGTCGGAGCCGTGCTGGCGAGCCTGGCGCTCGCTCTGGTCACCAGCAAGGACACGGTGGGCGCAACGGTCACCGGTCTCCATCCCGAGGTGGAGGCCTTCCAGGGCTTCTTCTGGGAGATGCTCATGACCGCGGTGTTCGTCACGGCGATCCTGGTGCTTGCCAAGAAGGGCACCCGTCCCCGTTGGCTCGGTATCGGGCTCGTGTTGACCGCGGTGCATCTCGCCGCTGTGGGGATCAGCGGGGCGTCGGTGAACCCGGCCCGCTCGTTCGGCCCGGCGCTCGTGAGCGGGGAGTGGACCGACATCTGGGTATACATCGTCGGCCCCATCGCCGGGGCGATCGTTGCCTGGGTGCTCTACAAGGTGATCATCAGCGGCGACCTCGACTTCACGGTGGGATCGAATGCGGCGCCGGTGGTGGCCTCCGCTCCCGCCGCCAAGCCGGCAACGGCCGCCAAGCGCACCTCGGCTTCGGCAGCCAAGCCCCCTGCCAAGCAGTCGCCCGCCAACGCCGCGGCCGCCCCGCCGCCGGCGGCGAAGGCGGGGGCCGCCAAGAGGTAGCCACCGGCCTGATCGAGTGATGGGGCGCCCCCACGGGCGCCCCATTCGCGTTCTGGGCGGTCAGGAACCCCAGGCGCGCAGCGCCAGCACCACGGCCGTCATGAGGACGACGAAGAGGAGTACCGGGATCCAGAGGACATTGATCCAGCGGCCGCCACCCTTGCGGGCGCGGGCCCAGCGCACCAGGAGGATCGTGCCGATGACGCCGACGACGGCAAACGGCCAGAACGGCGGGGTGGCCTCATCGCCCATCCGGTCGGAGATCAGCCAGCCGAACCAGCCGATGGAGAACCCGGCGGCGGCGCCGAGCACGAGGTCGTAGATCACAGCGGGTATGGAGCGACGGGGGGTTGGGTTGGTCATGGGCGGGAGACGGTACTCGTTCTCCCGGAGCGGCTTTGACGCCGCACCTCAGTCGCCGCCCACGTCGACCGGCTCGAGGGTGGTGAGTTCGCCTGCCCGCACGGTGGGGAGATCGCCGCCGATGAGGTGGAACTTCCATGAGCCCTGCTCGACCTCCCAGGCGATGTCGTAATCGCCGATGGGGATGTCGGTCAGCAGGAACCGTCCCTGCTCATCGGTGACCGTCACCATGCCGACCGGGTATCCCTCACAAGGGTGCTCACCCGAGTAGATCGGGCTCGGTTGCTCGCTGCACACCACGACGCGCCGACCGGCGTGGGGCGCCCCGAGGAGCGTCACCGACCCGGCGAGGCTTCCCGTCACGGGATCGGTGGGTTCGGGAAGCTCAGGACCGTCGCCGTCGACCCAGATGGCGTCGACGCAGTTGCCTGCGAGACCGCTGGTGGCCATGGTGTAGGTCACGGCGTCGTCTCCGTCGATGATGGTGACGCCCCAGGTCGTGCCGACCCACAAACGGCCCCTTCCATCCACGAAGGCCGACCGGGTGCGATCGGTGAGGAGTGGGCTGTTGGCGGCATTCATCGTGGTCCAGGACCCATCGAAGACGGCGAGGCCGTCTGCCCAGGTGTCCACGATGACCCGTCCATCGGGCGCCACCACGATGCCCTTGGGCTGGCTCGAACCGGGATCGACGTCCGCCCACGTCTCTCCGTCGTAGCGAAGCATGCCGCTGCCGTGGGAGACCCAGACGGTGCCGTCGGCGCCGATGCCAATCGCCTCGGGCCAGTAGGGGTAGGTGGACTCGGGGAAGCCGGCGCCATTGCCCCACCATGCCCACTCGCGCCCATCGAAGCGGGCGACGGTGTTCGCCGTCGTCACCCACAGCACGCCGTCGGGACCGACGGCGACGTCCTTCACCGAACTCGTGTTGTCACCCTCTCCCAGGAGGGTCGAGGGGTACTCCACTCCCTGTCCCGCACTCCAGGCCAGCACGCGCTCCCAACCGGCTCCCCAGAGGGTTCCATCGGGGCCGACGGCGAGGGCGTCGAGCGACGTGGATTCGATTGCCGTCCACGCCTCGCCGGTGACGGCCCACACCCCGTGGGAGTCGGAGAGGAACACGGAGCCGGCGTCGTTGCCCACGACGTCGAACAGCTGGTCGG
>JACRIT010000013.1 GCA_016215655.1 Acidimicrobiia bacterium
GACCAGCCTCTGGCTGCCATCGCTGCCAGGTCGATGGCGGCCCCGGGTGGCGGAGTGGCGACCGTCATCGCCGGGCGCAGGCTCGGCGGGCCGCACGCCGGACACTGACACACCGCTTCGACAGGGCCCGGGGGGTGAACCCCGGGCCCTGTCGCGTACCCCGTCCGTTCGGCGATGCCTCGCCAGCGCCAAAGCCGACCGCCTCCCCCGCCTACCATCCCCCCGGTATCCGAGGGAGGACTCGTGCCCGCCACCGTGGTCGTCGGCGCCCAGTGGGGCGACGAGGGCACGGGCAAGATCGCCAACCTGCTGGCGCAGGATGCCGATGTCGTGGTCCGCTACCAGGGCGGCAACAACGCCGGACACACCATCGTCATCGGCGACGAGACCTTCGCCCTCAGCCTCATCCCCTCGGGGGTGATCTACCCCAACGTCACTCCGGTGATCGGGAACGGCTGCGTCGTCGATCCGGCGGTGCTCCTCAAGGAGATGGACATGCTCCGCTCCCGCGGGATCGACCCCGCCAAACTCAAGCTGTCCACCAACGCCCATCTGATCATGCCGTATCACCGCAAGCTCGATGCGGTGCGTGAGCGGTTTCTGGGGAAGCAGCAGATCGGCACGACGAAGCGCGGAATCGGTCCTGCCTACCTCGACAAGTTCGGCCGCGTCGGGATCCGGGTGCAGGACCTCTACGACCCGGGGATCTTCCGCGACAAGCTGGAGGCGGTGGTCAAGGAGACCAACAAGGTATTGGTGAAGATCTACAACCAGTTGGCCTTCGATCCCGAAGAGATCGCCGCGGAGTATCTCGGGTTTGCCAAGGCACTGGAACGCCATGTGGACGACACCGCGCTGTTCGTGTGGCAGGCGATCCGCGACGGCCAAAACGTCATCTTCGAGGGCGCCCAGGGTGTCCTGCTCGACATCGACCACGGCACCTACCCGTTCGTCACCTCGTCGAATCCCACCTCCGGCGGTGCCCTCACCGGCGTCGGAGTGGGACCGCACGACATCGACCGGGTGCTCGGACTCACCAAGGCGTACGTGTCGCGCGTCGGAACCGGCCCGTTCCCCACCGAGTTGTCCGACGACATCGGCGAGACCATGGTGCGGGTGGGCGGTGAGTACGGCACCGTGACCGGCCGGCGTCGCCGCTGTGGCTGGCTCGACACGGTGGCGCTGCGCTACGCGGTGCGGGTGGGAGGCATCACCGAGCTGGCGATCATGAAGCTCGACGTCCTCTCTCAGTTCCCCACGGTGCGTATCGGCAACGCCTACGAGTCCGAGGGAGTCACCTATGGCGAGTTCCCTCGCCAGCAGGGCGTGCTCTACCACTGCACTCCGCTCTACGAGGATCTCGAGGGGTGGAGCGTGGACATCTCGGAGGTCCGTTCCTGGTCGGACCTGCCGACGGCGGCGCAGGACTACGTGCAGCGCGTCGAGGACCTCGCCGGAGTGCCCATCCGGCTGGTCTCGGTCGGACCACAGCGTGCCGCAACCTTCGAGAAGCCGTCGTGATCGATCGGTACTCGCTACCCGAGATGGCGGCGGTGTGGTCCGACGGGCACCGCCTCGCCCTGTGGCAGCGCATCGAGACGCTCGTGGCGTCGGCGTGGGCCGCGGAGGGCACCATTCCCGCAGAGGCCGCCCGGGCGATCGCAACCGCGGCGCCGGTGGACCCGGCGAGGTGGAAGGAGCGGGAAGCAGTCACTCATCACGACGTGGCCGCGTTCGTCGACGTGCTCGCCGACGGCTGCGGAGAGCACGGTCGGTGGGTGCACTACGGCCTGACCTCGTCCGACGTCCTCGACACCGCACTCGGCGTGCAACTCCGCCTTGCATCCGACCTGCTGCTCGGGCGCATCGTGGCGCTGTTCGCCGCGGTGCAGCGACTCGCCGTTACCCACCGCACCACCGTGATGGTCGGGCGGACCCATGGGATGTGGGCCGAACCCACCACGTTCGGCCACAAGATGGCCGGTTTCGGATTCGAGCTGATCCGGGCATACCGGCGTCTGCATTTCGCCGCCACCTCGGTCGCCTACGGCAAGATCAGCGGCGCCGTCGGCACCCACGCCACGGTGCCCGAGTCGGTCGAACGACGCGTCTTGGACGAGCTCGGATTGCACGCCGAGCCTGCCGCCACCCAGGTGGTGGGACGGGACCGCCACGCCGCCTTCCTCTCGACCCTTGCCGGGATCGGCGCCACGCTGGAGCGCGTTGCCACCGAGATCCGCCACCTGCAGCGCTCCGAAGTGGGCGAGGTCGCCGAGCCGTTCGCCGAGGCGCAGAAGGGCTCGTCGGCGATGCCGCACAAGCACAACCCGATCCTCTCCGAGAACGTGGTCGGCATGGCGCGGCTGCTGCGCGGCTATGCCGTCGCCGGCATGGAGGACGTGGCGCTGTGGCACGAGCGCGACATCAGCCACTCCTCCGTCGAGCGGGTGGTCCTCCCGGATGCCTGCCTCGCCCTCGACTTCGCCCTGGCCCGCTCCCTCCGCATCGCCGACGGTCTCGTGGTGTTTCCCGACCGGATGCGGCGCAACCTCGACGCCGCCAATGGAACCGTGTTCAGCCAGGCCGCCCTGCTCGAACTCATCCGCGGCGGCATGGGACGGGACGAGGCTTATCGCATCGTGCAGGCCGCCGCCAATGAAGCGGCGGCGAGCGGACGGCACCTGCGTGAGGTGCTCGCCGGTCGAGTGACGAGCGACGCCTTCACCGAGGATCGCCATGTGGCCGCGGCTGCCGCTGCGGTCGACCATCTCGCCGGCGTCACCGTCGAATGGCTGCAGAATCCCGACACCGGATGGTGAGCCGACTCCGCGTCCACGGCCTCACGATCTCCCTGGATGGGTATGCCGCCGGTCCCAGCCAGAGCCTGGAGCACCCGATGGGGGTCGGCGTGGACGGTCTTCACGCCTGGGTCATTGGCACCCGTGCCTGGCTCTCCTCGCACGGCATGGAGGGCGGGGAGGAGGGCACGCTCGACGACACCTTCGCTGCTGCGGGCCAGGACGGCATCGGCGCCACGATCATGGGACGGAACATGTTCGGGCCGGTCCGGGGCCCGTGGCCGGTGGAGGCGTGGAACGGTTGGTGGGGATCCAA
>JACRIT010000077.1 GCA_016215655.1 Acidimicrobiia bacterium
CATGGGAATGGCGGCGGGCGGCAACATCGACCCGCAACGGCGCTTCCCGTCGATGTTCGAGCCGATTCACGGATCGGCCCCCAAGTACACCGGACAGCAGCGAGTCAACCCGATCGCCTCCATCGAGGCAGTGCGGATGCTGCTCGAGCACCTCGGTCAACGCGAGGCGGCGGACTCGATCCACCGGGCCATCGCCGCCGTGCTCTCTGCCGGTGAGGTGCGCACCGCCGATCTCGGGGGCAGCAGCAGCACCTCAGAGGTGGGAAAGGCGATTGCGGAGCGCGTCGGCTGATCGTGAGGGCTCGGGCCTGACGGTGAGTCGCGATTCGCAACTCGCAATTCGTACGGTTCCCGACAAGTCCGGGCTACCCGTCTCACCTGTCCGAAAACCCGAGCTCTGGCGCGCAAACGAATTGCGAATCGCGAATCGCGATTTGACGGCTCACGCCCTTCCCGCCGCCACCTCCTCCTCGCGGGTCCGGCCGGCGAGGCGGATGAGATCCTCGTGGAGCTCGAACCAGATGCTGTGGTAGCTGTCGAGTCGCGGCGAGGCGATGTAGGTGTGCTCGCCGGCAGCGACCCGATCGGCGGCATGGGCCAGACGAGCGGCATAGTCGGCGATCCGGGGCAACGCCGCCGGAATCGGGGCCAGCCAGGCAGCGGCGTCGGCGTGGAGACGGGCGAAGTCGGCGAGCACCGCGGCGTCGTAGGCGGCGTCGGTGTGATCGTTCATCACCTGCTGGCCACCCACGGTACGCAGCTGCCAGGCCGTGACGACCTCCTTCATCCGGTGATCGAAGTCCAGGAACAGGTCGAGGGCACGGGTGGCATTGTCGACGCCCCAATGTTCGCGGTCCTGATCGGCGAGCGCGGCGCCGCGCGCCTTCCCGGCCTCGGTGAGCTGGAACATCGGACCCTTCGGCGCCACCAGCCCCTCGGCGATCATCCCATCGAGCACCTGCCGCACCGCGGCCTCATCGGCGAGCACCGCCGGCGCCAGCAGCGCGGGCATGACGAACCCCTTGATGGACATCGAGCGGATCACCGAGTCCACCGACGGGGCGCCGCTTCCGGAGGGAGCGGAGGGTGTCGTGGTCATGATCGATCTCCTCTCGTCATCATCTGGGCAATCACATCGCGGCGAGCATCCGCCCGGCCTCGGCCATTGCCGACGGGCCCAGCTTGAGCACGGGTACTCCGGGATCGGCATGAACGGTGCCGCTCATCGATGCCTGGGCAAAGCAGATGGCATCCAGCTCGTGCTCGGCGGCGAGCTTCATCGCCGCCTCAGACACCAGCCGGTCGTGGGTGGCGGCGTCGCCGGCGCCACGAGCGGCGAATGCCGCCTCACACACCTCCACCACGATGGTGAGATCTTCGCGCCGCAAACCGCGACGCTCGGCTTCGGCGACGAGGGGGGCGATGATCTGGGCCGGGCTGGTCGGCACGGTCCCGATGATCCCGATGCGGCGTCCGAGATCGAGCGCTTCCTTGACGAGGGGGTCGGTGATGCACAGCGTGGGGAGAGACGAGAACTCGGCGACGTGCGCCATGCCCTCCCCCATCGAGGTGCAGGTGAGCAGGAGCATGCTCGCCCCGGCGTGCTCGGCCTCACGGACATAGTTGAGGAGCCGGGCTCCGGTCGTGGGTGTCACCCGACCGGCAGCCATGGTGTCGGCGAGGAGGCTGGTGTCGAGCATCGTCTGGATCTCGACGTCGGGATGATCCTTGAGGAACTCGCGCTGCAGCGGTCCCATGATCGTCTCCATCACGAAGGGCATCGTGTGCAGCATGAAGAGGCGCTTCTTACCGACCATGGGTGTCTCCACTCCTTCGTGGATGGGTCGGCGCCGGAGCGCCGACTGAGATGCGGGCCTGCTCGACCATCGCCACGTTCGCGCGACCGTGCGAGCGCATGGCTGCCTCCGCCCCGTCGGGGTCGCCGGCGACGAGGGCGTCGAGGATCGAGCCATGCCGCATCGCGTAGACCTCGGGAGCCGACAGCCCGCCCACCGACACCGTCAGGTACGTCTGCGCCAGCGGCTGCAGCATGGCGAGGATGCGTTCCAGAGTGCGATTGCCAGACGCCTCCACGATGATCGAGTGGAACTCGGTGTTCTTCACCGCGTGGCCGTGGGTGTCCCCCGCCGCTGCCAGGGCGGACATCTCGTCGTTGAGCCGGTGAAGCTCCTCGATCTGAGCTGTCGACAGGTTCCCCGCCGCTTCGCGTGCCGCCATGGCCTCGAGCTCGGCGCGCACCCGCATCGCCTCGACCTGCTCCTCGAGACTGGGCTGGCGAACCCGCGCCCCCCGGTAGGGCTGGAGGTCGACCAGGCCGAGGGTGGCCAGATCGCGCAGCGCCTCCCGCACCGGGCCCTGGGAGATGCCCAGCTCGCGGGCGACCCGGGTCTCGATGATGCGCTCCCCCGGAGCAATGACGCCCTCCAGGATCTGGGTGAGCAAGTGATCCTTGATCTGGTCGCCCAGCATCAGGTGGCGAATCGGCTCGCCTGGCCCCACATCCTCATTGCGTCGTGTCATCAGACGACCTCCCCGAACCCCGACATCATAGATTATCGATGATCTGTGTCAGCTGGTGGTCGCGTCCAGGACCCGTTCCCCCGCTGAAAGGGGGCGGCAGCGGGATGATCCCGCTGCCGCCGTTCCCTTCAGTCGAATCGTCTGCGTAGACCGATCAGACCTCGATCACCACGTGCACACGTTGTCGGCGTCACAGACGGCGTCGACCGCGATCAGCTCGAGGACCTCCAACGCCCGCTCGGCATCGATGAACTGCTGAGCGCCCTTGGTGCCATCGGCGTTGTAGGGGGTGTAGGACTGGACGACATGGTTGACACCACCGTCGGTGTAGGTGCCGTTTCCGGTGATGCCCTCGTAGTCCACGTCCTCGCCCGCCCTGATCAGCGCCAGGCAGTCCGCATACGTGTAGCACACGGTTCCCGGAGCCTCGCCGACCTCGTGCATCGCCGGTGCCCAGTCACTCGCCAGGTACGAACCGCCGTACTCGACGGCAAGAGCCGTCTGCACCATGAGGTCGTAGGTGGAGAAGTGATACAGGCCCGTGGCATCGCCGAACTCATCGGGGCCGTGCCCGGGGGCACCATCCCACAGCGGCTGGAAGAAGTCCCAGGCCGGGGTGGTGTCGTCATAGGCGAAGCCCGCAAAGCCGACGCTCTGCTGGCTGGCCAGCGTCTCGACTCCGAGTGTGTTCATGAACTCCGGCTGTACCCAACCCGACTCGCCGATCCAGTCCAGGGACAAGCCGGCCTCGGCCGCCTGCTTGATCAGCGTGGCCGACTCGACCGATCCTGCCTGAACGATCACGGCATCCGGGGCCAGCGTGGCGATCTGCTCGGCCTCGGCGCGATACGACGCCTGCTCGGCAGGCGCATCGATACGGGCCAGCACTTCGATGCCGACGGCCTCGGCGGCCCGCTCGGCCGCGTTCGCCGCGATCTGGAAGCCCTCGACCTCGGTGGCGAAGATCACGACCGTCTCTGCGCCGATCGACTCGGCATACAGGATCCCGGTCATGCCCAGCGCCTCATCGAGGCCCTGTGCCCGGAAGATCGGCTCCGAAGCCTTCCCTCCGAGGTTGCCCGGGATCGTGCCACCGTGCACCGACGGACCAAGCGGTCCATCGTGCTCGGCGACCCACTCGATCATGTAGTCGCGGTACGTGCGGTACCCGTGAGCCTGGCTCACGAGGATCTCGGCGCCATGGTTCTCCAGGCAGGTGCGAGCCGCCTGGGCCTCGCCGACGGTCCCGAGGTCCTCCGACACGAGGGTCCATGGGCGACCCAGCGGGGGATCCTCGTTGATCACGAAGTCGATGGGGAAGGCGATGTCGTCGGTGAGCGACGGCCCGTACGGGGCGAACTCGCCCGTGTAGTAGGCCAATTCGCACACCACGACGGGCTCTCCGCCGCCCGTGGTGGTGGCAGTGGTGCCGCCGCCCGTGGTGGTGGCAGTGGTGCCGCCGCCCGTAGTGGTGGTCGCCGCATCGTCATCGCCGCAGGCTGCGGCGACCATTGCGAACACCAACACCAGGGTCAGCACTCGCCACATTCGTACTCGTTTCATATTGCTGTTTCCTCCCTTTCGGGGCTGGTCGGACCGCTAGATCCGGTACCCCTGCTTGAGTTTCTCGGTGGTAAGGCTCCCCGTCTCCTCGGTGAGGAAGGCCTCGCCGAGGCTCAACACCATGACGCGGTCGGCGACCGCGAGCGCCTTGGTGGCATTCTGCTCCGCGAGGATGATGCTCACCCCTCTCGTGGCCCGGATCTCGCGGACCTTCTCGAAGAACATGTCCACGTACAGCGGTGACAGGCCCGCGGTGGGCTCGTCAAGCAGCAGCAGCTTCGGGTCCTGCATGAGCGCCCGGCCGCACGCGAGCATGCGCGACTCACCACCGCTGAGGGTTCCGGCCAGTTGCGTCCTGAGTGCCGCGAGGTCGGGAAAGAGTCCGAACACCTCCGCCATCCGTTCGTCACGGTCGCGCTGGCCGATCATCCCTCCCACGCAGAGGTTCTCGAACACGCTGAGGTCGGCAAAGACCCCTTTCTCCTGAGGAACATACCCGACGCCCCGCCCCGCCGTCTCGAAGGCCGGAAGCCCCGACACCTCGTTGCCACGGAACCGGATCGTTCCCCCCTGGAGGGGGATGAGACGCGCCAGGGTCGCCAGCAGAGTGGTCTTCCCGGCACCGTTGGCACCGAGCACTGCGAACACCTCGTTGCCCACATCCATGTCGAGACCCTTGAGCACGGTCACACCGCCGTACCCGCTGCGGAGTCCGCGGACCTCGAGGATGGGGGTGGCGGTCTCAGACATGGCCCTCCCCCAGGTACTTCTCCACGACGGTGCGGTGAGCCCGGATCTCGGCCGGAGTTCCCTTCATGATCACCTTGCCTTCGGCCATGAAATGCACCTCGTCGCACAGGTTCCAGATGACGTCGAGGTTGTGCTCGACGATCACGACCGCTGTCCCTTGACTCGCCACCGTCCGCACCTCGTCGATCACCTTGGCCGTGAGCTCTTCCGGCAAACCGGCAGTCGGCTCGTCGAGGAGGAGGAACTTGGGCTTGAGGAGCAGACAGCGCAGGATGTCCAACAGCTTCTTCTCGCCGGCCGACTTGGCGTACGTGCTCGGCTCACGGATTCCGAACTCGTCGAGATAGCGGGCGACCTCGTCGGAGGCCTCCGCAAATACCCGCGGTTCGTCGAAGATCCGATGGGGTCGCTCCGACTTCGACGCGGCGGCGGCGAGGAGCAGCGAATCCCAGATCGTGAGCTTGTCGAAGTCCATGATGACCTGGTTGCTCTTCACCACCCCGTGACCAGCCATGCGGTGACTGGGGAGGTTCGACAACACCACGCCACCACCGGCGACAGCGCCATGGGGCCAGAGCGTGATCGTGCCCCGATCGAGACCCGTCGAGTGCATCACCATGCGCATCAGCGTGGTCTTGCCCGCGCCGTTGGGACCGATGAGCCCCTCGATCGGCACATCTCCCAGGGTCAGCTCGGCAATGTCCACGACGACACGACCCGAGAAGCTCTTGACCGCGTTCTGCACGACGATCACGGGGCGGGTCAGGGTTGCGGTTGGATCAGTCACCGTGGAGGCTCCGCATCAGCTTGTCGCGCCGCATGTCACCAAGGATCCCGAACGGCCGGAACATGAGCACCAGGATCAGCGCTGCCCCGAACAGCGCTTCGCGCATCACCGGGAGGGCCTGCGAGTACCACTCCACCGGCACCGGGAGGTAGTTCTGCACGATGATGTCGAAGAAGCCCACGGTGAGGACCACACCCACCACTGCCCCCCAGACCCGGGCGGACCCACCGAGCACCAGGGCCACCATGGCGGCAAGCGTGATGTCGACGCCGAGATTGGTCGGCCGGAGGAAGCGTTCCATCACGCCGTACATGGCGCCGAGGAGACCCATCCCGGCCGAGGTCACGGCGAAGAGCCACAGCTTGGTGCGAAAGGTCGGCTTGCCGAGGCTGCGGGCCAAGGGCTCATTCGACCCCACGGCGACCAGCAGCCTCCCGTACGGCGAACGATGCACCCGCCACACGTAGAAGACGATGCCGCCGACGACGGCAGCAGTGATCACGAGCCACAGCAGCTCATTCGCCTTGACCCCTCCCACGTCGTACGGGAACTGGAGGCCGCCCATGCCCTGCGCCCCACCGGTGAGTTCCTTCTCCGTGGTGGCGAGGATGAAGACCGCGGTGGCGAATCCCAAGGTGCCGACGAGGACACCGTCCTCGTTGAGATCGCCCACCAGCCATCCGACAACGACTCCGGACAGCCCGGCGGCCAACGTCCCGGCAGCGATGCACACGAGGAACTGCCAGGGATCACCGAAGGGCCAATCCACCTTCACATACAGCACTCCGAACGAGTACATCCCGATGCCGAAGAACCCGACCACCCCGAAGTTGGCGATGCGAGCCAGTCCGAGCTGCAGGTGGAGCAGCAGTCCCAGGCCAGACACGACCACGATCGTGAAGAATCCGTAGATCAGGAAGGCGTCGAGCCAGTCGAGGTTCATCGCTACACCTTCCCCGCTTCTGCCGTCCGCTTGCTCCGCCACTTGAGGAACAGGACGAATCCGGCGATGAGGATCACCTGGGCGTAGTAGGCCTGGTGCGTCTGCAGGGTCAATGCGGCGAGGGCGATGCCGGTCGCAGTACCGACCACGATGACACCCCCCAAGCCCCTCTTCCCGGCGACGAGAACGACCAGCAGGATGAAGAGGAACTGCCGCCACCCCAGGAACGGGACGACCGACGAGCCGACGCCGTAGAAGGCTCCCGCCAGACCCCCGGCGACGCCGGCGATGAACCAGATGAGCACGGTCACGAACAGGGGCCGGATTCCGCTCGCCTGGGCCAGGCCCTCGTCACTGGCCAGTGCCCGAATCTGGAGGCCGAGACGCGACTTCTGGATGAACCAGTACAGCGCCAGTGAGACGACGGCCACGCTGACGAGAGCCAGGAGCCGGAAGGTGCTCACCCCGGTGCCGAGGACCCGCAGTGTGTCTGGTGGCGGCACGTCGTAGAACCGCACCGGATATCCAAAGACGAACTGCAGCCCGTACCGCATGAAGATCGACAACCCGAAGGAGATGATGACCAGCTCCAGCGTGCCCACGTTGCGGCGCTTGGCGGGGCGGAAGACCGCGAAGTAGGTGCCGACGCTCACCAGTCCCGCCATGATCCCCGCCGGAAGCAGCACGGCGTAGAAGTTGAGATCGAAGGTCGTGTTGACCCACATCCCGAAATAGGCGCCGAGGGTCACCGTCTCGGAATAGGCGACGTTCATCAGCCCGGTGAGGCGATACAGCAGGGCAAAGCCGATGGCGGCCAGGACGAGGGGGGCGTGCTCGGTGAGGCCGATGACCAGGGAATCACCGATCAGTTGCATCAGCCGCGGACTCCCCGACTCATGGGGTCGCCTGGCAACGGGTTCGGAGCACCGGGGAGACGTCCCGGTCGATCGAAGGTGGATGGAAGGCCCATACGACACCCGTTCTCCAGGCCGGTCCGCCTGCGGTACCTGCCGCTCGGCAGTCCACCGCCCGGTCGAAGTCGGCGCCCATTGATAATCGATGATAGGTGAGTGATTACCGACCCGTCAATCGGAGGACTCGCTGCCATCCCATCCCCGTGTTCGACGCCCGACGGACCGTATCCCGCGCCCCGGTGTCCGGCCAGGGCCCTCCGACCCTCCCCACCCGGCGTTCGGTGAAGGCCCGAGCGGTACCCTCGCCGGCGATGCACCGGGTCATCCAGCACTTCCCCCGCCCCACCCTTCCCGACCTCGGCGCCGCGATCCGCGCCGAACTGGATCGCCCGGAGGTGGCAGCCCGCCTCGAACCGCTCCACACGGTCGCGCTGGCCGTGGGGAGCAGGGGCATCGCCCACCTCGCCGAGATGGTGACGGCGCTCGTGGCAGCGTTGCGCTCCCGTGGCCTCGACGTCTTCATCGTCCCCGCCATGGGCTCACACGGCGGAGCGACCGCCGCCGGCCAGGAGGCGGTGCTGGCTCACCTCGGGGTCACCACCGAGCGGGCCGGAGCTCCGATTCGCAGCAGCATGGAGACGGTCGAGATCGCCACGGTGGCATCTCCCCACGGCCACGACATCCCCGTCATGTGGGATGCCATCGCCTGGAGGGAGGCCGATGCGGTGATCCCGGTGAACCGCATCAAACCGCACACCGGCTTTCGGGGCCCGGTCGAGAGCGGCCTGTGCAAGATGCTCGCCATCGGCCTGGGCAAGCACGCCGGGGCCCGAGTCCTCCACGGTGAGGGTTATGTCGTCTTCGACCGGCTCATCCACGACGCCGGCCGGGCCATCGTCGCCACCGGCCGGGTCGCATTTGGACTGGGGATCATCGAGAACGCCTATGGCGACGTGAGCCTCATCGAGGCCGTGCCGGCAGATCGGATCCCCGAGCGCGAGCCCGAACTCCTCGACCAGGCGCGCCGTCTCATGCCCCGCCTCCTCATGCCCGCGGTCGACGTGCTGGTCGTCGAGGAGTTCGGCAAGGACATCTCCGGTGTCGGCATGGACGCCAACATCACCGGACGGGGTGAGACCGGCGGGGCGCTCCCCCGGTTCGACGGACCGGTGATCACGCGCATCGTCGTGCTCGGCCTCACCGAAGCCGCCGGAGGCAACGCCCACGGAATCGGACTGGCCGACTTGATCACCCAGCGCGCCTTCGACCAGATCGACCGCAACGCCACCTGGATCAACTCGCTCACCGCGGGGTCGCTGGCGGCGGGGAAGACCCCCATCGCCCTCCCCACCGACGACGAAGCGATCGCCGCCGCCACCCGCTCGCTCCCGGGAATCGCGCCCGAGGCCGCCCGGGTGGTGCGCATCAAGAACACCCTGCACCTCACCGACATCGCGGTGTCCGACACCCTGCTCGAGACCTGCCGGGCCACGCCGGGGTGCGAGGTCGTGGGTTCCTGGGACGGCACCTGGCGAGTCTGATGGCGTCACCACGAGGTGACCAAAGCCAGTGGTGGGCATGCACCGCGGCGGCATACCGTGCTCAGGGGCGACGCGTCCATGGAGACGGACCATGCCCGATTCGGAGCTCTCGGTTCGCACCCGTCAGTTGTTCCTGCGTGACGACAACACCTACGGATGTGCCGAGGCGACCCTGATCGCCCTCCAGGAGCACTGGTCGCTGCCCGACCCGGCCGATTCCGGTGCCGCCATGGCCCTCAACGGCGGCATCGCCTACTCCGGAGGACCGTGCGGGGCGATCACGGGTGCGGCCCTCGCCGTGGGTCGCCTCGCCCAGGAGCGCATCCCCCATCACCGGTGGGCCAAGATCGCGGCGCGGCTCATCATCCAGGAGTTGATGGCCGACTTCACCGCGGCGCACGGTGCCACCGACTGCCACACCCTCACCGGGTTCGACATGACGACGAACCATGCCGAGTTCATTGCCAGCGGCGTGTGGCGCACCCGGTGCATGGACCAGATCGACTTTGCGGTCGCCCGGCTCGCCCCCCTCGGTGATTGCGACGTCTGGGATGCGCTGATGCAGCGTTTCGGCATCCCGGGGGCCGGCTGACGACCCGCCCGAATCAACCCCGCCGGTCTGGCGGGGATGGCACCCCCGCTGGAGCCCCCGCAGATCGGGTCGCCCCGGAATCCCTGATCGAACCCGCCATCGCGATTCGTGGGTGCTCGGGTTGACTGGTCCAGACCGGCTGCGTATCGTAATACATCGATAATCGATTATCCGACCGAAGGGGTCCCGCATGCTCAAGGCGGTACGGCGTGAAGAGGCCCAGGTCTTCCATCTCCCCGGACGCGACTGGTACCACTCCATCGGCCCGGAGACCGTGGGCGCCCACCACATCACCGTCGGGTGGGCCTCCTTCCCGGAGGGATCCGCTCCCCCCGGGCACGTCCACCCCACCCAGGAGGAGGTCGTCTTCATCGTCTCCGGCCACGGCCAGCTGATCTCCCCCGACTCCACCGTCGCACTCGAGCCCGGCGTCGCCGTCTACATCCCCATCGGCACCCTCCACGCCACCGTATCTCACGGCCCCGGGCCGCTCGAGATGGTCTGTTCGTTCTCACCACCGGTGGCTCCAGGCTCCTACGAGGATCCGAGCAAGGTCACCAGGTCCCAGCAGGGAGATGCTCGATGACCCAACAGGCCCATCTCGCCGCACCCGGCATCGCCGAACTCGAAGACCTGGCCCGCCAGGCCCGCGCCCACATCGTGCGCACCATCGCCGGCGCGCATGGCGGGCACCTCGGTGGTCCCCTGTCCGTGATCGACATGCTCATCGCCCTGTACTTCCGAGTGCTGCGCGTCCGACCCGACGAGCCGACGTGGGACGATCGTGACCGCCTGGTCCTCTCCAAGGGGCACTCCTCGATCGCGCTCTACACGGCGCTGGCGATGCGGGGCTACTTCCCCATTGCCGAGCTGAGGACCTTCGACGCCATCGACTCCCGCCTCCAGGGCCATCCCGACATGACCATCACCCCCGGGGTGGACATGTCATCGGGGTCCCTCGGACTGGGCTTTTCGGCGGCCCTCGGCATCGCTCTCGGTGCCAAGGCCGCCGGCAAGGGTTTCACCACCTATGCCATTCTCGGCGACGGCGAGTGCAACGAAGGCATCGTCTGGGAGGCGGCGCATGTCGCTCCACGCCACGGCATCGACAACCTCATCGCCATCATCGACCACAACAAGTTGCAGCAGTTCGGGTGGCGCGGAGCGAGCGCGACCGATCGCCTGCCCGCCTACACCGGTACCCAGTTGGTCGATCGCTGGTCCGCCTTCGGGTGGCGGGTCCTGGAGATGGACGGTCACGACATGTCCTCCATCCTCACGACGCTCGAACAGGCCCGCGCCGTACGGGGCGTGCCCGTGGCGATCGTGGCCCACACCGTCAAGGGCAAGGGTGTCTCCTTCATGGAGAACGACTTCACCTGGCACGCCCGGGTGCCCAATCCGCAGGAGGCCGCAGCCGCGCTGGCCGAGCTGGAACCCGCGGGAGGAGGTGGGTCATGACGCTGGCGCCGGGAAAGGCCCTGCGATTCGTCTGGGGCGAGGAGTTGGCAGAGCTCGCCAAACGAGATCCACGCATCGTCGTCCTCGACGGTGACCTCGGCAGCTCCACGGGCGCCTACATCTTCGAGGAAGCACATCCCGACCGCTTCTTCCAGATGGGTATCGCAGAACAGAACCTGCTCGGCGCCGCGGCCGGCATGGCCACCGTCGGGTTCGTCCCCTTCGTCTCCACCTTTGCCTGCTTTTCGGTGGCACGCGCCCTCGACAGCATTCGCGTGCTGATCGCCCAACCGAAGCTGAATGTGAAGATCACCGGCGGCTACGCCGGATTGCTGGCGAGCATGACCGGCAAGACCCATCTCATGTGGGACGACGTGGCGATCATGCGCTCCATGGCCTACATGACCGTCGTCGCACCCGCCGACGACAACGAGGCCCGCCAGGCGATTCGCGCCATCGTCGACTATCACGGTCCCGTCTACCTGCGCCTCACCCGATCGGACTCCCCGACCCTGTTCGGCCCCGACTACCGGTTCGTGCTGGGCGACTCGGTGGTGGTTCGGGAAGGGAGCGACCTCACGGTGTTCTCCACGGGGGTCCACACCACCCGGGTGTACGAGGCCGCCGAACTCCTCGCGGCCGACGGCATCGACGTGCATCTGGTGCACGTCCCGACCATAAAGCCCCTCGATGAGGAGGGCATCGTCACCGCGGCACGGCGCACCGGATTCGTGGTGACCTCGGAGGAACACACCATCATCGGCGGGCTCGGGGGTGCGGTTGCGGAGACGCTGTCGGACAGGTACCCGGTACCCGTGAAGCGGATCGGGCTCGCCGACACCTTCGGCGAGTCGGGCAGCGACGCGGCCCTGCTCGACAAGTACGGCATCTCCTCGGAGAAGACGGCTTCCGCCATCAAGGCACGGTTTCTCGACTGGAAGAAGAACGCCTGAGCGGGCGGCCGGCGCAGGCGCGGCTGGGAGTGCGGTCCTCGCGCGGGAAGAGCTCGTACAAGGAGACGACATGAACATCCAAGACCGGTTCCGGCTCGACGGGAAGGTCGCCCTCGTTCCCGGCGGCGGCGGCGCCATCGGCTCGGCCATCGCCATGATGCTCGCCGAGGCCGGGGCCTGCCTCGCGGTGGTGGATCGCTCGGCGGAGCTCGTCGAGAAGACCGTGACCGTGATCTGCGAGCGCGGTGCCAACGCGCTTCGCCTTCCCGGCGACATGACCACCGAGGCCGATGCCGACCGGGTGGTGGCCCAGACCCTGGACACCTACGGACGCCTCGACATCATCGTCAATGCCATCGGCGGTGGCGCCGGCAAGGTGCTCTTCGCCGCCCAGGAGTACCCCCGCAAGGAGTGGGATTGGATCTACGAGCTCAATGTCCGCGCCACGCTGCTGCCCACCCAGGCGGCGGTGCGGGCGATGATCGCCGGCGGCCATGGCGGCCGGGTGATCAACATATCGTCGGTGCGCGGCCAGCTCGGCATCAATGCCGGCTACTCGGCCTACGTCGCAGCCAAGGGGGCGATCAGCTCGCTCACCCGGCAGTGGGCCACCGAGTGGGCGCCGCACGGCATCACCTGCAACGCCATCGCCCCCACCTTCGTCGACACCCCGCAGGTGGCGATGCTGCTCGGCGATCCCAAGTTCAAGCAGGCTCTGGTATCGCGCATCCCGGTGGGCCGGGTCGGCCAGCCCGAGGACCTGTTCGGCGCCGTGCTGCTGTTCGCCTCGGAGGCCTCCTCGTTCATCACCGGACAGATCCTCACGATCGACGGGGGTCTGACCGCCACCCAATGAACCGGCCCTCGCCGTCAACCCATCCCCACCCGATGTGCCCCGAAGGAGCTTTCATGGAACAGGTCACCGCCAAGGTCTACACCAACACCAAGCTGCGCGGGTGCAACCCGAGCTTCGTGGTCACCAACGACGGGGTGGTGGTCATCGACACCCCGCAGCTGCCCACCAAGGCGGTGGCGATGCGGAAGGAGGCCGAGCGGCACGGCCCGATTCGCTACCTGATCAACACCGAGCACCACGTCGATCACATCTTCGGCAACTACTTCTTCAAGGGTGCCGGCACGGTGATCGCCCACCGCCGCCTCGACGAGAACTTCATGGTGGTGGGGCCGGACCTCGATCCCTTCGCCTACGCCAAGGAGGCGATCCCCACCGACGATCCCGACGGGGCCAAGATCTTCCCCGAGCGCGACGAGTACTACAACGACCCCAACCGCCCCTCGGTGACCTTCACCGGCGACGTCACCATCAAGCTCGGTGGCCTCACCTTCGAGTTGATCCATACCCCGGGCCACACCCCGGGCCAGGTCACGGTGTACATCCCAGAGGAGCGGGTGGCGTTCACCGGTGACACCATCTTCAGCGAGTGCCAGACCTGGCTGCTCACATCGAACATCGACGAATGGCTCGCCGCGCTGGATCGCATCCGTGAGCTCGACTTCGACCACCTCGTCCCCGGCCACGGTCCGGTGACCACGAAGGCGTACCTCGACGTCCAGCGCAGCGTGCTCATGGAGTGGGTGACCGCGGTGGCGGCGGCCATCGCCAAGGGTTGGTCGCGCGACGAGGTCATCGCCCGGGTCCACTTCCGTGAGCGCTGGCCGGTGGATGTCGGCCAGGGCTACATGATGGATCACATTCAGACCAAGAACGCGGCATCCCTCTACGACAAGTTGATCGCGGGACGACGGGCCTGACCGACGGCCCGGACCGGGCCGCGATCGACACGACACCGCGGCGATCACCACGACGAGGAGGCCTCATGACAGCGACCACAACGGCGCCCTCGCAGTTGCCCATCGCGGACAAGCGCCGCCTCGCCTTCGTCTTCTACGCCGCGGTGCTCCTCGAGGGGATCATGCTCGCTTCGATCGGGCCTACGCTCGATGCACTGTCGGACAAGAGCGGCTCCACCACCGGCCAGATCAGCATCCTGGTCACGGTCAACTCGATCGGCTACATCACCGGCTCGCTCCTGGCGGGACGGCTCTATGCCCGGCTGCGCGGCAACGCCGTGCTGGCGGTGGCCCTGGTCTGGATGGCCGTGCTCACCGCCACCATTCCCGCCCTGGGCTCGCTGGGGCTGATGATCGGGGCCTTCACGCTCATCGGGCTCTCCATCGGGCTGATCGACGTCGGCGGCAACACCCTGCTGGTGTGGCTGTTCCGCCGTGACGTCCATCCGTACATGAACGCCCTGCACCTCTGCTTCGGGATCGGGGCCTTCCTCTGCCCGCTCATCGTCGACCGCTTCGCCGTGGCCGCCGGCGACGCCACCGATGCGTTCTTCTTCTTCGCCGCGCTCATGATCCCGGTGGCGATCTGGCTGACCCGGGTCCCCAGCCCCGACAGCCCTCCCGAGACCTCCTCCCCGGCCGCCGGCAGCGGCCTGGTGCGCCGCTATGCCGTCTTCCTCGGTCTCATGGGCGTGCTCTTCTTCATGCACGTCGGGGGCGAGCTGGCCTTCGGCGGTTGGATCTTCTCGTATGCCGACGAGCTCGACATCGGCGGCTCCACCACCGCCCGGGTGCTCAACTCCGCCTTCTGGGGCGGCCTCGTGGTGGGGCGGCTCATCGCCATTCCGCTGTCGCGGCGGATGTCGCCGCGGGCCATGCTGCAACTCGATCTGGTCAGCGCCATCGGGTTCCTCGCCGTGATCGGTCTGCTCCCCGATTGGCCGCCGGCGCTGTGGATCGGCACCATCGGCTTCGGCATGGCGCTGGCCTCGGTGTTCGCCACCTGCATCAACTATGCCGAGCAGCGCATCCCGCTCCCCAGCCAGGTGATGGCGGTGTTCATGGTCGGTGGCAGCATCGGCTCGATGACGCTCCCCTGGGTCGCCGGCCAGCTGTTCGATCGCCGGGGCCCCGAGACCCTGATCTGGCTGGTCGGAGGAGCCATCGTGGTGGCGCTGGCCTTGTTCATCACCGTCGACCGCACGCGGACGGCCAAGGTTCGATCTGCATGAGAACCGATACCCGCATCACGATCCTTCCCCCCTTGTGGGGGAAGTGCCTCGGCGAGCGAAGCGAACCGAGGCGATGGGGGGTCACAGCCCCGCACGCCCAAACACCCCCCACCGCCCGCCTGCGGCGGTCGGCTCCCCCACAAGGGGGGAGCGATGGCGCCGTCCATCGGGCATCTGGCATCTGGTGTCTGATTCCTCGCAAGTGGCACCTGGCGCCTCGCTGATGTCCGACTACCACCTCCACCTCTACCCCCACCGGCGCGGCGAGAGCACCCCGCCTCCGCCCGAGGAGATCCCGCTCTCCCACATCGAGCGGTACGTCACCGCGGCCGCGGAGCGCGGCGTGCACGAACTGGCCTTCACCGAGCACCTGTTCCGCTGCGTGGAGTCCGCCGAGGCACTCGGCCCCTTCTGGGAGCAGGCCGCCGATCCGGTGACGAGGGGCCACACCGAGGCCGATGTCCGCGCCGACCGCACCATGTCTCTGGAGCGATACGTCGAGGCGATCCTGGGAGCCAAGGATGCCGGGCTCCCGGTGCTGCTCGGGCTCGAGGTCGACTTCGTCCCCGGTACGGTCGAGTCGGTCCTGGAGCTCATCGCTCCCTACCCGTGGGACGTGCTCATCGGGTCGGTGCATTGGATCGAGGGCTGGTGGTTCGATCGCAGGCATTCCATCCACGAGTGGGAACGGCGCGGCCATCGCCGCGTCTACGAGCAGTATTTCGCCCTCGAGACCGCACTCGCCGATTCCGGCACCGTCGATGTGCTCGCCCATGTCGACCGGATCAAGTACCAGGGACAGCGCCTCGCCGAGCCGCCGCTCGATCTGTACGAGGGGCTGGTGAAGGCGGCGCGGCGCGCCGACGTCGCCATCGAGCTCTCCAGCGCCGGTCTGCGCCATCCCATCGCCGAGGCGTACCCCGCTCCCCCGCTGCTCGAGATGTGCCGCGTCGCCGGTCTCGACATCACCTTTGCCAGCGACGGACACCTCCCCGAGCAGGCCGGGTGGGGGCACGACGAGATCCGCCGCCTCGCCCGCGACGCCGGCTACACCCACACTGCCCGCTTCCGCGCCCGCAAGCGCGATCTCGTTCCGATCATTCCGCCTCGAGGCTGAGAGTGCGCGCAGATAGGCTCACCCCGGAATCAGGTATCGGCCCAAGATCGGGCCGATATCTGATGGAACCCGTGACCTATGTGCGCGCACTCTGAGGAGCCGACGATGAGAGTCTCGTTCCAGACCCGACCCCAGGATTCCGACTGGCCGTCCCTCGTGGACTTCTGGAAGGAGGGCGATCGCATCGAGATCTACGACGCGGCGTGGACCTTCGATCACTTCTACCCCACTGTCGGCGGCGGCCGCGTGGGAGGCATGAGCACCAAGCCCGGCCCGGTGTTCGAGGGGTGGATGATGCTCGGCTGCATGAGCGGCATCGTGCACCGGCTTCGTCTCGGGATGCTGGTGAGCTGCGCCACCTACCGCCATCCCGCCGTACTGGCCAACATGGCCGCCACCCTGGACATCGCCTCGGACGGCCGGCTGGAGATCGGTCTCGGGGCGGGGTGGGCGGAGGCCGAGCACCTCGCCTACGGGATTCCGCTCTCCTCGTGGAAGGAGCGGTTCGACCGCCTCGAGGAGACCTGCGCCATCGTCGACTCCCTGCTCACCAACGAGACCACCACCTTCGACGGCACCTACTACCGGCTGCGCGACGCCCGCTGCGACCCCAAGCCCATCCAGCGTCCCCGCCCCCCGATCCTCATCGGCGGCACCGGGGAGAAGCGAACCTTGAAGATCGCGGCACGCTGGGCCGACCAGTGGAACCTTCCCGGAGGCGATCCCGACGTGCTGCGCCAGCGGCTCGAGGTACTCGGCGAGCACTGCGCCGCCATCGGGCGCGATCCGGCGGAGATCGAGGTCTCGGTCAAGCTGGTCGCCGACGGCGACCCCGGCGAGTTCGCCGAACTGACGGCCCGCTACCGCGACGCCGGCGCCCAGCACGTGATCGCCCAGTTCATCGCCCCGTTCCAGCCGGCCAAGCTGGGAGCGCTCGCCGAGAGGCTGCAGGGGTTGGCGGGGTGACGGTCGGCACGGAGTGAGCGCTCCTCAGCTCGACGCGTCTCCCGCACCTTCAGAACCTTCCAGCACGTGCCATGCGACGGGATGGTGTCTCCACGCGGACGCGGCGCCCGGCTCGACGTGACAAGGTTCGTCCGCGCAGCGACATTGGCCTCTATGCCGGAGCGGCTCGACCCTCGTACGGTGCGTGCACGGAGTCGGAGCAGGGGGCCCGGGGTTCTGCGCCACATCCCAGGAAGGAGCGCCATGAGGATCGAGTACTTCCACGCCTCGAAGTCGGGCAACGGGGCCCGGGTCGCCGAGGAGTTTCGCCAGGGCATGCTCGCCCGCGGAGTCACGGTGAATGTCCATCACATTCGCGACGCCACACCGTCGGGGCTGCCGCCGGCCGACCTCTACCTCTTCAGTTCGCCCGGACGCCTCGGCAAGCCGATCCGCGGGATGCGTCGCTTCCTCGAGAAGGTGGCGCTCCCGGCCGGGACCAAGTACGCCATCCTCACCACCGAGGCCGCACCCAAGCCGGACAAGAAGACGGGACTGATGCCCAGCGACGAGGAAGTCGCCAAGTGGCAGCGGGTTCGGCCGATCATGAGTCAGATCCTCGAGGACAAGGGGCTCGTCGAGGTCGCCGAGGACAAGGTCTTCGTGACGGGGCTCAAGGGACCGCTGGAGGAGGGCTGGCAGCAGAAGGTGGCGGCCTTCGAGGCCCGGATTCCCGTCCGGTCCTGACTGGCGTGGCGCGGATCAAGGGCTTGCGCGGGGGCCATCGCGCTGACCACATTCCGGCGTCACACCGCGACTTGGTCGAGTGCCCACCGGTCGCTGCCCTGACGACGATCGGCGCCGATGGCTACCCCCAGACCTCGCCGGTGTGGTGCGACTTCGACGGCGAATTCGTCCGCATCAACACCATGCGGGGCTTCGCCAAGGAGCGGAACATGCGCCGCTTCCCACGGGTGACGTTGCTCTGTTTCGATCCCCGACAGCCGCTCCGCTACCTCGAGGTCCGAGGCAGGGTCGTGGCAATGACCGAGACCGGTGCCGGCGAGCACCTCGACGCCCTCGCCTCCAAGTACATCGGACGACCGGTGAAGTACTTCGGTGATGTGATCCCGGATCGGTTCGCCGCCACCGAGACCCCCATCGTGTGCCGCGTTCGCCCACACCACGTCGTCGCTCTCGATGCCACCGGAGACGAGCGATGACGAGCGCCCCAGAACCCGAGCCCGTTCCGATCCCGGAATCCCATCTCGATCTGCTGACCCGGCCCGTTCATGGCCTGTTCACCACCATCGGTGTCGACGGTCAGCCGCAGTCGAGCCTGGTGTGGCTCGACACCGATGGCACCTGTGCCCGCGTCAACACCACACTCGAGCGGCAGAAGGGCCGCAACCTCGCCTCCAACCCCAAGGTGAGTCTCCTGGTGATCGATCCGGAGAACACGGCCCGCTTCATCCAGATCCGCGGCGACGCCGAGGTGACCACCGATGGCGCCATCGAGCACCTCGATGCGCTGACCCGCGCCTATACCCGGCATCCCCGGTACTACGGGTTCGTGTATCCCGTCGACCAGCAGCCGCACGAGACCCGCATCATCTGCCGGATCCGAGCCCGGCGGATCACGCTGGACGCGATCCACGCCTGAGACGCGCGCCAGGAGTCAGAGGCCCTTCGGGACCCCTGTCGGGAGTTCGCCGCAACACGACCCCGTTCTCACCATCTCGATCGAACAGTGAGACCACACCATCTGGTCGATCTCAGGCGGTGGGCCTCTGGACTGGGCGTGGGGCGGCGAGTCCCGAGCATCCATACACTCCTGCCATGCCTGCCTGCCCAGTGTGTGGCTCTCCCGTCGCCGCCGACGCCCGATTCTGCGCGTCGTGCGGAACGGCATTGGTGCTGAGGTGTGATTCCTGTGGGACCGCCCTGCCTGCCGATGCGCGGTTCTGCCCATCGTGCGGCAAGGCGACCTCACCGGGGGCCGAGGCTGCGGCGGCCAAGGCAGCTGGAGAGGAACGCAAGGTGGTGTCGGTGGTATTCGCCGACCTGGTCGGTTTCACCGCCGCCGGGGACGGTGCGGACCCGGAGGACATCAGCCGTCGGCTGTCCCCGTTTCACCAAGCGATCCGCCAGGAGGTGGAACGTCACGGCGGAAGGATCGAGAAGTTGATGGGTGACGGGGTTCTCGCCGTGTTCGGGGCTCCACTGGCACATGAGGACGACGCCGAGCGAGCGGTGCGTGCCGGTCTCCGCATCCAGGAACGGGTCGCCGAGATGGCTGGCGGGATCCTCAGTGCCCGGGTAGCGGTGGGAACCGGCGAGGCCGTTGTTGTGATCGAGGGAACGACGATGGACCACGAGGGTCTGGTGGGCGATGTGGTCAACACCACCTCGCGACTCCAACACGAGGCTCCCCCGGGTTCGGTGCTGGTAGACGAGCCGACCTACCGGTTGACCCGGCGCGTGTTCCAATATGAAGAGCGTCGACCGGTGGTGGTACGAGGCAAGAGCGAGCCATTGACCGTCTGGATGGCGGTCGCCCCGATCGGACGGTTCGGCGCAGACGTCGATGACGACGGCGTCGCCCTGTTCGGGCGCGAGATCGAGCTCAGCCTGCTCATCGACGCCTTCTCGAGGTCCAGGAGCGACCGCAGGAGCCAGATCGTGACCATCTCCGGGGAGCCCGGTGTCGGGAAGTCGCGCCTGGTCCGCGAACTCCGGCGACACATCGACGATCTTCCCGATCTCGCGCGATGGCGCCGGGGTCGATGCCTGCCCTACGGGGAGAGCATTGTCTACTGGGCGTTCGGTGAGATCGTCAAGGCGGAGGCCGGAATCCTGGAGACCGACCTGCCCCGCACCGCCGCGGCAAAGCTGCGAGCCTCTCTCGAACCCTTGATGGACGAAGGCGACGAGCGCACTTGGGTCGCGGGCCGACTCGCTCCGCTCGTGGGCATCGAGGAGGAGGCGATCGCGGATCGCGAGGAACTCTTCGCCGCCTGGTCGCGCTACGTCGCCGCCCTGGCCGAGCAGCGGCCCACGGTGCTCGTGTTTGAGGATCTCCATTGGGCGGATCCCGCCCTACTCGCTCTTGTCTCCGGCATTCCCGAAGCCGCGCAGGGCACCCCGCTGCTCGTCGTGGGTACCGCCCGCTCCGAGTTCTTCGAGGACCAGCCCACATGGGGCAGCGGGCAGCGCAACGCGATCACCATTCACCTCGAACCACTCGACCCCGCCGCCACCTCGCGCCTGCTCGACGCGCTACTTGCAGACGTGGAGGTCTCCGAGGACCGTCGGGCGGCGATCGCGACACGCTCCGGCGGCAACCCCTTGTGGGCGCAGGAGTTCGCCCGGATGCTGCGCGATCGTCCCGACGTGGCCACGAACTCGGTGCTGCCCGAGAACGTCCAGGCTGTGGTCGCGGCCCGGATCGACCTTCTCGATGCGGAACCCAAAGCGGTGATCCAGGCCGCAGCGACCCTTGGCAATTCCTTTTGGCCGGGAGCGGTCACCGCCATGCTTCCTGATCAGGACGACGATGTCGACGCCATCTGTCGCGAACTGGCGCGCCGGGAACTGATTCGGCGCGCCCGAGTGTCGACCATGGCGGGAGAAAGCGAGTACGCCTTCAGCCATGGCGTCATTCGCGACGTTGCCTATGGCCGCGTGCCGCGGCGGGTTCGGGCAGACCGACACCATCGCGTTGCCCGCTGGATCGAAGCCCAGGCGGGGGAACGACTGGGCGATCGCGCCCAGGTGATCGCCCATCACGACGCCGAAGCACTGCGCCTGGCGATAGCGACCGACACACCCGATGTCACCCGCTTCGTAGATGCGGCCATCCCATCGCACCTACGGGCTGCGGTCCAAACGGCACACCTCGATCTCGACGTGCACCGCTCTCACCTCGAAGCCGCTCTCGAACTGATGCTCGCGGGCGACCCGCGCCGGGCGCCGGCGCTGCTCGACCTTGCCAATGCCGTGGGCGCCAGCGGGTTGGTGGACACCGCCCGCAAGCTGTCCCTCGAAGCGCGCGGCGAGTTCGAGATGCATGGCGACACCGAGGGTTGGGCCAGGGCCTCTGTCTATCTGGGCCGCAATGCCTGGTTGGCAGGGGATCCCGATGCTGCCGCGACCTTTGGCGCCGCTGCCATCACTGCCCTCGAGGCGCTGCCTCCTGGGTCGACCCTCGCTGAGGCGTACGCATTCGCTGCTTCTCGCCTCTGGCTACTGGGTGAGAACCCGACCGAGGTGCTGGCGCTCGTCAATCGCGTGCGGTCCACGGTCGACACGCACGGCTCCGCGCGAACCCGCACCCGATTGCTCCAGGCCGAGGGCGGCTCGCGATTCGATCTGGGCGATCCCGCTGCCATTGGTACCTTTCGGTCGGCATTGGCGATGGCGATCGAATCGGACAACTCGGAGGCCATCTCCACCGCGCACCTCAATCTCGGGGAGCAACTACGCACCGGGTGGGGGCTGCGAGAGGCGATTCTCGTCCACGAGCGGGGTATGGAGGTCGCCCGACGGCGGCGAGTACGAGGCTCCGAGCAGTTCCTGGCCCTGGCTCTGGCGTACGACTACTTCCTCGCTTTCGAGTGGAACGATGCGGCCGCCTGTCTCGACGTATTCCGGGCCATGCCCGAGAAGCTCCCGTACCTTCGGCAGAATCTCGAAATCGAGGCCATGGCGCTTGAAGCTTGCCGGGGCCTGCTCGTGCCACTCGAGCGCGTGGATTCAGCGATCGATGCCGCCCTGGGCATCCGCGACCTGCAGGTCGTGATCCCCACGCTCGACAGCGCCTGCTGGGCCCTCGAGCTCGGCGATAGCCGTGACCGTGCCGCTGCCGCGGCGCGCCAGATCGTCGAGCGAAGCGGTCCTTCGCGCTTCCTCATCGACGCGTTCCCGATGACCCTCCGGGTCTTGCGCGCCGTGGGAGAGCTGGGACAGATCGAGCCGCTTCTCCCCGAGCTGCGCCGGTTCACCATGCCCCGGCCCGAAGCGCTGGTCGCGTTCGCCGCGGCTCTGCTCGGGGAGGAAGCGGATCCCGAGTCGGCCTGCAGGGTCATCGAGGATGCGGCAGTTCGCCTCGCTGACCTCGACGCCACGCTGGAGGCGACGGTTCTCCTCGCCGAGGCGATGCGAGTCAGCCGAGACACCGGAGATGAGGCTGGAATCGGTCGCATCCGGGAGCGAGTTGCCGCCCTCGCATTGCCCCCCGAAGGCGAGTTCCTGCTCGCCCGGCTCGGGCTCGACTGACGATCGCCCCGGGGTCCCGGGCTTCTCTTGGACAATGACCGCTCCGAGACGCCGAAGAGGGCAAGGGCCGAACCCTTCCGATGAACTGACGAGGCGGAGCCCCGGCACTTGTCAGCAGTTCGCCTGTCTTCACTGCGTTCACCCTTACCCGTAGCCGTTGAGGCGGATGAACTTCGCTGAGACACCTGAGAATCCTCGATCGCGCCGTGGCTCACGCAGAACCACACGTGAAGTGTGGTTCGGGATCTACCGGGGGCGCCGCTCCAGGCCCGCGGTGCCCGTGGCGCGACCGATAAGGGTGTTTCCCTCCCATACCTCGAGATCGCCCACCAGCGTGTTCACGATGCGCTCTCCGAGATCGCCGTAGCTGGATCCGGTAGCGCGCAGTCGGATCGAGGGCTTTCCCAGGCGTCGAAAGGCTATCTCGAACTTCTCGGGAGTGCCGCTCACCCGGGTGCGGGCGGTGGGTGACATGATGAGCTTGCGAAGTTCTCCGTGCTTGATGAACAGGTAACCCGCAGGTGCCGAAGCCGGGATTCCCCAGACGCCACTGCGAAAGAGGTCGCACTCGACTGCCAGATCGGGCGCGTCGAACTGGTTGGTCGAGATCCACCACCACTCCCGGGGGAGCCGGCGCCCCCAATACTGGGCGAGCACTCCTTTGGCCCCGGCGACCTCGAACGACTGGCCGGCGTGGGTCATCGAACCGGTAAACCGGACCTCGGGTGCAACCACGACAGCCAAGTCGAGGAGGTGGAGCAGCCGCGCCGGGAAAACATCGGGGGCGATTGGGGGATCGAGGATCTCCATGGCGAGATCCCACGTCACGTCCTCGACCCGACCCTTGGTATGGGTCTCGGTGAGGGTGTTCTCACCCTCGGCGAGGGACACAACCGGAATCGGTAGAAAGCGAACCGCGCGGCCGCGCGGGGAGTGGATGCTGACCCGAACCGCGTGATCGCCGCTGCGGCGGCGAGCGATCCAGTCGACCAGGAGTGCCTCGCCTCCCGAGTTCACCTTGAAGAACCAGTACTCGACCGCGCTGCCGGGGTGAGGGTCGAGCATCGCCCGAGGATACCGAGTCGGGCACCGCCGGTCCGGCGGTCGCCGAAGGGTGGTGAGGAGTATCACCCTCGACAGCATCTCAAGGTCAGAGGCCCCCGGGACCCCTGATCTCTCCGTAAGGTGATCAGGCGCGCCGTGCTGCCTCGGCCAGTTCCTTGCCCCAGGCCCGGGCGCGTTCGATCTCACCCTCCCGCAGCGGGCCGAACTTGCCGGTGACGATGAAGCCGCGCCCCTTGGCGATGGGCTGGTACCCGGCGGCGCCGAGTGCCTTGGCGATCGCCGGAGCAGCACTGCCAAACGGTCCCTTCGCCCTGGTGTCGAACGCCGCCGAGTGGCCCTTTCCCGGCGTCAGCGACGCCAGCCACTCCCGCATCGGCGGGTGGGAGAGATCGGGCGGCCGTGGTGCCCCCGACTCGTTGCGCAGGCTGTCGCGGACCTTGGCGCTCGGCATGCGAAAGGCGATCACCGGCGAACCCGCCACGATCAGGTCGCAGCCGGCGATGGCCTCCGGGGTGGCTTCTCGTGTGGAGAGGCAGCGGGTGCCCGAACCCAGGCCCTCGGCAATGGCCCGGGCGATGGCGGCGGTGTTGCCCCACAGCGACTCGTAGACGACGACGGCTCGCATGGTCCTCGGCTCCTCTATGGCTCGACGATCACCTTGATGGCGTCCTCACGGCGCTCGTTGAAGGTCGCCAGGGCCTCCCCGAACTCGGTCAGCGGGAAGGTGTGGGTGTGGAGTTCGCTCACCCGGATCCTGCCGTCGGCCACCAGCGGGATGACATGACGCATCTCTCCCGCGGTGGCGCGAACTCCGATCAGCTGCTTCTCGAACAGCACCAGATCCTGAAAGGAGATGGCGACGTCGCGCACCGGGATGCCCACCACCGCGGCGGTACCGCCCTTGCGCAACATCGCCAGCGACCAGCGGAACGAATCGTCGGCGCCGGCGCAGTCCAGGACGATGTCGACGCCGAGGCCCGCCGTCGATACCCGCACCGTGGCCACCGGGTCGACCGCGGTGTAGTCCACCACCTCGCTGCCCATCTCGGCCGCCTTCTTGAGCCGCCCTCCCCGTCCCACCACAATGACCCGCCCCGCTCCCCGGGCACGCGCCGCGTCGGCGGCGAGCAGGCCGATCGGGCCCGGGCCGACCACGGCGACGTTGTCGCCGGGGGCGATCCCCCCGCGGTTGGCGGTGTGGAGGGCTATCGACGCCGGATCGAGCAGGGCGCCCTGGGCGAATGTCAGCGTGTCGGGCAGATGGAACACCGCCTTGAGGCCGTGCACCACGAAGTCGGCAAAGGCGCCCTGCCAGGTGTGGCCGTAGTGGCGGTGGACCGAAGGATCGCCGTAGTTCTCGCAGAGGTTGTAGCGCCCCTCGACGCACAACTGGCAGAAGCCGCAAGCGTCGTGCGAGGTGCCGGCCACCCGGTCGCCGACGGCCCAGCCGTGCGACGCGGCGTTCTCGCCGAGGCCGACCACCTCGCCGGCCCACTCATGGCCGGGGATGAAGGGATAGGCCGGGGGCCAGAATCCGGCGTAGTCGCCCTTGACGAGATGCGAGTCGGTGCCGCAGATCGAGATCGCCCGCACCCGGCACAGCAGCTCGTTGCGCCCCGGCACCGGCAACGGCACCTGCTGGATGGCGAAGTCGTTGGGCGCAGCCAGCACCAGCGCCCGCATGGTGTCTGCCACCTCAGATGACCGCCAGCGGATCCACCATCGAACCGGTGGCCCCGCGGATCTTCACCGGGAGCATCACGAAGAGGAACTCGTACACCCGGTCGCGGGCCACCTCCTCGAGGTAGACGCTCTCCATGATGTAGATGCCGTTTTCGATGAGCAGCTTGGTGTGCACCGGCTGCGGATTCGCCGGGATCCCCCGGTCGGGAGCGGGTTGCACCTCGTAGGTCTCGGTGTCGGTGCCGGTGGCGACGACCCCACGCTCCAGCAGCCACTCGGCGGCGGAGAGATCGGGCCCGGCGGTCTTGTGCGCCAGCATCGCCGCGGCATCGGGCCAGAACTTGAGGTAACCGGTGCGGATGAGGACGACGTCCCACGGCCGCACCTCGACCCCCTGGTGCTTGGCGATCGCCTCGAGTTCGGCCGCCCCCACCGGCTCACCGGCGGCCAGGGCGTCGACCCCGCGGTATCCGGGAGGATCGAGCAGCACCCCCCGGGTGAAGAACGGCGGCAGCTTCTCGGCATCGCCGACCGATGGCCCGTGGTCGGTGAGGTGCTCCCGGGTGTTGCCTCCGCCGTACCAGTGGTTGTCGTCGCCGACGGTCATGTGGCCGAGGGCGTCGACATGGGTGCCGGAGTGCGAGGTCGCCATGACGTACTCCGCCATGTAGCCCAATCCGACGTCGTTGGGGGGACCCCAGGGCTGGGCCTGCTCGGCGCGGATTCCCGGAGGGGTGCGGTAGTTGAGCACCTGGAACGGGGGATGGCCGGGAAAGAGCGGCATCCCGGGGAACCGCGCCACCGCCAGCGAGTACTGGCGGCCCGTCTTCACCATGCGCGCCGCCTCGACGGCGACCGCAGGCGGAATGTCTCGTACCGGGCCGACGTTCTGGTGCTCGGTCATGGGCGCTCCTGCAATGCCCGCCACACCCGCTCGGGTGAGAGGGGCAGGTCGCGGATCACGGCACCGGTGGCATCGCGCACCGCCGCCGCCACCGCCGGTGCGGTGCACAGCAGGCTCCCCTCGCTGATGCCCTTCACCCCGTAGGGGCCCGGGCCGTCGCCGTTCTCCACGCTGAAGCTGTGCAGCTCCCTGGGGAGGTCGAGGCTGGTGGGGATGCGGTAGTCGATGGCACCGAGGTTGCGGGTGCGGCCGTCGTCGCCCCAGATGAGATGCTCCATCAAGGACAAGCCCACCCCCATCACCGCGGCGCCCTCGTCCTGGCCGGTGACCTGGATCGGGTTCAACGCCAGCCCGACGTCGCCGACGGTGACGTGGCGCAGGATGTCGGTCTCACCGGTCTCCTCGTCGACCTCGGCCTCGATGGCGGTGCAGTTGAACTCGAAGAAGAGGGCGGTGCCGCCGAGCGGGTGCTCGGGCAGGGCGTCCTTGCGGGCCTCGCCGTTGCCGACGATCTCGCCGCCCATCCGTCCCAGCACCTTCTTCAGGACTGCGGGAAGCGCCTCCTCCCCGCCGGGGAGACGCATCACCCCGCGATCGACGGAGATGGCGGCCTCCTCGATCCCCTCCATGTCGGCCATACGCGCCTTGAGCTTGCGCTGGATGTCGCGGCAGGCGTTGAGGACCGCATTGCCCATCAGCACCGAGGAGCGGCTCGCCGAGGTCTGCTGGTCGTAGGGCACGACCGCGGTGTCCCCCATGACCACCGAGACGCTGTCGAGCGGGATCCCGAGTTCCTCGGCGACGATCTGGGCATAGATGGTGCGGGCGCCCTGGCCCATGTCGGAGGTGCCGGAGAACACGATGGCGCTGCAGTCGGCGAGGAACCGCACCGTCGAGTAGGACAGCCCGGTGGTCGGTCCCGACTTCAGGCCGATGGCGATGCCGCGGCCCCGGCCCGGCGGCACCGGCGTCCCCCACCCGATCTCCTCGGCGGCCTTGCGCACGGTCTGCGCCCAGTCGCCGTCGGCGGGGGTGTCGCCCGGGACGTGCTCCTCGCCGTACTTGACCAGGTTCTTCAGCCGGATCTCGAGCCGGTCGACTCCCGCAGCGATGGCCGCCTCATCGAGATTCGACTCGCGCGCCCAGGTGACCTGGGGGATGCCGAAGCCCCGCATCGGATGGGTCGGGGTGGTGTGCGACAGCACCGCCCGCGAGACGATGCGCACCGCCGGGGTGCGATACGGCCCCGCCGAGAGGAACGAACCCTTGGCACTGACCCGGTCGCCGGTGTCGCCGTAGCACCCCACGAGGAACTCGTTGACGAAGTCCTGGAACACCAGGGTGCCGTCCGCCTTGATCCCGGTGCGGACCCGCATCCGGGCGCCGGTACTGCGCACCGCCTGGAACGCCTCCTCGAGGGTGAGGATCAGGCGGACCGGCTGCCCGGCGCGCACCGCCATGAACGCCACCAGCGGCTCGAGCTTGGTGTGCTGCTTGCCCCCGAATCCTCCACCGGGGTCGGGCGCAAACACCCGCACCTTGGCCATGGGGATCCCCAGCACCTTGGCGACGGTCTTCTGCAGCTGATAGGGATGCTGGATGCTGCTCCACACCGCGATGCCGTCTCCATCGGGAGCGGCGATGAACCCGTGGGGCTCGATGGCGAACTGGGTCTGGCTGGGCCAGTCGTAGGTGTTCTCCACGACGATGTCGGCGTCGGCGGCGGCGGCATCGACGTCGCCCCATCCGAATCGGTACTCGGAGAGGATGTTGCTGGCGATGTGCGGTCCCGGTCTGCGGATCGCCGGGTCCTGGACCAGCTCGGCCCCGGGAGCCAGGGCCTCTTCCAGCGTGTGGATCGCCGGCAGCACCTCGTACTCCACCTTGACCAGGAGCGCCGCCTCCTCGGCGATGTCCTTGGTGTCGGCGACCACGGCAGCCACCGCCTCACCGTGGTACTTGGTCTCGCCGTCGGCCATGACCGGACGGTCCTGATACTCCGGCCCGAAGCGCGGCATGGGCTTGGGGAGGTCGTCCGGCGTCATCACGAAGTGGACTCCGGGGAGGGCGATGGCGGCGGAGGTGTCGATGGAGAGGATGCGGGCGTGGGCGCAGTCGAGGGTCACCAGCTTGGCATGCAGCATGTCGGCGAGAGGGATGTCGGCGACGTAGCGCTGGCCTCCGGTGACCCGTCCCACTCCCCCGATGCGCTGCGCCCGGGCCCCGACGCCCTGATCCTTCATGAGCCCACCTCCTCGGCGGCGGCAAGCACCGCCTGGCGACTCTGTTCGTACCCGGCGCAGCGGCACAGGGTGCCGGCGAGCGCTTCGTTGATCTGCTCGGGTGTCGGATGGGGGGTGCGTTGCAGGAGGGCGCGCGCCGACATCAACTGGCCGGGAATGCAGAACCCGCACTGGGCGGCACCGGTGTCGAGGAACGCCTGCTGCAGGGCGTCGAGTTGCCCGGAGGGCGCCAGGCCCTCGACGGTGAGCACGTCGGCGCCATCGGCCTCGGCTGCGAGCATGAGGCAGGAGTTCACCGATCTGCCGTCCACGATCACCGTGCAGGCACCGCACTCGCCGACCACGCAGCACTCCTTGGTGCCGGTGAGGCCGATGTCGTCGCGCAACACGTCGAGCAGGGTGTGGCTGGCGGCGATGTCGAGCACCCGGAGGCGGCCGTTGACGGTGAACTCGAGGTGGAAGGTGTCGGTCATGCGGTCCTGCCTAAGCGTTCGATGGCGGTGTTCAGGGCCCGGGCTCCGAGAACCGGAAGCATGGCGGCACGGTATTCGGGTCCGGCGCGCATCGAGGTCTTAGAGGGGGTGGCCTTGGCGAACAGCGCCGCCAGCACCGGCGCCTTCGCCTCCCGGCTCGCCGCGGGATCGGCGAGCACCCCGGTGTCGTCGACCACGAGCCAGGCTCGGGGACCGACGCTCCCATAGGCGACCCGGGTGGTCCCGGAGGCATCGACCCCGCAGCACAGGGTGATGGAGGCGAGATCGGTGCCGTGGCGACGGGTCAGCCGGGTGTAGGCGGCGGCGATGGTGCGATCCATGGGCAGCTCGATGGCGACGACCATCTCCCCCGGGCCCAGCGCCACCTTCCCGGGGCCGAGGACGAACTCGTCGATGGAGAGCCGGCGCCTCCCCTTCGGCGAGGCGATCACCATCTCCGCCCCGTACACGAGCAGGGGCGGGGTGGTGTCGGCGGCCGGCGACCCATTGCAGATGTTGCCCACGAGCGTCGCCCGGTTGCGGATCTGCACCGACCCCACCACCGCGGCGGCCTCGGCCAGGGCGGGGAACCGCTCCGCCACCACCGGGTCACGCTCCAGATCGGCCATGACGGTCGCCGCGCTGATGACGAGCCGCCCGCCCTCGACACGGATGGACGGGCGCAACTCCTCGATCCCCTTCAGGTCGATGACGACCTCGGGAGTGCGCCAGCGATTGCGCAACTCGATGACCAGATCGGTGCCACCGGCGAGGAGCCGCGCCTTGTCGCCATGCTCCTCGAGGAGGGCGAGCGCCTCCTCGACGGTCGACGGCCGGAGATACCTGAAGGCCTGCATCAGATCACCTCAGCACCTTGTCCGCCTCGTCCATCAACGCCTGGGGGTTGGCGGCTCGGATCATGTAGTAGGGCCGGACACAGAAGGTACCCAGGAAGGCTGCCCGGCTCCGGCGCCGTTCCACGGTGTCGACCACGGGCATCGGCCACCCGGAGACGAGCAGCTCGTTGAGGTGCAGGTAGTTCTGCACCGAGTGCAACGACTGGTACTCCCGCTCGTAGGGGATCATCTCCTTGAGGCTCGGATCGAAGTTGCCGTCGATGGCGGGGACCAGCACGACATCGACGTTGCTCGCATCGCGATACTCGGTCCACGTCGGCATCGTGTCGCCGAAGAAGATCTGCGCGCCCCGCTCGGGAGCGGCCTTGTCGGCCCGCTCGGTGCCCTTCTCGCGATTCTTGATGAACACCGTCTTCGAACCCAGGACGGCGACGCCCTTCTCGTCGATCACCGTGGTCTCGGTGGAGATCAGCTGTCCGCCCCGACGGCAGGCCTCGATCTGGCTCATGCTCTTGCCGTGGTTCGACTCGCCCCCGAGGAGAAGCACGGTCTTGCCGTGGTAGCGGACGGCGGCCGAGTGAAAGGGGTGCAGGCCGTGATCTTCGAGCTTGAGGGTGAGCAGGGAGATGATGGCCTTCTGGATCGGGCCGACGGCCCACGGCCCATCGAAGCGCATGGTGCGGCCGTCCCACTCCACGGACAGCGGGGCATCGAGGTTCCACACGAGATCGGGATCGCCGAGGGTGACCTGGGGATCGACCCGAACCTCGGCGAGGCGGTAGTTGAGGAACTCCATGCTCTCGAGGACGTGCTCGGGCACCTTGGTGCCGGTCACGTCCACCCGAATCCGGGCGGGCCCGGCCGACATCTGCTCCGTGAGCTGTGACATTCCTGCTCCTCGTCTACACGCAATTCGCAGTGCGCAGTGCGCAGTGCGCCACTCAACCCTCCCGCGGGAGCCCGGGCCCCGTCGGGGCCCGGGCATCACCGCGTTCTCTTCCTCCTACGACAGGATCTCGACGAGACCCTTCGTGCCGTCGACACGGATCTTGTCGCCGGTCTTGATCTTCAACGTGGCCACCGACGTGCCGATCACCGCCGGGATCCCGAACTCCCGGGCCATGACCGCCGGATGCGACACCACGCCGCCTGCGTCGGTGACGATGCCGGCGATCACCGCAAACAGCGGCGTCCAGGCCGGGTTCGTCATCTGGCAGACCATGATGTCGCCGGGGTTCACCTGATCGAACTCGTCGATGCTCAGGACCACCTTGGCGGTGCCTTCGACCACGCCCGGCGATGCCGCCAGACCGGTCACCTGGCCCTTCTCCGCCTTCGCCCGGGTCAGCTTCTCGGGGAAGCCCCACAGGTTGAGATACGGGAAGGCCAGTTGGCTCTCCGTGGCGGTGCCGATGAAGTCCGGCGGGCGCAGCTTGTAGGACTGCTTCCGCTCCTCACGGCGCTTCTTCACGATGCTCCGGGCGTCGTATCCCTTGAGGTCGCCGAGCAGATAGCGCAGCTCGTTGTACTTCAGGAAGATGACGTCGTCGGGCTCGTCGAGCGCCCCTTCCTTCACCAGCTTCTTGCCGATGCAGATCAGGACCACCCGCATGTGCTGGTTGGTCCCCTGGTCGATGTAGAAGTGGTGGTCCGGTGTCAGCGGCGCCATCTTCAGGTTGATGTCGTTGGCCGCCTTCATCTTCTCCAACGCCTCGCCCTTGAGCCCCTTGAGCATCTCCTCGGAGGCCGCCTTGATGTCGGCCGCGAGCGCCTTCATCGCCTTCGGGTTGTCGTAGTCCGAGTCGAGATAGCCCTTGATCACGTCGAGCACCGGGCCGGCCTCTTCGTAGCGGCTGGGGAAGATGAACTCGTGGCTCCACACGGCGTGCCAACCGAATTCCTTCTGGTACTCGGCGACCTCGTCGAGGAGCTTCTTGCCCTCGGCCGACTTCATCAGTTCGGCGTGGATGTCCATGCCGGTCTTCTTGAAGGCCTCGGTGAGGACCTTGCTCTTCTTCGCCGTCTCCTTGATCTTCCACAGCTTGTCGAGGGCGTCCCAGTTGCGGTCTGCCGCCGAGTTCTGCAACCGGCCCAGCAGGGTCTGATCGACCTTGCCGTGCACCTCCTGCATCACCGCCTGGAGGTTCAATGTCGCCGACAGCTGGGCGAAGTTCAGCATCCAGTGGATCTTCCAGTGGCGATCATGGATGTCCATCGCATCCTCGAGGATCGTCGCCCACTCCATCAGCGGGATCTCGTCCCACTTGAAGATCTTCGACTCGAGGTAGTCGAGGTTGCGCCGCATCTCGGGGACGAGGCGCTCCCGCCACCAGGTGGCGAAGTTGAGCCCGTAGGTGGGCAGCACCGCGCCCAGGTAGGCCCCGATCCGCGTCGCATACTCCGGATCGAGGTTGATCCGCGGGTGATACGTGCTGCCGTACTCCATCGCCGGGACCTCGAAGTCGTGGTCCTGAGGGATGGCCGCCGTGTAGAGATACCCGTTCACGTTCTTGGCCGTCCAGTCGACGGCGAACGGCGTCCCGAAACGGCGGAACATGTGGTCGCAGCTCAGCCACCAGCCGCCGATGTCGAAGTACATCGGGGACAACGGCTGGGGGCAGTGCAGGTCGTCGTAGACCCAGAAGAGCTTCTTCTCGGCCTCGGACTGCCACTGGACGGGGAACTCCGGTGACCCGAAGAACTCCGCCACCACCTTGCTCGTGTCTGCCATGCGTGTGCTCCTTCCTGGCTCACTCCATCAGACGGTCTGTCGAACGGGGGCCGGCTGACGCCGGCTTGCCTCGCGTCCTCTTCCTCCTCCATCACGCGTGTAGCTGGGGTCTCGGTCCGTTGCCTGGATACCTGCCGGGCGCCATGTGCGATAGAGCCGATTGGCGCATTCGGCCATGGCCTCGGCGAAGCGTGGATCGTTGATGTCGGTGTCGCTCGCCACGACCTCGATCGCTGGCAGGAGCGAGCCGCGCAGGGCTTCGAACAATGCGGCATCTGCCGCCGGATCGTGGAACGGCCCCCCCTTCACCGCCAGGGCCGAGATGCCCCGCAGCGGGATGAAGACCGCCACCGGCCCGCGGGAGGCGTTGAGCTTCCCGGCCAGGATGGCTCCGAGCTGGGCACACTCCTCGGGTGTGGTCCGCATGAGCGTGATCGCCGGGTTGTGCACCAGCAGGTTGCGATGCCGGTACCGCGGCGGCACCGTGTGCATCGGGCCGAAGTTGGCGATGTCGAGTGCGCCCAGCGACACCACCTGGGGCAGGCCGAGAGCACCCGCCACCTCGAGGCGTTCCGCTCCGGCCGACAACTCGCCGCCCACCAGCTCGTCCACGAGCTCGGTGGGGGTGACGTCGAGCACCCCGGTGATGAGGCCCTGGCGCATCAACGCCTCCATCGAGCGGCCCCCGGCCCCGTTGGCATGGAACACGAGGACCTCATAGCCGTGGTACTCGAGCCAGCGGCGCGCCGCGGTCACCCCGGGAGACGTCACTCCGAACATCGTGGCGCCGATCACCGGCGCCGGGGCGTCGACGATGCGCTCGGCGGCGTACGCCCGGGCCATCCCGGTGATGGCTCCCGCGGCTTGGCCGAGGACCCGCCGCAGGATCCGGTTGTTGCCGGCGATGTCCACGACCGAGTGCACGATGGCGATGTCGGCTCCGCCGACGAAGGCCCTCATGTCGCCGCCGGCCATGGTCGAGACGATGAGCTTGGGGAACCCGATGGGCAGCGCCTGCATGGCCGCCGCCACCACCGCGGTCCCGCCGGAACCCCCCATGCCTGCCACCGCATGGATCCGCCGGTCGGCCACCATCCGCGCCAGGAGCGCTCCGGCCCCCCTGCCCATGGCGGTGACGATGTTGCCCCGATCGCCCTCCGCCAGCAGCCCCTCGAGGTCGGCGCCGGCGGCCGCCAGGACCGCGCCGCGACCGACATCGGGTCCGATCTGGGGTTCACCGAGCACGCCCACGTCGACGAGGACGACCCGACATCCGGCTTCCTCGACCCGCCGTTTGAGGAATCCGTACTCCTCGCCCTTGGTGTCGAGCGTTCCGACCAAGGCGACCGTGGGCACTGTGACTCCCGTGCCGTGGCTCCGAAAGGGAGCCCCTGCGAAATCCTCGATAATCGATTATCAGCCTACGGGAGGGGCTAGGCTGCGTCAAACCGAACCCGAAGGGAGCCGAACCCGCTCCTCCGCAAACCAGGACCCGGCGCCGCCGGCCGTCTCGCATCCAGGGGCAATGGTGCGAACCCCGCTCGTCCGGGTGCCACCCGAGACCCCGAGGTGATCGACATGACACGACGACTCACGTACTTCGTGGATGGGGAATGGCGCCAATCCGCCACCCAGGAGTGGTACCCCATCACCAACAGCAGCACCGGCGAGGTGATCGCCGAGGCCCCGCGTTGCACCGCCGAGGAGGTGGACGGCGCCGTCGCCGCCGCGGTGAAGGCGTTCGGGCCGTGGCGGGACACTCCCCTCCCCGAGCGGGTCCAGGTGATGTTCCGCTTCAAGGAGCGCCTCGAGGCCAACGTCCACGACCTCGCGGTGCTGCTCTCCACCGAAATGGGCAAGACCTACGCCGAGGCTCGGGGCGACGTGCTCAAGTCGATCGAGGTGGTCGAGCTGGCGTGCGCCCTCCCCATGACCATGCAGGGCGACTCGCTCATGAACGTCTCGCGGGGCTTCGATACCGTCACCTACCGTGAACCGCTCGGCGTATTCGTCGGGATCGCCCCGTGGAACTTCCCGGCGATGATCCCGATGGGCTGGATGACACCACTGGCGGTGACCACCGGCAACACCTTCGTGCTCAAGGCGGCCTCGTTCGTGCCCCAGACCGCGATGCGGATGGCAGAACTCCTCCACGACGCCGGGCTGCCCCCGGGGGTGTTCAACCTGGTGACCTGCTCCCGCCACGAGGCGGAGCGGCTCCTCACCCACCGCGATGTACGCGGGGTGAGCTTCGTGGGGTCGCGGTCGGTGGGTCTGCACGTCTACGCCACCGCCAGCGCCGCCGGCAAGCGGGTTCAGGCCCTCACCGAGGCCAAGAACCATGCCCTCGTGTTGCGCGACGCGCCACTGCGGGCCACCGCGCAACGGGTGATCAACTCGGCGTTCGGCTGTGCCGGAGAGCGCTGCATGGCCCTGCCGGTAGTCGCCGTGGAGGAGTCCATCGCCGACGACTTCGTGGCGACGGTGGCCGAGCTCGCCCGCGACCGCAAGCTCGGCCCGGCCTGGGATCCGGCGACCGAGCTGGGCCCGTTGGTGAACGAGGAACACCGCGACTTCGTGACGCGGTGGATCGAGAAGTCGGTCGGTGAGGGCGCCGTGCCCGTGCTCGACGGGCGCACCGTTGAGGTCCCGGGCTATGAGGGCGGTTACTTCCTCGGCCCCACGATCTTCGACCGCGTCACCCAGGACATGGCGTGCGGCCGCGACGAGGTCTTCGGCCCGGTGCTCTACATCAAGCGGGTCAAGGACTTCGAGGAAGGCATCCGCATCATCAACGAGAGCGAGTTCGCCAACGGTGCCTCGATCTTCACCCGCAGCGGCCACCATGCCCGCGAGTTCGCCCGGCGAATCGACGCCGGGATGGTGGGGATCAACGTGGGCATTCCGGTGCCGATCTCGGCCTTCGCCTTCAGCGGCCACAAGGGGAGCTTCTTCGGCGATCTCCACGTGATGGGACGCGACGGCGTCGCCTTCTTCACCGAGACCAAGGCGGTGACCAGCTACTGGTTCGACGCCGCCGATCTCAAGGGTGACAAGGTGGGCACGTGGGAGGGGACGATCAGCAGGACGTAGGCACAGGCACTAGGCACCAGGCACTGGCGCATCGCTAGTTGCGAATTGCGAATTGCGAATTGCGACGGCCCTACTCCCCAAACGCTTCGAGGAGCGGCAGCCGATTCCCCGCCACGTGGCGGATGAGCGCTCCCCCGCCGGTGCTGACGTGGTCGATCCTGGAGGTGTCGACAAAGCGGTGGGCGCTGGCCACCGTGTCGCCGCCCCCGATGATGGTGAGCGCCGGCGTCGCCGCCACCGCCTCCCAGAGGCGGCGGGTGCCCACGTCGGCTCCGGCCTTCTCGTAGGCCCCGGGGGGACCGTTGACGAACACGCTGCCGGCCGCGGCGATCTCGGTCTCGTAGGCGGCGATCGTCTCCGACCCGATGTCGAGCAGCATCCACTCGCTGGGCAGTGCGCTCACCGCCATCTCCCGGCGCTTGCCTTCGACGAGAGCGGCGACGTCGGTGGGCAGCGCGATCCTGTCCCCGAACTTCGCCAGCAGCTCCCTCGAGGTGGCCACGTAGCGGGTGAGATCCCGATCGGCGATGAAGGTCGTCGTAGGTGCCCCGGGATCGACCCCCGCCGCCATGAGCATGATCTCGCCGACCACGCCGGTGGTGAGCACCCGGTCGGCCAGGCCCTCCCCCAACACCCGGCCCATCACCGCGAATCCGTCCGACACCTTCAGCCCGCCGAGCACGAACACCGCCGGCCGGGGCGGATCCGCGATGAGCCTGCCTACCGCGCCGAGTTCGGCGAACAGCAGGCGGCCCGCCCCCGACGGCATGAGCCGCTGGAAGGCCGTCATCGAAGGCGAGGCACGATGAGCGGCGGCGTAGGCATCGTTGACGTACAGGTCGAAGAGCGGGGCGAGGTTGCGCACCAGATAGGTTCCGGCCATCTCCTCCGGGGTGAGCTTGACGTCCCGCTCGAACGTCGACACCTCCTCGGTGAGATACCGCAGGTTGTCGAGCAGCAGGATGTCACCATCATCCAGAGCGGCGATGCGCTCCCGGGCGGCAGGGCCGGCGACGTCGTCGATGAACCCCACCGGCTGTCCCAACTTGGCGGCGAGCCGCTCGGCGTGCTGGTTCAGCCCGACCAGGTTGTGGTAGTCGAGGGTGTCGCCCTGGTGGGCGATGATCACGAGGCGCGCTCCGCGCTCGGCCAGGTCACGGATGGTGGCCAGGCTATGATCGATGCGGTTCTCGTCGGTGATCTTCCCCGAGGCGGGGTCGATCGGCGAGTTGATGTCGACGCGGAGCAACACCCGCTTCCCGGCGACGTCGAAGTCGTCGATCGAGGGGATCGCCATGGCTACTTCATGCCGAGGTAGCGGTTGGTGAGCGCCACCGCCTCGGCCTGCACCTTCTGCATCGGCATCGCCGCCCGAATGGCGTCGATGGTCTCGGGGATGGTGACCGACTCCTGCGGGATGTTGATGGCGAACATCAGATCGTCGCCGGAATGGCCCACCGTCTCCTCGAACAGCCCGATCTCGTACATGTCACCCCTGGGGTGGCCGAGGAAGCGGGCGTAGTTGAACAGGGAGGTGTTCGTGTTGAAGCCGTCCTTGATCCGGACCGACCGCACCCGGGGATGGGCCCGGAACACCTCGATCGCCTCGGCATCGGTGATCGGCTTCTTGGGGGTGGCGACGATGGTGATGATGTGGCCGTGGGTGATCGGGGTGTGCACCAGGAGGCCGGTGGCATCGACATGCGGCATGATCGACATGAGATCCACCGCCTGGTGATTGGGGATCGGCTCGATCAGGAGTGAGTCGACCAGGCCGCGATGCGTGTCACCCGGATCGGCCACCCGGCGGATGATGGTGATGGCGACCTTGTGGATCCCCACGGCCTGGTCGAGGGCGTGCACGGCGCGGATCAGGCCGGTGGTGTTGCACGAGGTCAGCTTGAGGTAGTTCTGGCCGACCCCCTTCTCGTAGTTGGCATACCCGTGGAAGAAGACATCGGCGATCTTGCCGGACTCCCCTCCCTGGAACACCGCCTTGCGGCCCGCCGCCAGGTACATCTCCTTGTTCTTGGCGCCGACCCCTCCCGGGGCGGCATCGAGCACGATGTCGCACGCCGCGATGAGGTCGGAGAACGAGCCGGAGACCTTGATGCCCGCCGCGGTCAGGGTGTCCTCGGCGCCGGGAGCGGCGGCAAAGAGCCGATAGGGCATCCCCCGCTCGGCAAGGGCCAGCACCGGGAGGGTGGGGGCGATGTCGGCGACACCGACCAGCTCCATGTCCTCCTGGCGGGCAACGCCGTCAGCGAGCCGCTGACCGATGACCCCGAATCCGGCGACTCCGACCTTGACCTTGCCCATCACGCCTCCTTGCCGATCACCGACTGCGCCGATCTCCTGCCGATTCTTGCCACCACCCCACCAGGATGCGAATGGTCATTGGTCACGATTCGATCCGACGTCGACGGGACGCGAAGACGCCCCGGCCGTGGCCGGGGCGTCTTCAGATCGTCACCGCTCGGAATCAGCAGGGCTGGTCGTCGGTCTTGCCCACTGCCGCCGGTCCGTTGCCGGTTATCACATGGCCGATCGATGCCCCGGGCACCACACCGGCGCAACCGCCCTTCGCAGGTCCAGGGGCCAGTGAGGCGGTCACACCATGGCCGTTGTCGGGGGCGTCGGGGTCGACTCCCGAGTTGGAGGTGTTCCCGTAGTAGCCGCCGGAGATGGCGCCTCCCAAGGTGTCGACCACGCCACCGGGCGTGGGCGAACCGGTCGGCTCGACATTGGTGTAGTACCAAATCAACGCCGCCTTGTTCTTTCCCGGGGCCCTGTCCGAGTTGCCGCCGCCGGCGAAAGCGACACCACTCGACACCAGACCGAGGAGGACCACGAAGGTCAGCACCAGGCTCATGCGGTGCTTCCGCCGCGGACGGCGCTCCAGAGTGACCCACGCAGGTTGCTGCATGCCTCGCATCCCATCTCCTTCCCATGGTGGGAGCAAGGAGGATATCAACGACCGAGGGTGTCTGTCCTGGCCACCACGGGTGGCGGACCTAGGCCCGCGGGCTGGCCACCACCTCGTTGCGGATGGTCCCGATCCCGGGGATCTCGATCTCCATCACGTCGCCGACCTCGAGCCAACGCTTCAGCGTGGAGGTCATGGCCGTGCCGTGATCGCAGGTTCCCGAGGCGATGAAGTCGCCCGGATACAGGTACTCCTCCTGGGAGATCCATTCGATGATCCTGGGGAATTTGTGGTACATCGCCGAGGAGTTGTCGTCGACGATGGTCTCCCCGTTGACCCGGGCGGTCATGCGGAGGTCGTCGTAGTCGATCTCATCGAGGGTCACCAGGCACGGCCCCATCACGTTGGCCCCTTCGAAGTTCTTTCCCTTGGCCGGGCCCAGCATCATCTCCATCTCGCGGAACTGGACGTCCCGGGCCGAGATGTCGTTGTAGATGGTGAAGCCGGCGATGTACGACTCCGCCTCCGCGGCGGGGATGTTGATGCCCTTACGGCCGATGACGGCTCCGAACTCGACCTCGAAGTCCAGCTGCTCGGTGAAGCGTGGCTTGACGATCGGATCGTGTGGACCGGCCACGATCGCCCCGCTCTGGGTGAAGTAGGGCGGCCACTCGAAGAACACGTCGGGGATCACCGGACGACCCATCTTCACATGCTCGTGGAACACCATCGAGTCCCACACGATGTTGGGCCGGGGCACCGGGGCCAGGAGGTGCACCTCGTCGAAGCCATAGCCCAGGCGGGCGCCATCGGGAGCCAGCGTCACCCCGGAGCCGACCGCGTCCCGCACCAGCGTCAGGCTCTCGTCGACCACGCGGCGGGCCTTGTCGCCCCGCTCCAGGTAGGTGACCAGGTCCGGGGGGACCAGGAAACCGGCGTATTCGGTCCAATCCGGCTCGCCGCGATCGTGCAGCAGCAGGGTGGCAGCGGCGGTGAGATCCACCAGACCCCCGTCCTGCTCGGCGCCGATGCGGACGATCGGACCGGTGGGGGACGCCACCCGGAACGTGTAATACCTCATGCTCCCGCTCCTCGAATCGCTGCGGTCCCCGACGGTACCCGGGTTGGCCGCGCCCGATAAGTGCCCTTCGCCCCTCCCGGAAGGCACTCGTGGCGCGATCCCGTCCCATCGCCGGCCGGTACCGTATCGGTGTCGCGATCGCAGAGGAGATGGTCATGAGCGCTGCCGAGGACTCCCGGGCCTACTTCGACATCGACCCGAGGATCGCCGCGGGCACCTACGACGACTCCGGGGCTTCGATCGTCCACATGGACGACTACCCGCGCTACGAGATCGCCGAGGGCGTCGTCTTCTGCCCGGTCTTCGCCAACAACATCTCCCTCAACTTCGTCACCTTCCCCGCCCACAGCGGCTTTCCCTCCCACACCCATCCGGAGGAGCAGATCAGCATCGTGCGCGAGGGCGAGATCGAGATCACCATCGGCGACGTCACCAAGATGGCCCGGCCGGGCGATGTGATCATCTTCCCGCCCGACGTGGCCCATGCCGGCCGGACGTTCGACACCCTGTGCCGGGTCATCGACATCTTCTCCCCGCCCCGCTACGGGATGCGGGAGCTGATCGCCAACGCCAACCCGGTCCGGTCGGCCGAGGTCGACCGGTGGTGGCGTGCCGGGGAATGACCAGGAGGTGAACGTGCTGCGACACATCGTTCTGTTCAAGTGGAAGCCGGAGACCCCGCCAGAGGTGATCGCCGCCATCGAGGCGGCGATGAACGCCCTGCCGGGCCAGATCCCGCAGATCGCCGGATACGAGTGGGGCACCGACGTCAGCGTCCAGGGGCTCTCCCAGGGCTTCACCCACTGCTTCGTGGTGTCGTTCCGTTCCGAGGCCGATCGCGACATCTACGCCACCCACCCCGACCACGTCGCCTTCCTGACGCTGAGCAAGCCCCATCGCGACGTGGTGATGACCTTCGACTACTTCGCTCGCCGGGCCGAAGGGTCGATGCTCGACTAGCGCCGCCCGGCCCGGTCGAAATCCCCTGGCGGGCCGAGGCCGGGCAGGCTCTACTGGCGAATACGCTCGGCGAAGGAGACCGAATGCTGCACGCGGCGCAGGTGGGACTGGGATGGTGGGGAAGCCAGGTCACCAAGGTCCTGCGAGGAAGCGACAAGATCGAGGTCGTCTGCGGGATCGATCCGGCCGAGCCGATCCGCGCCAAGTATCGCGATGCCCACGGCCTGCCCGTGCATGCCGACTTCGAACACGCCCTGCGCGACCCCGGTGTCGACGCGGTGATCCTCACCGTCCCCCATCGCCTTCACGAACAGGCGGTGATCGCGGCAGCCGCCGCCGGAAAGCAGGTGTTCTGCGAGAAGCCGCTGTCGCTGAGCGTGGCGAGCGCCCGCCGCATGATCGACGCCTGCGACAGAGCGGGCCTCGTCCTCGGCATCGGCCACGAGCGCCGCTTCGAGCCGGCCTGGGAAGAGATCAAGCGGATGGCCGAGGCCGAGGAATTCGGCACGATCCTGCACCTGGAGGCCCACTGGAGCCACGATCGCTGGCTCAACATGGCGGCGGACAACTGGCGGGGCAGCAAGGAAGAGGCACCGGCGGCGGGATGGACCGGAATGGGGGTCCATCTCAGCGACATGATGCTGAGCCTGGCCGGACAGGTCGTCGAGGTGCAGGCCCACACGGCCCGCCGCATCCTGGCGATCCCCACCGGCGACGTGGTCTCGGCACACCTGCGGTTCGGCGATGGCACCACCGCTCATATCGCCGCCCTGTCGGCGACCCCCGACTACGCCCGGTTCACCGTTTTCGGCAGCCACGCCTGGGCCGAGGCGCGCGAGACCCAGCACGTCGATCCGGGTGGCACCACCCAGTTCTTCGTCCGCCGCCGCGGCGACCAGGAGCAGACCCGGCGCGACTTCGCCCCCGCCAGCCCGGTGCGCGCCGGCTACGAGCATTGGGCCGACGCCGTCGAGGGCCGGGTGCCCTATCGCTTCACCAACCCGCAGCGCCTGGGCAATGTCGCGGTACTCGAAGCGGTGGTGCGGTCCGCAGAGAGCGGCAAGCCGGAGGTAGTGGCACAGTACGCGTAAAGGGGGCGGCTCAGCCTGCGCCAGGGGTGTTCACACCACCGCGCCGAACGCCTTCCCGATGGCCGCGGTGACGATCATCGCCAGCGCCCCCCAGAAGGTGACGCGGGCCGCGGCCTTGCCCGCGGGAGCTCCCCCAAGGCGGGCCCCGACGACACCCAGGGCGGCGAGGAACACCAGGGCGCTGCTGCCCACCAACCAGACACGCAGCGACCCGGTGAAGAGCGCGGCGACCAGGAGCGGAAGGGCCGCCCCCACGGTGAATGCCAGGGCGGAGGTGACCGCGGCCTGCACCGGCCGGGCCGAGGTCATCTCCGTGATCCCCAGCTCCTCGCGGGCGTGGGCGCCGATGGCGTCTCGGGCGGTGAGCTGCTCGGCAACCTCCTGGGCGACCTTCGCATCGACGCCTCGCGCCTGGAACAACCCGGCGAGCTCCGCCAGTTCCGCCTCGGGCTCGGTGCGCAACTCCTTCCGCTCCACCGCCAGCGCCGCCCGCTCGGTGTCGGCCTGCGAACTGACGGATACGAACTCGCCCGCGGCCATCGACATCGCACCGCCGACCAGCCCCGCCATGCCGGCAATGAGGATGGCGGCACGATTGGCGCCCGCGGCCGCCACCCCCACCACCAGGCTGGCCGTCGACACGATCCCATCGTCCGCTCCGAGCACTGCGGCCCGCAGCCATCCGATGCGGTGGGTCCGCTGCACCTCGATGTGCTTCATTCCGGCTCCTCGTCCTGACGTGATCGTCACACCCGGTAGCCGTCCATGATGGTCCGGCATCCCTCGGTCGCGGCGGCGAGGTCGAGCGCCGCCGGACCCGGATCGGGCACGAACGCCGCCGGACCACCCCGATACACGATGCCCGTCGGAATCCGCCCCTCCCCCATCACCCGCAGGCAGGTGGCAAAGGCGGCGGCGCGATCGCTCGGGTCGTAGCCGGTCTCCTCATCGAGATCGGCCACTGCGGCGTCCCAGGCCGGGTAGGTGTCCTGGTAGGTGACGCAGGGCGACAGCACCTCGACGAAGCCGAAGCCGCGGCCGGCTCGGGCATGGTCGAGAGCCGCGGCGATGAGCCGGAGGAGTTGGTCGGGACGGCCGCTGTATCCCCGGGCGAGGAAGGTGCTGGCGGTGATGCCGAGTCCGAGGAGGATGCCATCCAGCGCCTGCTCGCGGTGCTCCGGATGCACCAACGCCGCGGTGGGCGAGCCCTGTCCCTTGGTGAGCCCGTAGGTGGCATTGTTCATCAGGAGATAGGTGAGAGCAGGATTGCGCCGGAAGGTGTGCACCAGGTGTCCGGCGCCGATGGCGTACCCGTCGCCGTCGCCACCGGCGGCGATCACGGTCAGCGACGGATCTGCCAGCGCGGCGCCGGTGGCGGCCGGGAGCACGCGGCCGTGCAGGGCGTGGTATCCATAGGTGCCGAGGTTGTTCTGGATGGTCCCGGAGCACCCGATCCCCGCCAGGATGAGGGTGGCCTCGGGTGGGATGCCCGCCTCGCCGAGCGCCCGATCGAGGGCCGCCTGCACGCCGAAGTGACCGCATCCCGCACACCAGATCGGCGGACGCGGCGCATAGGTGACCGTCATCGCTCGACCCCGGCGGCGATACGAGAGGCCAGCTCGGCCGGAGTGAATGCCAGGCCGTCGCTCCTCCGGATTCCCCGCATCGCGGCGAGGGGAACGCCCTCGGCGGCGAGGACGTCGTGGATCTGCCCTTCGTCGTTGTGTTCCACGACGAAGGTGAGCCGGCGCCGGCGCACGAACTCCAGGGTCTCGTCGAGCACCGGCCACAGCGTGCGCGGCTGGAGGCCGGCCAGCGTGATGCCGGTCGCCGCCAGCCGCTCACACGCCTCGACCACCGGAGCCACGGCGAACCCCGTGGCGAGGACACCGATCTCGGCGGCGTCGTCTCCCCAACGGCGTCCTCGGGGAAACAGGTCCTTCGCCGCCGCGATCTTGCGGGCTCGCTTTGCCATCATCGTGCGGCGCGTCTCCGGGTCGATGCTGACCTGGCCCCACTCGTTGCGCTCGTTGCCCGTCACCAGGTTCATCCCTCCGGGCGTTCCCGGCACCACCCACGGCGACACCCCGTCCGGGGTCACCCGGTAGCGCCGGTACTCGCCGAGAGCGGCGAGGCCGACCGCGTCGAGGACCGCGCCGGGCTCCACGGCGACATCGAGGTCGAAGGGGATCACGGTCGAGGCGTGCTGGGCGATCGCCTGATCGAGCGCCACGTACACCGGACATTGCAGACGCCGGCTGAGGGCCGTTGCCGCCACGCCGAGGTGGAAGCAGTCGGCCGTGTCGCCCGGAGTCAGCACCACCCGAGGAAACTCGCCGTTGCCACCATGGATGAGCATCGCCAGGTCGCTCTGCTCGGGACGGGTCGGCATCCCGGTCGATGGTCCCGCCCGCTGACAGTCGACGACGACGAGGGGGATCTCTGCCGAGCCGGCATGCCCCACGCCCTCCTGCATGAGGGCGAGACCAGGCCCCGATGTCGCCGTCATCGCCCGGACCCCAGTGAGGGCGGCGCCGATCGCCATGTTCACCGCCGACAACTCGTCCTCCGCCTGGACGACGACTCCTCCGAGGCCCGGGAGATGTCGCTCCATCCACTCGAGGATCTCCGATGCCGGAGTGATGGGATATCCGGTGAAGAAGCGGCCGCCGGCGGCGATTAAGCCGAGCGCCAGCGCTTCGTTGCCGCTGATGAGGAGATGGTCGGCCGCGGGCCCGGTGGCGAGCGACCACGGACCACTCCCCTCGTCGAGTCCGACCGAGTCGGCATGCTCGAATCCGAGCCGCAGGGCGCGCTCATTGGCCTCCCGCACCCCGACGGCGAGGCGGGCGAGTCCGGAGCGAAGGCAGGACACCGCTTCGGCATCCGGAATCGAAAGCGTCCGGGCGAGGAGGGCGAACGCGAGGCTGTTCTTGAAGAGGTCGCGACGCAGGTCGCGCACCGCCATGCGGGACAACGGTGCCTCGATCACCGTCGCTCCCGGCGGCAACGCCGCGGTCGGGGCGGGACCGGCCGAAGAGTCGAAGATGACGATGGCATCGCCGGCCAGATCGGGGCCGATGCGCACGACCGCCTCGTCGTCGAAGGCGACGAGCAGATCGACGTGATCTCCGAGGCCGCCCCGGTCGGCCAGCGACGCCCGCAACCGCGCCGCCGCATGTCCCCCCTTGATCCGCGACGCCACGTTTCGAGCGGAGTAGAGATGAAAGCCGCGCGGGCTGAGGATGCGGGTGAGCAGCCCGATCAGCGTCAGCGAGCCATCGCCCCCCTGGCCGGCCACCGCCACCGTGAGGTCGTCGCGCAGCCGGGGAACGACGGCGGTCATGTCCCGTCCTCGGCAGCGACTCCGGCCGGCGCTCCCGGCCCCTTCGTGTAATACGTCTTGGGGTCGAGCCACCCCTGGGCGCGCCGTTCGGAGAGGGATGGCATTCGTGCCGGATGCGGCCGGTTGGCCTTCTTGTCGGCGGAGAGCTTCTCGAGGAGCATCATCCCGCGCGGTTCGTCGGCGAGCGGCCGGACCTCGATGACCCCGGCGTGCAGCGCGGCCTCGAACGCCTCGTGGCCCCGTTCGGTCCGCACCAGGGTGAAGGTCCACCCGTCGAGGCCGATGCCGCCCAGTCCGATGTCGGCATGTTCGGCGCCGTAGTCCACGCAGTAGAGGCAGGCCGGGCGAGCGAACTCGCGATAGCGCTTCAGCGACGTGGTGCGCACCTCACCATCGTCGAGGCGGACCACCACCTTCCCCTTGATGTTGATGTTGGCGATCCGGCCACGCTCGACCCCGAGCATCTCTCCGAGCCGGTCGAGGCTCTCATGGGTGAACGCTTCGGAGCAGAACAGCCCGAGCACGAGGGTGACATTGCTGCGGTACCAGTCGGCCATCTCCAGCCGGATCGAGGAGTGCTGCTGCAGTCTCATCCCGTCCACCTGGCAGGGCACCCCCACCACGGCGAGCGGCGCGACCTTGGAGCGCATGGCCTCCTGGAGGGCGAGGGTGTTCGGCGAGTAGGTGTAGCGCGAACCGGCACACGCCAGGACCGCATGTCGATCCCTGGCAAGGCGAGGGCGGCCGATCTGCGAGTCGTCGGGCATCACGTCGCCGAGCACCGCTCCGGCGATGCGGCCCGTCTCCAGGGCGTGGATGAGGAGCGCCGAGGCCACCCCGCCGTCCTGGGCCCGGTCTCGTATCGCAGGGTCGGTGGCCCGGGCATACCATCCGTAGGCGTACGCACCGAAGCCGCGGTCTTCGGCCGGGTCGCGGTACCCAAGGAGATCGTCGAGGTCACGATCGGCGGGACGCAACACCGGGCACACATCGGCACACAGGACACACAGCACGCAGGCGTCGGCCCGAGTGGGGATGGGGGCCTCGTCCGCGTACTCGAACACGTCCACGGGACACACCGTGACGCAGGAGGCACAGCCCACGCACCGGCCGGCCGCCACCACCCGATCCATGAGGAAGTCCACGGCGCGGAATCCCCCACGATTCAGCTCGGTACGCCAGGCGTAAGCCCACTCATGAGGGTCGCCGCCCGAATCGAGCATGGCCTCGTATCGTGCGGAGACGCGCATCGTCACCGGATCGCGTTTCAGCGGCGGTGTCATCGGCCACCCCCTCGCGGCATCCCGGCTCCTCTCACACCTCGAGCACGATCGAAGCGCCCTCCGTCAGGTCGAAGGTCCCGCACCGCTCATCACCGACGTACAGGCACACGCGTTGCGGCGTCTCAGGGTGCTGATCGCGGAAGATGGCGACTCCATCGCCATTCGTGATCGCGGTGCTCCATGTCGAGGCCGCCTGCGGGTAGCTGAACCGGGCCCCGACCTCGAGTTCGGGAACCGCCATGACCTCGCCGTCGACGGCGCGGACCTCGAAGGTGAGCAGCAGGTCGTTCACGAAGCCATTGAACCGACGGGAAGGCACGAGGGACGGAGGCGAAAGTCACAAAAGAAGTCACCAGTCACCGGTCACCAGCCGGAACGAGGAACCCTCGGGCGGCGGGTATGGGAATCGGGACAGACCCCCGCATCGGGTGCCGGGCATCATGCATCTTCTGCATCGGGCAACGGGCAACGGGTACCCTTCCCCCTTCCCGCCCGTCCCGAGGAGTAGCAGATGGCTCTGGCGTACCTGTCCGGCTTCGGCAATCACCATGCTTCCGAGGCGGTGGCGGGAGCGTTGCCCGTGGGGCAGAACAACCCGCAGCAGCCCCCGCTGGGGCTCTACACCGAGCAGCTGAGCGGGACCGCCTTCACCGCGCCGAAGGGCCAGAACCGGCGCACCTGGTTGTACCGCATCCGTCCCTCGGTGCTCCACGTCCACGATCTCCGTGAAGTGGATGCGGGACTGATCCGCACCGCGCCCTGCCGGGAGTCGGAGCCGCCGATCGGCCAGCTGCGCTGGGATCCCATCCCGGCCGAGGCCGGGCTCACCTGGCTCACCGGCCTGCGCACCATCGCCACCAATGGCGACGCCCATGGCCAGTTCGGGATGGCCGCCCACATCTACCTCGCCGACACCTCGATGACCGACACCTACTGCTACGACGCCGACGGCGAGCTGCTGGTGGTACCCCAGCAAGGGCGGCTGCGGATGGTCACCGAGTGCGGCATCCTCGAGGTGGCACCCGGGGAGATCTGCGTGATCCCGCGGGGGATGAAGTTCCGCGTCGAGCTGCTCGACAAGACCGCCCGCGGGTACGTCTGCGAGAACTACGGTGCCTACTTCACCCTTCCCGAGCGGGGGCCGATCGGTGCCAACGGCATGGCGAACGAGCGGGACTTCCTCGCCCCCACCGCCGCCTTCGAGGAGACCGAGGACGCCTGCACGCTCTTCGTGAAGTTCGACGGCCGCCTCTTCGCCGCCGACCTCGACCACTCCCCGCTCGATGTCGTCGGCTGGCACGGCAACCACGTCCCGTACAAGTACGACCTCGCCCGATTCAACACGATCGGGTCGATCTCGTTCGACCATCCCGATCCGTCCATCTTCACCGTGCTCACCGCACCCTCGGACCGACCCGGGACCGCCAACGTCGACTTTGTGATCTTCCCCGACCGCTGGCTGGTGGCGGAGCACACCTTCCGCCCTCCCTACTACCACATGAACATCATGAGCGAGTTCATGGGGCTGATCCACGGCGTCTACGACGCCAAGCTCGAGGGGTTCGACGCGGGCGGGTTCAGCCTCCACAACGCCTACTGGCCGCACGGGCCTGACAACGACGCCTGGCAGGCGGCGACCACCCACGATCTCACCCCGCAGAAGCTGGCGGGGACCCTGGCCTTCATGTTCGAGACCCGCTACCCGCTCATCCCCACCGGGTACGCCGCCACCTTGCCCGCCCTGCAGGAGGACTACCAGGAGGTCTGGTCGAGCTTGCGCCGCCACTTCCGCCGGTGACAAACCGACGCTGCCACCGCGGGCGACTCGCCGAGGGTTCGACATCATCGGGAACGGGGGGCAGCCCGTGACCCATCCCGTCGCCTTGCCTACTGCCTGCTGAAGGCTGACGGCCCCACGACTGAGCCTCACACCCCCGGTATCGGCAACAGGGCACCTTGGGGCATCTGCCGCTCCACCCCGGTCACCTGCACGATCCCCAGTTCGTCGGGGATCACCGTCGAGTTGTCGCAGCCGCCGGCTTCGCGGGACTGATAGTTGACCCGCACCCGGGCCGGGCGAATCACGGCGCCGCCACCGTCGACGGCACGCAGATCCGACCACCGTGCCGCCACACCGGGCTGCTCACAGCGGGCGAACGCCTCGGTCCACACCACCGGGGCGGCCAGGAAGGCGCCCTCGGTGTGCAGATCTCGCACCACGGTCTCCCTGCCCGACTCGAGATCCGTGATCGTGCCCCTCCAGGCGTGCACCTCGGCGGATGCCTCCGGAGAGGGTGCCACCCGCAGCCGGTAGCGGCGACCCGGCTGCCAATCGAAGTCGCGGGTGTTCGGGTCGTTGCGGGCACTCGGCAGCGGCGAGGTCGAACCCTTGAGCAACCCGCCGATCTCGGCGGGGGCGTAGCCGCCCCAGTTGGCCGCGGTGAGCCCGGGAAAGCGCGGATTCCACTGCAGGCCGATGTGTGCCCCGCCGCGCAGGCTGCGATCCGTGGCGAAGCTCACCTGGAGGGCCCAGAAGAAGAGCCGCCGGACCACGGGCGGTTGCAGGATCTCGAGCACGGCCGAGACCTCGATGAGGGGCACCTGGGGAATCTCCCAGGCCAGGTGGAGCGATGAGGCCCCATTGGCGCTCGTGGGCTGGCCGACCGTCCGCTCCCGCAGCCCCGACGCCTGGCGCATCCGCCGCCACATGGCGATCACGGTGCGGTCTGCTGGGTCGCCCAGGGATGGACCCACGCCGAGTCGAAGACACCCACTCGCGGACCGCAGGTCCAGTGGCCCCACGGGTTCGGCCCCTTGCCCCAGGCCGAGTAGCCGTATCCGGAGGTGGCGAAGCGCTCCCAGTTGAACTCGGGCCACTGCACTCCGCCCACCGACCCTCCCCCGCGGTTGCCGAGCAGCGTCTCGCGGGACTCCCACACCAGCATGGCGGCGACGATGGTGTTGTACTCGGGGTTCCAGATGCTGGCGTCGGCGGGGATGCTCGATTTGTCCGAGTGGTAGGTCCTCACCCGATTCACCCGCTCCTGCCAGTAGTACGGCATGTTCTGGAACAGACCGGCGGCACCCGAACGCGGGTTCTCGGCAAAGGGGATGCCGCTGCTCTCGCACCTCATCACCTTCAACGCGTTGTCCACCTGTCCGGGCACGCAGAACTCGATCCCGTTGCGCGTGGCGCACTTCGTTTCGGTGAGACCCCAGTCCGCAAACACCTCGGTGACGATCGGACGCCACTGCTCGACCCCGGCGCCGGGGACGTACCCGTAGTCCGGCCGCGTCGTCGTGGTGGTCGCCGCGGCCGTGGTGGTGGAGGCGATCTGTGCGGCGAGTGCGGCCTCCTGACGACGCAACTCCGCTTCCTCCGCGGCGATGCGAGCCGCTTCCTGCCGGTCCCAGGCCTCCTGCACCTCGTCGAGGGCGGCGAGCGCCGAGTCGAGCTCGGCCGTCCGTTGCGCCTCGACCGCGGTGAGCTCGCCGATCCTCGCCTCGGTGAGCAGCTGCTGCTCCGCGGCGGAGATTCGCAGCAGGTCGAGTTCGGCAGCCGACAGCACGAAGCGGTTGACCGCCGATCGATCGTCCTCGGTGACCGCGGCCAGGTAGGCGACACGGGTGGAGAAGCTCGTCACGTCGCCCACGACCACGGCGACGCCGCGTGCGCCCGCCGACATGTACATCGTGGCGATGCGGCTGCGCAGAGTCGTCTCACGCACCACCGCAGAGGCCTGGTCGGAGCGCCGCCGCTCCTCGAGCCGGACGATGGTGTCGGCCAGGCGGGAGCGGCTCTCGAGGGCTTCTTGGAGGGCCGACCGTGCCGTGGCCAGATTCTGCGCGGCGGCGGCTACCGCTTCTTCGGCGGCGGCGAGATCGGAGCGGGTCACCGAGCCGAAGGCCACCGCCCCGCCGAATACCGCCACCGCCGACAGGACGACGGCGGGCAGCCACGGGAGGAGGCGCCGCAGGACCGTCGGCGCACCGGAGTTCATTGCGGGGATGATATTGGAGCCCGGGAGTCATGGGTGGGGCCCTAGAGGTGCCCCGGCAGGTAGCGTCACCCCGAAATGAGCGAGTGCGCCTTTTGCGAGGTCGCCGCCGGAAAACGACCGGCCGCCATCGTCCTGGAAACCGAGGCGATAGTGGCCTTTCTCGACCATGCCCCGCTGTTCCCGGGCCACACGCTGCTCGTCCCTCGCATGCACACGCACACCGTCGAGGACCTCACGCCCGACGCAGCCGGGCCGTTCTGGGCGACGATCGGCCGCGTCGCTCGAGCGGTGCGCCTCGGAACCGGTGCCCAGGGCACCTTCGTGGCGATCAACAACGGCGTCAGTCAGTCGGTACCCCATCTCCACGCCCACATCGTGCCCCGCACCCGTGGCGACGGGTTGCGGGGGTTCTTCTGGCCGCGAACCCGATACGAGGACGACCGCCACCGCGAGGCGGTCCGCGCCGCCATCTCCGCAGCGATGTGATCCCCCTGCATGATCATCTGAGGAGCCGCGGGCCGGTGACCTCACCATCCACGGAACGACGGAGGGGGTCACGATCGACCTCGAGGTTCGACTCGTGGACGGTCGGATCGTCGTCGTCGGTTCGGCTCCCATCCTCTTCGCCAACTGAGCCATCGATCAGCCCGAGGCGATCGTGGTGCTCGCCGTCGATGACGACGGGATCGTGGAATCCCAGCTCGTCTTCACCCGCGGCCGGGGAGCGAGCACGACGGCGGGTTAGGTGTCGACCGGGACCTGGCTGCGCCGCATCTGGGCGAGGCCGACCAGCGCCACCCCGAGGAGGATGATGGGGAGCCCGGCATAGGTCCACCCCCCGACCACCTCGTCTCCGAACGAAACACCGAGCACCACCGCCACCACCGGGTTCACGTAGGCGTAGGAGGTGGCCACCGCCGGGCGAGTGTGTGCCAGCAGGTAGGCATACGCGGTATAGGCGACCAGCGATCCGAACACCGCCAGGTAGGCCAGCGCCAGCCAGGCTCTCACCCCTGGGGTGCCGACGATGCGCTCACCGCGCACCATGCCCACGATCGTCAGCGAAACGCCGCCGCCGAGCATCTGCGCCGCCGAACCCATGAGGCCCTTGGGATGGCGCAGGCGCGAGGTGATCACCGAGCCGAACGCCCACATCAGCGGTGAGAGCACCATGAGCACCGTGCCGAGGGGGGATCCCTGGAAGTCGCCTTCCCGGCTCAACATCGCCACCCCGGCAAGGCCGACGGCGAGCCCGATCCACTCCAGGCGAGTCGGCCATCGCCCGAACAGCCCACTCCACAGGGCAGCCCACAGCGGCATGACCGCAACCGCGGAGGCCACCAAACCCGAGCCGACCCCGTTGTCCTCGGCCATCGTCACGAATCCGAGACCGCCGATGAACAGGATCGTGCCGGTGAGGAGGGCATTGCGCCATTCGATCCGCGCCGGGGCCGCACTCCCCCGCCATCGTGCGATCAGATAGAGCGCAGTGCCGGCAACGACCAGTCGGATCCCACCCATGAGGAACGGGGGGAAGCCCTCGAGGCCATACCGCAACGCGAGGTAGGTCGATCCCCACACGACATAGACCGTCACCAGGGAGAAGGCGACGAGCGATCGGTGCGGCATGGCGGTGTCGTGCATCGGAATGTTGAACCCCGGCGGAGGAGGAATTGTTGCATCCCCTTGGGATGCAACAATTCGGTGCTACCAGTTGGTGCCGATGTACTTGGGTTCGAGGAACTCGTGGATGCCGTGGTGCGAACCCTCCCGCCCCAGACCGGATTCCTTGACCCCGCCGAACGGCGCCGAGGGATCCGAGATCAGGCCGCGGTTGAGCCCCACCATCCCGGTGTCGAGGCGCTCCGCCACCTTGAGTCCGGCCCGCTCGTCGCGGGTGTACAGGTATGCCACCAGCCCGGTGTCCGTGTCGTTGGCCTGGGCAATGGCATCGTCGAGGTCGTCGACACGCACGATCGGGGCCACCGGCCCGAAGATCTCGGTGGTGAGGATGCCGGCATCCCGGGCCACGTCCTTGATGACGGTGGGCAGATAGAAGTAGCCCCTTCCCTTGGGGGCCGTGCCGCCCGTGAGCACCGTCCCTCCGTCCGCGGCCTCGGCGACGAGCGCCGCCACCTTGTCGCGAGTCGGCGCATTGATGAGCGGTCCGACATCGACCCCGGGCTCCATCCCCGATCCCACCCGCAGCGAACCCATCGCCGCCGCCAAGCGATCGGCGAACTCGTCGGCCACCTCCGCCGCCACGTAGAAGCGATTCGCCGCGGTACAGGCCTCACCGGCGTTGCGCATCTTCGCCTGCATCGCCCCGGTGACGGCAGCATCGAGGTCGGCGTCGCCCAGGACGAGAAACGGAGCATTGCCGCCGAGTTCCATCGACACATTGAGCACTCGCCTGGCGGCGAGCCCGAGCAGCGTCTTGCCCACTTCGGTGGACCCGGTGAATGACAGCTTGCGCACCCGGGAATCCGCCACCGCGGCAGCGACCACGGGACCGGAGCGGCGCGCCGGAACCACGTTGATGACACCGGGAGGGCACCCCGCCTCGGCGAACACGTCGGCGAGCGCCAGCGCCGCCAACGGGGTGTCCGAGGCGGGCTTGAGCACGACGCTGCACCCCGCCGCCAGCGCAGGCGCGACCTTGCGGGTGCCCATGGCGATGGGGAAGTTCCACGGCGTCACCAGCAGCGACACCCCGACCGGCTGGTTCACCACGAAGATCCGCTTGTCTCCGGACGGCGAGCGATACACCTCGCCGCGGTTGCGCACCGCCTCCTCGGAGAACCAGCGGAAGAATTCGGCGCCGTAGCGCATCTCGCCAAGCGAGTCGGACAGCGCCTTGCCGTTCTCCCGGGTGATGAGCTCGGCGAGTTCGTCTTCTCGTTCGGTGAGCAGTTCGAACACCCTGCGCAGGATCTCGCCCCGCACACGGGGCGCCGCCTCGGCCCACGCCGGAAACGCATCGTGGGCGGCACCGATGGCAGAGGCCATGTCGCCCTCCGAGCCACTGGACACCTCGGCGATGGTCTCCTCGGTGGCGGGATCGACGACCGGGAAGGTGCTGGCATCGCCGGCAGGCACCCACTCGCCGCCGATGTGCAGGCGGGTCTTGCCCGAGGCGACGAGGCGATCGAGGAGGGACATGGAGCCAGGGACTCTAGGTCTCCATCAGTCGCCAGGCTTCGTCACCGGTGCCCAAGTCGGGCACCCGGCTCACCCCGTCACCCGCTCCCACGTCTCGTCTGCCACGTTGCCACCGCTGATCACGGCGACGGTCGCGACCGTGGCGTCGACCTTGCCGGCGAGGAGCGCGGCAACGCCGACCGCTCCCCCGCCTTCGACCCGGAGGCCGTGCCGGCGCCGCAGGTGACGCATCGCCGCGGCGATCTCCTCCTCGGAGACGAGCACGACATCGTCGAGAAGGTCCCGGCACATGCGCAGGGTGTGCCGATTCTCCGCGCCGAGGCCTCCGGCGAGAGCATCGGCAAGGGTGTCCTCTTCGACGACGTCGGTCAGACGGCCGGCACGGAGCGAGTCGTACATGGCAGGTCCCCGGTCCTGGCTGACGCCGATGACCTTGATGCGGGGACGCAGCGCCTTGGCGGCGAGCGCCAGACCCGAGATGAGGCCTCCCCCGGAGAGCGGCACCACGATGGTGCTGGTATCCGGAGCCGCCTCCACGATGTCACACCCCAGAGTTCCCTGTCCGGCGATGACGCGGGGGTCATCGAAGGGATGGATGAACGTGGCACCGGTCTCCAGGCCCAGCCGGTGCGCAGCAGCCTCCGCCTCATCCTGACCCGGCCCTCCGACCACCACCCGGGCACCGAGGGCGCCGATCGCCTCGACCTTGACCGCCGGCACCCGCGCCGAGACGCACACCGTGGCGGCGATGCCGAGCGACCGGGCCACGAAGGCCACCGCCCGCCCGTGATTGCCGGAGGACACCGCCACCACTCCGGCGGCGCGTTCGGCGGCGTCGAGCATGAGGAGGGCGTTGGCAGCGCCGCGCACCTTGAACGAACCGGTCTCCTGGAGGCTCTCCACCTTCAGCGACACGGTGCCCAACTCCGCCGCCGTGACCAGCGGAGTACTGCGGATCAGCCCGGCGATGCGCCTGCGCGCCGCGACGATGTCGGCAAAGGTCGGGGCCGCCTGCGAGATCACCCGGTCACGGTAAACGGGGATGGCGCAAAGCTGCCCCGGCAGGAAGCCCAGGAGAGGCAAGTGGCCTACGATCCCCCGTTCGAGGAGGCCCATGGCGAAACCGGCGATTCTCACGGTCGACGACGACCCCCAGGTTCTCGATGCAGTGCAACGCGACCTGAGGGCGCGCTACGCCGCCGACTACCGGGTGATCGCCGCCCCTTCGGGCGCCGCGGCCCTCGAGGCGCTCACCACGCTCAAGCAGCGTGGCGATCTCGTCGCACTGTTCCTCGCCGATCAGCGGATGCCGGAGATGACGGGTACCGAGTTCCTCCTCGCCGCCGCCCCCCACTTCCCGGGAGCCCGCAAGGTGCTCCTCACCGCCTACGCCGACACCGACGCCGCCATCCAGGCGATCAACGAGGTGGGACTCGACCACTACCTCCTCAAGCCGTGGAGCCCGCCCGAAGACCGCCTCTACCCGGTGGTCGACGAGCTCTTATCGGACTGGAGGGCCAACACCGAAGCACCCTTCGACGGGATCCGCGTCCTGGGCACCACCTGGTCGCCGTCGACCCATGAGGCGAAGGACTTCCTCGCCCGCAATCAGATCCCCTATCGGTTCCTCGACATCGAGCGCGACCCGGACGCTGCCGCCATCGTCCTCGCCGCCGGAGATGGCGCCCTGCCGGTGGTGCTCTTCCCCGACGGGTCGTCCCTGCTGCAGCCGGACCGGCGCACGCTGGCCGGCAAGGTCGGACTGCACACCGAAGCCTCGGCTGCCTTCTACGACTTGATCGTCATCGGAGCGGGCCCTGCCGGACTCGCCGCCGGTGTGTACGGAGCATCCGAGGGTCTGCGCACCGTCCTCGTGGAGCGTGAGGCCACTGGGGGCCAGGCCGGCACCTCTTCGCGCATCGAGAACTACCTGGGATTCCCCAACGGGATCTCCGGCACCGATCTCGCCCGGCGCGCCGCCACCCAGGCGCAGCGCCTCGGTGCCGAGATCATCACGGCCGGCGAGGTGGTGTCGGTCCGCGTGGAGGATCCGGTCAAAGTCGTCCGCTTGAGTGACGGCACCGAGCTCACCGCCCGGGCTGTGATCCTCGCCACCGGGATGACCACCAGAGTGCTTGACGTGCCCGGGTACGCCGAACACCTCGGGGCCGGGGTGTACTACGGGGCTGCGGTGACCGAGGCAACCACCTACCGCGATCAACCGGTGTTCGTGATCGGCGGGGCCAACTCCGCAGGGCAGGGAGCGATGATGCTGTCGCGCTTCTGCTCCAAGGTCACCGTGGTGGTACGGAGCACCCTTGCCGAGAAGATGTCGCAGTACCTGATCGACCAGATCCACCGCACCCCCAACATCGAGGTGCTGGAGTCGACCAAGGTGAGGGCGGTTGCCGGGGGTCGTCGCGTGGAATCGATCACCCTCGAGCGTGACGGGGTCGTCACAGAACAGCCCGCCTCCGGGGTCTTCATCTTCGTCGGGGCGGTGCCGCACACCGACATGGTGAAGGGTGTGGTGGCGCTCAACCCGCAGGGGTTCATCCTCACCGGACCGGCAGTTCCTCGCGAGCAATGGCCCTTGACCCGGGACCCCTTCCTCATGGAGACCAGCGTGCCCGGGATCTTTGCCGCCGGCGACGTCCGAGACGACGTGGTCCGCCGGGTGGCTTCGGCGGTGGGTCAGGGGTCGGTGTGCGTCTCGTTCGTCCACCAGTACCTGGCGACGGTATGAACGTCGTCGATCGCCTCGCCACGGTGGCGCTGTTCTCCGGCCTCTCCCGATCCGACCTGGAACGGCTGTGCCGTGATGCGCGCGAGATCGACATCGCCCGCGGCACCAAGCTCTTCGTCGAAGGAGATCCCGGTGGCGAGGCCTATGTGATCACCTCGGGCGAGATCGAGATCATCAAGCAGAGCGTGGGGCGCGACGTGCTGCTGACGGTGCGCCGGGAGGGCGATGTGATCGGTGAGATGTCGCTGCTGGAGGATGCCCCGCGGATGGCCACCGCTCGCGCCCGCACCGACGCGACCGCCATCGCCCTCTCCCGGGACAGCCTCGACGAGCTGCTCGACACCAGTCAGACCGCGATGCGGGCGCTGTTCCAAGTGCTGCTCGCACGACGCCGGGAGAACGAGGGCCGTCTTCTGCAGAGCGAGAAGATGGCGCAGCTGGGCACGCTCACCGCGGGGCTGGCGCACGAGATCAACAACCCGGCATCGGCCGTGCAGCGCGCCGCGACCTCGCTCGATGCCGCCGTCGCGGCCTACGCGACCGCCCGCGCCGCGGTGGGCCGAGATGTGCCCGAGACGATCGCTCCCCTCCTCGCCAGGGTCTCCGATCCGAGGGCGCGTCCCCATCTCGATCCCCTCAGTCGAAGCGACGCCGAAGCGGAACTCGAGTCATGGCTCGGCGAGCGCGGAGTGGCCGACCCATGGCTGGCGGCGCCTGCCCTCGTGGGAGCCGGGATCGATCGCGCCGCACTCGCTTCGGTCGACGGCGTCGATCTGTCCGCGGCGATCGAGCTCCTCGTGACCTCCGGCACCGCCCACGAGTTGCTGTTCCAGATCGTGGAGGGCTCGAAGCGGGTCTTCGAGATCGTGAGCGCCCTCAAGTCCTACTCGTTCCTGGACCGGGCACCGGTCCAGGAGGTGGACATCGAGCGGGGCATCGCCGATACGCTCCTCATCATGCGCACCAAGATCGGCGATCTCAGGGTCACCCAGGAGTTCGGTGGTGTGCCCCCCATCTCCGCCTATGGATCCGAGCTGAATCAGGTGTGGACCAACCTCATCGACAACGCCGTCGACGCCATCCGCGATGGCGGTGGCAGCACGATCACGATTCGTACCCGGGTCGAGGGCGAAACGGTGATCGTCGAGATCGAGGACGACGGTCCGGGGATCCCGCCCGAGGTCGTACACCGGATCTTCGATTCGTTCTTCACGACCAAGGCCCCCGGCAAGGGCACCGGCCTCGGCCTCGACATCTCCTACGGCATCGTCGTGAATCGCCATGGTGGCGACATCACCGTCGACACCGTTCCCGGGCGCACCACCTTTCGCGTGATCCTTCCCCTGAAAGGACCCCCCTCATGAGTCCCTGCCAGCACCTCGCCACCGTCACGAATGGTCCCAAGCCGCCGGGCGGCTGCCGAGCCTGTCTCGCCAAGGGCGACACCTGGGTACACCTGCGCTGGTGCCTCACCTGCGGCGAGATCGGCTGCTGCAACGAGTCGAAGAACCGTCATGCCAGCCGGCACGCCGCCGCCACCGGCCATCCCGTGGCTCGCTCGCGCGAGCCGGAGGAGATGTGGGCGTGGTGCTACCCCGACGAGGACTTCGTGGACCTCGAAGGACCGGAGATCTGGGGCTGAGGCCTTCGGGTGCCACCGATAGGCTGACCTGGTGGACACCCCTGATCTCATCCTCCGCTTTGCGCTCGCTCTGGCGCTCGGCGCTCTGATCGGCCTGGAGCGTCAGATCGGCCACGGGGACGAGTCCCGGGCCGCCGCCGGGTTGCGCACCTTCGCCCTCTACGCCCTATGGGGAGCCGGAGCGGGCTTCATGGGATCCGAGTACGGCGCAGGCGGCTTCACCGTGGCGGCGGCCGCCTTCGGCGGGCTGCTCGTCGTCGAGTACTGGATGGTGGGACGCCGCGGCGACACCGGCACCACCACCGAGGCGGCGGCGTTCGCCGCCTTCATCGCCGGGGTTCTCGCCTGGAACGGCGAGGAGGTCACCGCCCTGGCGCTCGCCGTCAGTGTCGCCGCGCTCCTGCAGGCGAAGGCCTGGGTGCATGGCACGCTGTCGCGCTTCTCCGACGAGGATCTGCGGGCGCTGATCCGATTCGGCGTGCTCACCGCGGTGATCCTCCCGCTCGTGCCCAATGAGGCGCTGGGACCGTTCGATGCGATCAACCCCTTCCAGATCTGGCTGATGGTGGTGTTCGTCGCCGGCATCGGTCTCGCCGGATACATCGCCCTCCGCCTGCTCGGGCCGAAGGGCCTCGCCCCGACCGGGCTTCTCGGTGGCCTGGTGTCGTCGACGGCGGTGACCCTGGGCTTCGCCCGGATGTCGAAGCGAACCCCAGACGTCACGGATGCGCTGTGTGCGGGCGTCCTCGCCGCCAGCGGCCTCATGTACGTGCGGGTTCTCATCGAGACCGCGGTCGTGGACGCCGACATCACACGCCCACTCATCTTCCCCCTGGCCGGGCTCTTCGTCTTCGTCGAAGGAGCCGCGGCGTGGTGGTGGTGGCATTCGCGTCGACGACAGGCCGACTCCGGGCTCAAGGTGCGCAATCCCGTCACGATCGGCAGCGCCCTCCAGTTCGGACTCGTCTACGGAGTGGTGGCCTTCGCCGCCACCGTGCTCGTGGACCGGGTTTCCGAGGCATCGCTCTCCATCGTGGCGGCGGTGTCAGGCGTCAATGATGTCGATGCCATCACCCTGGCCGCGTCGAACCTCGTCCACGACGGTCAGGTGGCAGCCACCTCGGGCGCCCGGGCCGTACTCGCCGCGGTGGCGGTGAACACCCTGGTCAAGGCAGCCCTCGCCGTGGCCGTGGGCAGCCGGCGTCTCGGCATGCGGGTCGCCGCGGTGCTGATCCCCGCCGCGATGGGAGCCGGGGCCGCCTGGGCGCTGGTGTGAGCCCGCCTCATACAATCGACTCGCCCCTCGGGCCGGTAGCTCAGTTGGTCAGAGCAGTGGACTCATAATCCGTCAGACGCAGGTTCGACTCCTGCCCGGCCCACGGCAACCCTCGCTTCGCTCGGGTTGCTGTGGAGTTTGCTTCGCAAACTCCGGGCATGCCTTCTTGTCGGTCGAATCAGCCCCTGCGCACACTCTCCTCGAGATTCCGAGGCGGGAAGCGGGGAGCGGGAAGCGGGAAACGGGCAGCGGGCAGCGGAGGCCGGACTTCGTGACTGGAGACTGGCGACTGGCGACTTCGGTCTCAGTGCCCGTGCTGTTGGAGTGCCCGATAGACCCGGGCGAGGTGCTGCTGCACCTCCTCGTAGAGCGGCATGCGCTTCTCCGAGCAGCACGCCACCTGGAGCCATCCCACCTGGGCGCCGGCGTCGGCGAGGGCCGACATGGTGTCGTCCACCGGACCGCCTTCGGTGAGCGACCTCTCCAGGACCGTGAGGGTCTCGCTGAGCCGCTCCATGCGGGGACTGCGACCGGGCTCGCAACACGTGGCGTGCAGGCGGTGCACCACCGCGGCCGAGTCGGCAACCGCGCTCGCAGTACTGGTGACGTCGAAGGGGGCATCCATGGGACCGGCAGCCTAACCGAGCCACGGCGAAACCCACCGGCCATAATCCCCACCCATGGCATTCGAGATGATCCTGGTGGCATACGTCCTCGGGTTCATCGCCTCGCGGGTCGGGCTTCCCCCGCTGGTGGGGTATCTGGTTGCGGGGTTCGTGCTCCACGAGATGGGCCACACCGCCGGCGATGGTGTCGCCGCCATCGCCGACCTCGGGGTGCTGCTCCTGCTCTTCGGCATCGGCCTCAAGCTTCGGCCCGCCACCCTGGCCAAGCCCGTGGTGTGGGCGACCACCACGGCTCACACCGTGGTCGCCAGCCTCCTCATCGGTGGTGCCCTGTTGGCCGCTGGCATCATCGGGCTCCCCCTCGCCGAGGATCTCGACCTCGGTCAGGCACTCGTACTCGGCTTCGCCCTGTCCTTTTCGAGCACGGTCGCCGCCGTCAAGGCCCTGGAGGACCGCAGCGAGTCGACCTCCCTCGCCGGCCGCATCACCGTCGGCGTCCTCGTCGTGCAGGATGTGTTCGCGGTCGGCTACCTCGCCTTCACGACGGATGAACCGGTGTCATGGTGGGCTCCGGCCGTCGTCGCCGGGGTCGTCGTGCTCCGGCCGGTGTACGGCTGGTTCCTCACCCACACCGGCCACGGCGAGCTGTTTCCCCTGTTCGGCCTCGCCCTGGCGGCGGGGGTCGGCGCCGCCGGGTTCGATCTCGTCGGGCTCAAGCCCGACCTCGGAGCGCTGCTCGTCGGGGTGATCCTGGCCGGCCATGCCCGCAGTGGCGAGCTCGCCGATCGCATCCTGGCGCTGAAGGATCTGCTCCTCGTCGGGTTCTTCCTCTCCATCGGCCTGGCGGGGGTCCCTCCGGCGATCGCGTGGGGAATCGGCGGCGGACTGCTGCTGCTGCTCCCCCTCCAGGCGCTGGTCTTCCTCGTCGTCATCACCCGATTCCGGGTGCGCTCCCGCACCGCGCTCAACACGACACTGTCGCTGGCCACCTACAGCGAGTTCGGGCTCATCGTCGTCGTGGCAGCGGCCGCCGCAGGCGATCTCGAACCCGAGTGGGTGTCATCCATCGCCGTCGCCGTCGGTCTCTCGTTCGTCGGCGCCGCCATGCTCGTCCGATGGCGCGAAGCGGCGTACCGGATCGGCGGCTCGGTCCTGCCGCGGCTGGAACGCCACCCGCTTGATCCCGAGGACGCCGTCATCGACTTCGCCGGAGCCCGCGTCATCGTGTTCGGCATGGGCCGGGTCGGCGAAGGAGCGTACGACGAGGTGGCACGACGCCGGGGCGATGTCGTCGTGGTGGTGGATCGCAAGGCAGAGGTGGCGGCGGCACACCGCGCGGCCGGTCGCAACGTCGTGCGCGGCGATGCCCTCGATGGCGACTTCTGGTCCCGCGTCCGCTTCCACGAGGACGTCGAGCTCATCGTGGTGGCCCTCAACAGCCACACCGCCAATCTGGAATGCGTCGAACGGGCGCGGGCGCATCGTCCGCTCGCCCGGATCGCCGCCATCGCCGCCTATCCCGACGAGGTCGCCCAGCTGCGCCACGCCGGGGTCACCGTCGCCAGGAACCTGTATGAGGAAGCCGGGCAGGCGCTCGCCGACGACGCCCTGTCGATCCGCGAAGGGCGGGACCTGCCCGGCAGCCCCACGGCGGCCTCCGGTCCCGTCTGATACCTACCCGGGTCCCTGTCGCCGGCGCAGCTCCTCCTCGAGGGCGTCCGCGGCGTATCCCATGAGCGCCGCGTCCCACGGCTTGGAGCCGGCGATGATCGGCTGCTCGCGAGCGACGAGATCGGCCACCGGATCGCGCAGCGTGCGCGCCCAGGCTCGCCCGGTGGCGGTGGCATGCAGCGTGATGGTGGCGTCGGTGTTGACCGAGTACACCCTGGCCTCCGCTTGGGGGTTGCCCCGCGATCCCTTCTCCCCGTAGACGAGGAGCACGCTCGGTGCGGGGAGGTCCTGGATTCCCCCGGTGGCGACGAACTCCCCATCGAAGGCCCAGCCTCCGTTGAGGCCCGTGTCCACGTTGCGCACGATCTTCGCCCAGTTCTTGAGGCGCCCGTCGCCGACGAGCGGCACCTCGATGGGCACGGTGAGATCGTCACTCATCATTCGCGGTGGCCGGGGACATCACCCGGCGCGGGTGATTCCGGCCTTCTTCAACACTGCGGCAGGCACCCCGCTCTCCCGCCACGCCGCATAGGTGATGCCCTTGCGCTCGCTGTAGGCCCGGGCGTGTTCGATGAATGCCGCTTCGAGCGCGGTGGTGTCGGCGGTGTCCTTGGTGGCGTCGAGTGCCTGCTGGGCATCGAGGCGAGCCTGGCGCAGATCGACGGCCTTCAGCGGATTCGCCTCCGCCGCGATCCGCCTCTCCAAGTCGGCGACGCGTGCCGCCAGCGTCTCGGCGGTCACCGGCCGACCGGGGCGACGGGCGGCCAGGGCTCCGAGGTACTCCTTGATGGCCCGAGACTCGCGCCGACCAGCGGCGAGCGCAGCCTTGTGTTCGGCGGACATCGCCATGCCGATTACCTCCAATGAGGGACGAATCTGCAGGCAGCATATCCCCGATGGCGCCGGTTCGGGATCGGGTCGATACGAGGAAATGGCGAGCACTTGGCCCCGCTGATTTCGACTGCTCACCCCGGCACCGGTCCTATCGTGGCGACCCGTGACCAAGATCTCCGAAGGCCGACGCCGCCAGATCCTCGCCGAGGCGCTCACCGACGCCAGGGTACGCGCCGAAGCCAAGGGTCACCCGTTCGCCATCGAGTCCCGCGGGGACTTCGAGGCGATCTTCACCGTCACCCAGCCTCCCGATCATTGGCTCCACAAGCGCCTCACCATCCAATCGCTCGGGTTGTGGGCACCGGTGTGGTGGTACGCCACCCGCAAGGGCGACACCCCGAAGCGCTATCGGCTCGAGGTGGACGATGAGGGCGATCTGAGCATCACCCGGAGACGCCGGGGCTAGCCGGGCACACCCGAGAGCCGCGATCCGGCCGACGGTTCGCGATGCCCGCTGGCGACTCCCCTCCCACGGCCGAACGCATCGATGCGCCGCGTCGATGTCCGAGGCCATCGATCTCCTAGCCGCCAGATCTGTCGATAGAGTGCCCGGGGAGGGGAAGCCGTGAGTACCGAGCCCGAGATCCACATCACTCCGAACGGCCCGATCGAGGTCCGGGTCGACCTGCCGATCGTCCCCAAGCGGATCGTCCGGTCCGAAGCGGGCGAACCGATCACCTGGGCCACCGACCCCGCGCTCCCGCACCGCACCCCGGCACGGCTGTGCCGATGCGGCGAGTCGGGCATCAAGCCCTTCTGCGACGGCTCCCACAAGGCAGCCGGATTCGACGGCACCGAGACGGCAGCCATCGAGTCGTTTGCGGCGCAGAGCACGACGATCGAAGGGCCTGACCTCAGGGTGCACCGCGCCGGGAGCCTGTGTGCCGACACCGGCTTCTGCGCCAATCACCTGAACCGCTGGAAGGACCTGCTCCCCAGGGCAGCAGACCCCGACATCCGCGTCGAGCTGGCGTCGATGGTGCAGCACTGCCCGTCGGGAACGCTCGTTCTCGAAATGGCCGGCGAGGTGATCGAGCCCGACCTGCCACGCGCCATCTCCCCGGTCGAAGACGGTCCATTGTGGGTCACCGGCGGCGTGACCATCGTCCGCAGCGACGGGATCACCCTCGAGACGCGCAATCGGGTGACCCTGTGCCGGTGCGGCCGGTCCGCCAACAAGCCGTTTTGCGACGGCACCCACAACGCGATCGGGTTCCAGGCGAAGAACGAACGGACCGCGGCGACGGTGCCGCTGACACCCGGGCCGGCTGGATCTCCCCCCGTCGCCGTACCGGGTGCGGCCCCGACCGCCCCGCAGCACCGGGTGCCCGCGTATCGGCGGGTGGTGGTCGGGGTCCACGATGCCACCACCGAGAGCACGTTTCGCGCCGCAGCCATGGTTGCCGAGGCGTCCGGCTCCGAGGTGGCCCTCGCCCATGTCGGCAGTGATGCCCCGGAGGTGATCCTCGAGGAGGCCCTTCGGCGCGCCGAGGCCGCCGGCGTGCCGGCCAAGCGGATCACCCCTATGCACGAGCGAGGTGACCCCGCGGATGCCCTTCACGCAGTGGCCCGGCGCCGCGACGCTGGTCTGATCGTGGTCGGGCGCGGCGGCGATCGCCTCGCCCGACTCCCGGCGCGCGTCTCCCATCGCTCACCGTGCGACGTCCTCGTCGTGAGCCGAGCCGCTGGCGATCGGCCGCGCCGCTACCGCAAGATCCTCATCGCCACCGACGGGTCGAAGACGGCAGATCGGGCCGCCAGGCGCGGATACGATCTTGCCGCAGCGCTCGGAGCGACGGTGGAACTGCTCTTCGTGGGGCATCCCGCCACCGGAGATCTCATCCTCTCCGACACCATGGCCGTCGCCGCCGGCGCGGTGGACACCATCCCGCGTCTGCTGCGTGGCGAGGCCGCTCCGCTGATCCTGGCGAGCGCGGACAGGGCGGGCGCCGACCTCATCGTCGTCGGCAACAAGGGCATGACCGGCCTCCGCATCCGCGCCGGCACGTCGGTTCCGGGCGAGGTGCTCAAGGGGGCACACTGCGACGTCCTGCTCTGCAGGACCGTCACCCAACGCGAAGCCGACCTGGAGCCGGGAGATGGCGGGGTGATCGAACGCGACGGAGAGCCGGTGGCGGCCTGGATGGATGAATCCGGTGAACTTCGCCTCATGTCCGCCAAGTGCACCCACCTCGGATGCACGGTCGCCTGGAACCCGGGAACTCGAACCTTCGATTGCCCCTGCCACGGATCCCGCTTCGGGCCCGATGGCGCCGTCGTCGAAGGCCCGGCGACCAAGCCATTGCCGCCGGTCTAGCGCGCCAGCTGGGCCACGTAGCGCGCCACCCCATCGAGTTCTTCGGCAGTCAGGGTGATTTCGGTCATGTCGCTCACCCATCTCAAGGCGTCGGCGATGTCCTCCTTCGACTCGCCGGCGATCCGGGGGCCAAACGACGTCCCCTCGCCCCGGTACCCGTGGCAGAACGCACAGCCCAGCCCGCCCGCGGTGACGTCGAAGACCTCCTGTCCGAGGGCGAGCAATGCCGCCTCCGCGCCGTCCGCGACCGTTGTGCTGGTACTGCCTGCCACGGTCGTGGACGCACCGGCAAGCGTTGGGGTGCTCGATCCCACCGTCGTGGTAGGCGAGCTGGTCGTCGTGGCCGAGATGGGGGGACGAGTCGAGGCAGCGCCGAGGTCGGGACGGAACATCATGAGATAGAGGAGCAAGAGCAGGCTGACGACGCCGATCAGGGTGATCACGTGAACCCGTCCCGAACCGAGGATCTCGGCCAACTCCTCGTCCGACTTCCGCGGCACCCCTGTCGGTCGCATTTCGCAGGCTGCCCGGATCCGGGCGGTGAACGGCTTCGCCACCGCCAGCATCAGGCCCGTGGTGGCGGCAAGGACGATGAGCGCCAGCCAGAACCAGCGCTTCTCCAGCCACAGATGGCGCAGCGCTCCGAGCCACAGTCCCGTTCCGACGATCCCACCGAGCATGACGTACATCGCAATCGCGGTTCGACCGGAAGCGTCCAGCATCGCCAAGATGCGCTTCCGGTCCCGCTCCCGGCGGGCGGCGTAGAGCACGACGATGGACGCGCCGTGCACGGCGACGAACCCGATGGCTGAGGCAATGTGCAGGTACTTGACCCACTCGTATAGCACCCGGTCACGCTAGCCCACCATCGCCGACGGGCCAGCCTGGGACCGGCAGTGATCTCGCCACGTGAGTGGGAAGGGCACGCCCTTCCGTGCGATGGCCGATGCCACCCGAGAGGAGTCGACAGATCTTCCTCGACTCCTCGCACCCACGCCCCAAGCGACCACTGCCCTCACCGCGAGGGAGCCGGGGGCTCGCACCCTCGGATTCGCTCGGCTAGGTTGACCGCCTCCACGATCGAGCAGGCAAGGAGCCACCATGTCCGATAGCGCCAGTGCGGCCCTCTTCATCGTCCGGGTGGCGATCGGGATCGTCTTCCTCGCCCATGGGATCAAGCACTTCCGCAACCGCGAGAAGACGATGCGGTGGACCGCGAGCATCGGGTTCTCCAGCCCATCCATCCAGTGGTTCTTCATGTCGTTTGCCGAGATCGGCGTCGGCTTGTCACTGATGCTGGGGCTGCTCACCTCGTTCGGCGCCGCCGGTGTGATCTCGCTGATGACGGTGGCGTTCTGGACGGTGCATCGCCACGCCGGGTTCTGGATCACCGCACGTCCCGACGAGGGCTGGGAATACGCCTTCGTCCTCACCGCCGCGGCCTGGGCCCTGGCGCTGCTGGGCGCGGGCGAGTGGTCGCTCGATCATGCCCTCGAGATCGGCGCCGACCTCGACGGCACCCTGGGGGCGATCATCGCCGCCGGCGGGTTCGCCGCAGCCGTCGGTCAGTTGATCCTGTTCTTCCGGCCGAATCGCGCCCGAGCCACCTCCTGAGGACACGCGGCCACATCGACGGGTCGATCAACGCCACCATGGCAGTCGCGTGCGGGCTCACCGCGATGGTCGGCCCCGGCATCGCGGCTGTGGCACGCCTCGCCGCCCGACACACTCACCCGCGTCGGCGACCTCGCTCCTGGACCCGTGACGCGGGAACGCGCCGGTAATGCCACCGGCGCGTTCCTTTCTGCTCGCAGCTTGATCAGGGGGCGAACGGCGGCGGCGCTGCGCCATTGCCGCACAGGCTGGAGTTGTTGTAACTCGTTGTCGCCCCAGACGCGGCCGGGAACTTCCAGTTGCTGGCCCCAGCCTTGCCGTTGGAGCCCAGATTGTTGATCCCGAAGTCGTGGATGACATCCCCGGTCGTGCCGAACGCGCCGAACGCGCCATGGCCTGCACAGGGGGTATTGGCGTTCGCGATCCCGTAGCCGGGCTGAGTGCCGTACCCGTCCCCGGCAAGTGCCGCTCCCGCCGGGATGAGGGAAGCCCCCACCACGGCCAGAACGACCAACAGTGTCCTTCGCATGCTTTCGCTCCTCCCGTTGTCGCGTGGCTGACCGAGTCCGCCATCGCGATGCGAGCGCAGCCGGGGCTGGTCCCCGCGCTACGCGTCCTGGGATGTTATGGAAGCCGCGCCGCTTCGATTAGAGGAATACGACCCTGGGACTTGCGGCGATCGCTGCCCTGGTCGACCGACACGGATGCGACATTCGAGCGTGACGTTCACCCTCCACCAATGCCCATCTCGGCCCGTCAGCGCGGGAGAAACACCGCTCCGGGTCCGCCAGCATGGGCATCGCAATGACAAAGGAAGCCGTGTTCGTATCCGGTCTTGCCTGGCTCCGGGGGTGAGATTCGAACTCACAACCTGCGGATTAACAGTCCGTTGCTCTGCCGTTGAGCTACCCCGGAAAGGGCGGGGAAGGGTACCACCGGCCCATTCAGCTGCCTTCCAGGTAATCCTTGAGCTTGCCGGCGCGCGAAGGCTGCCGCAGCTTCGCCAGCGCCTTCGTCTCGAGCTGCCGCACCCGCTCGCGGGTGACCTTGAAGTGCTTGCCCACCTGCTCGAGCGTGTGGATCTTGCCGTCGGCGAGTCCGAAGCGCATCACGAGCACCTGGCGCTCCCGCTCCGAGAGTTCTTCGAGCACGATCCGCAGGTAGTCCTGAAGGAGGCGGAACGATGCCGATGCCACCGGGGCCTCGGCATCGTGGTCCTCGACGAAGTCGCCGAGGGTGGAGTCGTCCTCCTCGCCGAGGGGCGACTCCAGCGACAGCGGGTCCTGGGCGATGCGACGCAATTCGGAGACCTTGGCGGGTTCCAGTTCGAGGTCGACGGCGATCTCCTCGATCGTGGGTTCGCGCCCCAGCTCCTGGCTCAATGCCCGCTGCACCGCGGCCAGCTTGTTGATCGTCTCCACCATGTGCACCGGGACCCGGATGGTGCGGCCCTGATCGGCCAGAGCCCGCGTCACCGACTGCCGAATCCACCACGAGGCGTACGTGGAGAACTTGAAACCCTTGCGGTAGTCGAACTTCTCCACGGCTCGCATGAGGCCGAGGTTGCCCTCCTGGATGAGGTCGAGCAGCGGCATCCCCCGACCCACGTACTTCTTGGCGATCGACACGACGAGCCGGAGGTTGGCCTCGACCAGTCGCTGTTCTGCACGCGATCCCACCCGCACCGCCCGTTCCAGGAACACCCGGTCGGCGGGCAGGGTGCCCTCGGGGAGTCCCGGGAGCTTCTCGGCGGCCTTCACCCCCGCCTCGCGCTGCATGGCCAGCTCCACCTCCTGCTGGGCATCGAGCAGCGGTACCCGGCCGATCTCCTGGAGGTACATCCGCACCGGGTCGGTGACTTCGATCTCGTCGTCACTGGGGAGGATGTCGAAGATGGCGTCCTGCGAATCCTCACGCAGCTCGACCCCCTGCTTGCGCAGGGTATCGACGACACGGTCGAAGGCCTCAGGTGTGGCGTCGGCCTCCTCGAGTTCCTGCTGGATCTCGGCGGTCATGATGAACCCGCGCTGACGGGCGCGGGAAGCCAATTCGGCGACGATCTTGTCCAAGCTCATTCCTGACTCGCGAGTTCGCGACGGCGACGCTCCAACGCTATCAACTCCTGAAAACCAGCGGTATACGCCTCCGAGTCGGGAGCGAGTCCCTCGACGGCCAACCTGATCTCTTCGATTCGGCGTTCCACCGCGCCGACCTGAACCTTTCTCAACACCTCTTCGGCGACCGGGAGGGGCGTCTCGAGGAATGCGAGTCCCCGCAGCATCACGGCGACATCGCCATCGTCGTCACCGAGCAGCGACCCCAGGTCGGGTGGCATGCCCGGGTCGAGGGCGGACAGCACCGGCAGGAGGAGGTCGTATGCCGCCCGGTGCTCATCGCGTGAGAACAATCCGGAGAGATCGTGCTTGCGGACCCCTGCATCGTTGGCCAGCATGAGCCTGAGCAGTTCGCGTTCCGCCTTCTCCACGCCATCGAGGGGGCGGGCGGGCCGCGGGCCGGCGGGGCGCGCCGTCTGCGCCCCGGTGACCGCAGCCTCGACCGTGCGCACCACGACCTCGAGTTCGACCCCGGTGCGGCGTGACACCAGTACCCCGTACTCGTGGCGCGTGACCCGATCGGGATGGCGGGCGACGATCTCGGCGGCGGAACGCACCGCCCGGCCACGCGCCTCGGGCTCGGACAGATCGAAGCCCTCGAGGAGGCGCTCGAGGCGGAACTGGAGGAGGGGGGTGGAGGCGGCGAGCGCCGCGTCGATCACGGCGCGCTCCCCCGCCGCCACCACATCCGCCGGGTCACGCCCCTCGGGCAGGACCGCCACCCGCAGGTCGAGATCGCCGGGGACGCTCCGCTCGAAACCGCGCAGGCTGGCATTCGTACCGGCCTCATCGGCATCGAACATGAGCACCACCCGCTCGCTGAAGCGGCGCAGCAGGTCCAGGTGCTCCTCGCCGAGTGCGGTGCCGCAGGTCGCCACCGCCACCGGCATGCCCGCCAGGTGGAGGCCGATGACGTCGGTGTAGCCCTCGACCACCACCGACTGGCCGCTGCGCACGATCTCCGACTTCGCCCAGTTGAGCCCGTAGAGCAGGCTCGACTTGTGATAGATCGGCGTCTCCGGCGAATTCAGATACTTGGGGCCCTCGCCGCCCTCGAGGAGACGGGCTCCGAAGCCGACGGCGTCACCCCGAACGTCGTAGATCGGGAACATCACCCGCCCCCGGAAACGATCGAACACCTTGCCGGTGCGGGCCCGCACCGCCAGCCCGGCGGTGACCATGACGTCCTCGGGGACCTTGTGCCTCCGCAGATGGCCGACGAGGGCTTCGCCGTGCGGCGGCGAGTAGCCGATGAGGAACCGATCCACCACCGCGGCGTCGTAGCCCCTGCCCCGCAGGTAACCGCGCGCCCCCCCGGCATCGCGGCCCGTCTTCAGACTGTCGTGATAGAAGGCGACGGCCAGCACCGTGGTATCGACGAGAGTCTGACGGCGGTCGCGGCGCTTCGACGCTTCGGCGTCTTCGTGCAGGGTGATCCCGGAGCGACGGGCGAGGACCTCCACCGCATCGGAGAAGTCCACCATCTGGGTGTCCTGAACGAAACGGAACAAGTCGCCGCTCTTCCCACATCCGAAGCAGTGATAGAGACCCCGGGCGGGGTCGACGCTCATCGAGGGCGTCTTCTCCTGGTGAAACGGGCACACCGCCATGACCGAGCGCCCCGAGCGCCGCACCTTGGTGACTTCGGCGACGAGTTCGACCAGATCGGTGGCGTCACGAACCCGTTCGATGTCTTCTCGGCGGTACGCCATCGGGGGCGAGTGTACGGGAGCCCGCGGCAGGAGTCACCGGGGCAGTTACCCGCTACCCGTTACCCGTTACCCGACGCCAGATGCCAGACGTCAGTCGGAGATTCCTACTGAGGACTGAGGACTGAAGACTTCCTCAGCCCAGCGCCACCGTGAGGTGCTCCACCAGCTCTGCGATCGGCACCCGCACCTGGGTGGCGGTGTCGCGCTCGCGGATCGTGACGGCGCGGTCGTTCAGGGTGTCGAAGTCGATGGTGACGCAGAACGGGGTGCCGACCTCGTCCTGGCGGCGATAGCGCCGGCCGATCGACTGGGTGACGTCCACCTCGATCATCCAGCGCCTTCGCAGGGTGGCTGCCACTTCCTCGGTGACCGCCACCAGCTCGTCCTTCTTGGAGAGCGGCAGCACCGCCACCTTGATGGGGGCCAGCCGGGGGTGGAGGCGAAGCACGACACGCTTCTCCCCGGCGAGCTCGTCCTCGTCGTAGGCGTCGATGAGGAAGGCAAACGCGGAACGGGTCACCCCGGCGGCGGGCTCGATCACGTAGGGGTAGAAGCGCTCGTCGGCGTCCTGGTCGTAGAAGCGGAGATCCACGCCGCTCGCCTCGGAGTGGGCTTTGAGGTCGAAGTCGGTGCGGTTGGCGATGCCTTCGAGCTCGTCCCACCCCCAGGGGAAGCGATACTCCACGTCGCTCGTGGCGGCGGCATAGTGCGCCAGCTCGCTGCGCTCATGGGCGCGCAGGCGCACCCGCTCCGGATCCATCCCCAGATCGAGGTACCACTGCAGACGGGCATCAAGCCAGAAGCGGTGCCACTGCTCGGCCTCCTCGGGCCGGCAGAAGAACTCCATCTCCATCTGCTCGAACTCCCGGGTGCGGAACACGAACTGGCCCGGGGTGATCTCATTGCGAAACGACTTGCCGATCTGGGCGATGCCGAAGGGCAGCTTCATCCGGGCGGTGCGGCGCACGTTCTCGTAGTTGATGAAGATCCCCTGGGCCGTCTCCGGCCGGAGATAGGCGATGGCGGACTCGTCGTCGATCGGACCGAGATAGGTCTTCAGCATCAGGTTGAAGGGGCGTGGCTCGGTGAAGGTGCCCCGCTCGCCGCAGTCGGGGCACGTGTTCGGGTCGTCCAGCTTGTCGAGGCGGAAACGGTGATGGCAGTTCGTGCACTCCACCAGCGGATCGGAGAAGTTGGCCTCATGACCCGACGTCACCCACACCTGCCGGGATTGGATGATCGCCGAGTCGATGCCGACGATGTCGTCGCGCTCGCGCACCATCGCCGACCACCACGCCTCGCGCAGATTGCGCAGCAGCTCCGCGCCGAGATGCCCGTAGTCCCACGACGAGCGCAGCCCTCCGTAGATCTCCGACGCCGGGAACACGAACCCGCGCCGCTTGGAGAGGTTGACGATGGTGTCGAGATCGGGGGCGGGCATGAGGAGGCATGGTAGGCGGGGCGGAGAGCGATTCCCTTCCCTGTTGGGAGGTTCGCAACTCGCAATTCGTCAGAGCGCGCAACATCGGTCTGACGCCTCTGGCGAATTGCGAATTGCGAATTGCAGAGCCGAAGCCCTAAACGCCCCCGAAGCGCCTACTGCGTCCCCGGTACTCCTCCACGCACCGTTCCAGGTCGGCGGTGCGGAAGTCGGGCCACAGGGTGTCCGGAAAGACATACTCCGCGTAGGCCGACTGCCACAGCAGGAAGTTGCTGGTGCGCTGCTCGCCGCTGGTGCGGATCACCAGATCGGGGTCGGGCATGTCCGCCATCTCGAACCGGGCGCTCAGCGCGGCGATGTCTACGTCATCGAGGGAGATCTCCCCGGCGACGATGTCTGCCGCCAGGCGTCGCGCCGCGGCGGCGATCTCGGCCCGCGATCCGTAGTTGAAGGCGAACACCATGGTCATGTTGGTGTCGTCGATGGTGAGATCCTCAGCGGCACGGATCTGGGCTCGCAGACGATCGGTTACCCGCGGGTCGTGGCGGTCGCCGAGGAAGCGCACCCGCACCCCGAGTTCGTGCAGCTCGTCGCGGCGCCGAGTGAGCAGGTCCTCCTTGAACCCCATGAGGAACTCCACCTCCTCGGCGGGGCGGTTCCAGTTCTCGGTGGAGAAGGTGAACACGGTGAGCCACTCGATGCCGAGGCCGAGGGCCCCGTGCACCACGTCGAACAGCGCCTCCTCACCGGCGGCATGGCCGGCGGTGCGAGGCAGCCCGCGCGCCTTCGCCCAGCGTCCGTTGCCGTCCATGATGATGGCGACGTGACGGGGATCAGCCATCGACGGTCAGCGAGGCGAGTCGCCGCTCCAGGTGGTACTCGATGAACCGTCGGGTGACCCCCATCGCCTCTCCCGAGAACGCGGGGTCCGACGCGGGCAGGGCCGCCAGATCGGCGGAGGCGATGCCGGCGAGGTAGCCGGTGAGGCCGGGGCGCAGCACGATCGCACCCGGGATCCGGTCGTTCTCACAGAGCACACCTCCCCCGGCGAACGAGAACCGGGTGAGATCCTCCCGGCGCCCGCATCCGGCGCAGTGATCGAAGGCGGGGGCGACGCCGACCACCGCCGCCGCCTTCAGCAGGAACGCCGCCACCAGGTCGGGGTGTCGCGGGGCGGCGTCCAGAGCCTTCAAGCCGCGCTGGAGGAGGAGAAAGGCGCGCAGCGCCGGTTCCCCCTCGTGGGTGATGGCGTCCGCCACCTCCACCATCGTGCCGGCGGCGAGCACCCGGTCCAGATCGGCCCGCACGGCAGGGAAGGCTTCGATCACCGACACCTGGGTGATCGTGCCCAGATTGCGGCCCTCGTACACGACGAGGTCGACGTGGGTGAACGGCTCGAGCCGGCCCCCAAACCGGCTCTTGGTCTTGCGCACCCCTTTGGCGACGGCACGGACCTTGCCGGAGTTGGGACTGAGGAGCACGACCACGCGGTCGGCCTCCCCGAAGGGGAACCCGCGGAGCACGATCCCCTGGTCGTTGCGCAGTGCCACGATGTGCCAGGGTACCGGTGCCACCGCAGCGGGTCGGGAACCGGGAACCCGCCGCCGTTCGTCGGAGCGGTGACATCCCATGGAGGCAGGCATGGCGACGCGCATCCTTTCCGCCTTGTTCGCACTCGCCCTCGGGTTGCCCGCGGCCGCCTCCGCTCAGGTGGTCATCGACCCGCCCCTGCCGCCTTGCCCGTGGTGGCACTGCGGCGGTGAGGCGGAGGTCGTCATCGAGGAGTACCGCCTCGACGTCACCATCGACGAAGGCGTGGCCGTCACCCGGGTGCATCAGGTGCTGCGCAATGACTCGGACTTCCCCGCCGAAGGGGACTTCCTCCATCCCATCCCTGCGGGCGCCGCGGTGACCGGACTCACCCTGTGGATCGACGGCGAGCCCGTCGAGGGCGAGATCCTCGCCGCCGACGAAGCCCGCGCCACCTACGAGGAGATCGTGCGGCGCACCCTCGACCCGGCACTCCTCGAGTACGCCGGCGACGGCCTGCTCCGCCTCGCGGTGTTTCCCATCCCCGCCGGCGCCACCCGAACCGTCGAGATCCGGTATTCCCAGGTGCTCCCCACCGACACCGGCCTCACCCGCTACCACCACCCCTTCGGTCGCGAGCACCGCGCCGCCATCGAGTCGGCCCAGGCACACGTCGAGATCCGGGACGACGATGCCATCAAGACGGTGTACTCCCCCGGTCATGAGATCGGCATCAACCGCATCTCGGAGCGTCGTGTGGAGGTGGGATTCGAAGGCGCCGGAGCCACCGACTCCGACTTCACGCTCTATTACTCCACCGACGCTGCCGCCATCTCCCTCGACCTGCTCACCCATGCCACGGATGGCGAGGGCTACTTCCTCCTTCTCGCCTCACCCGGCCTCGCCGCCGCCGAGACGGTGGTGCCGAAGGACGTCGTCGTCGTGCTCGACGTATCCGGAAGCATGGAGGGTGAGAAGTTCTCCCAGGCCCAGGGCGCTGCCCGCTACGTGCTCGATCACCTCAACGCCGACGACCGCTTCGACGTGATCGCCTTCTCCACCGGCGCCGACTCCTTCGGCGGCGGGCTGCGCCCTGCCGCCGAAGCGGGCGAGGCCGCCGACTGGGTGGGGGGCCTCGCTCCGGGGGGTTCGACGAACATCGACCTGGCGCTCGACGAGGCCCTGGAGCGCGCCGGCGAGGACCGCTCGACGTATGTGGTCTTCCTCACCGACGGCCTCCCCACCGAAGGGGTCATCGACACCGCCGAGATCCTGGCGAACCTGGAGCGCCGCGCTCCGGATGCGAGTTCGATCTTCGCCTTCGGGGTCGGCTACGACGTCGACACGTTCCTCCTCGATGCCATCGCCCGCGATCACCACGGCACCACCACCTACGTCGGTCCCGACGAGGCCATCGACGCC
>JACRIT010000078.1 GCA_016215655.1 Acidimicrobiia bacterium
CCCCGGAGAGCGCGTGACCTTGACGTGCCACGACGAGAGTCGCGGTGGATTCGATACGACACGCGTCACCGTCAACAGCGAGGGCCGCATCACCAAGGAACGGCTGTGCAAGTCCTCGATCGGCGGCAATCACTGGGTGACGGGCGGCGGAACCGAATCCCGGCGAGTACGCTGGTAGTCAAGGCACGGGCACAAGCTCGCGATCCGAACTTCGTGATCACGACTCTGGCTACGTACAGAGTTGAGCATTGGGTCTTGGGCACATTGCGCATTGCGCCGCTCTACAGCCCGAACCAGGGTTCCCGGGCGAACTCCTCGAGGAAGACCCTCTTGTCTTCGGGATCCTCGATGGCTTCACCCTTCTCGGCGGCGACCGTGCGTTGCCGGCGGGCGTCGCGTCGCTTGCCCAGGCCGGCGAGGGCACGGGCGATGGCCTCGTGGGCAAAGGCGAAGTCCCAATCCTCGACCGCCTCGGGATGCTCCACGCAGAGTTCCAGGCAGCGCATCCCGTGATCGAGTCCGGCGACGAACCGGCCCACGCTGGTGGCGGTGCGAGAGATCAGATGCTCGGCTCGCGCCCGGTTGGCCACCGTGGCGCCCTCGGCATGCCGCCAGTGGTAGGCGGAGGCATACGCCCCGTACAGGAGGTCGTCACGCTCATCGGCGCTCGCCTCCGGGGAAGGACCGCCCGAGGAGAGCACCTTCCAGGTGGCGTTGTTCAGTTCGACTCCGAGGCGGCGATGTTCGGCGGCGTCCATGACAGATCATCCTGGCAGGGATAGCCTCGGACCGTGATCCAGATCGATCATGTCATCCTCGTCGCCGCCGACCTCCAAGCGGGTGCAGCCCAGCTCCTCGAGCGACACGGTCTCGCCTCGCTCCCCGGGGGCCACCATCCCGGCCACGGCACGGCCAATCGCATCATCCCCCTGGGCGACTCGTACCTCGAGTTGATGGGATTCGTCGATGAGGCCGAGGCCGCCGCCAGCCCCATGGGCAGGTGGGCGCTGGAGCACCGACGCCACGATCCGGTCCCGGTGGCGGTGTGCCTGCGCACCGACGACATCGCCCCCATCGCCGCCGCCCTCGGCGAGACGCCGCAGGCGATGGATCGGGTCCGACCCGACGGCGTACGGCTCTCGTGGAGACTTGCCGGGCTCGAGGGCATGCTCGGGCCCGACAGCCTGCCCTTCTTCATCGAGTGGGATGTCGCGGCGAAGGATCACCCCGGGGCAGGCATCGCACCCCATCGCGTGGCGCCACGGGGCATCGACGAGGTGGTGCTCGGTCGGGTGACCGGCCCCACCGCGCGGCTCATCGCTGCGGTTCCAGGAGTTCGCATCACCCGTTTCCACCCCGGGGTGCACTGGGTGGGGATCGGGGCGGAGCAGGGAAAGATCGTGCTGAAAGGCTGAGGACAAGGAAGTCCTCGGCCCTCAGTCTTCAGCCAGAACCGTGCCCCAGCGCTGGCCACGCGGTTCGGGCTGATGACTGAGGACTGATGACTGATGACTCCCTTACTCCTGCAACCCCGCGACCAACGCGTCCAGCAGATCGAACTCCGACACCACCACCTCCGGACTGGTGAGGCGGAGCGATTCCGCGGCGATCACGGCGCCGGCAAGCAGCACCGGGGCACGCTTGGGATCCATCGAGGGCAGCGACGCCGTCTCGGCGACGGTCATGGGGGTGAGTCGCTCGACGAGGGCGTCGAGGTCGTCGAGGGACATGGTCGTGCCGTGGACCCGGGAGCGGTCGTACACCGGCAAGCCGAGATGCACCCCGGCGAGGGCGGTGAACGTCCCCGCCACACCGATAACCCGACGTGGTGTGGCAGGCAGCACGACGCGGGCAAGCGCCTCTCGAACCCGGGCACCAGCAAGAGCGACCCGATCCCTTGTGGCGGGCCGCTCCGGCAGCACCCGATCGGTGAGCCGCACCGAACCCATCTCGATACTGCACGCATAGGTGATCGCTCCCTCGCCCATGACGAACTCGGTGCTGCCACCGCCGATGTCGATCACCAGCGAAGCGCCCTCGCCACCGACGGCACCGGTGGCGCCGCGAAACGACAGAGCCGCCTCCTCGTCACCGGAGATCACCTCCGGGCGCACCCCGAGCACGTGCTCCACCCGGTCGAGGAAGTCGGCGGCATTGGCAGCGGCACGACACGCCGAGGTCGCCACGGCGCGGCAACGCACCACACCGAGCGAGCGCAACGCCGCCCCGTAGTCGGCCAGCATCGCCCCGGCTCGGTCCATCGCTTCCACCGACAGCACTCCGCTGGCGTCGACCCCGGCGCCGAGTCCAACCACCTCGACGCGACGCAGCAGTTCGGTGGGGCCCTCCTTCACCAGGAGGCGGACCGTGTTCGTCCCGATGTCGACGGCGCCGACCCTCACACCGGTTCACGCCATTCGGGATTGGCGACCACCCCGGACGATGTCGCCACCACACACCGCACCGCGCAGTCGAGGGGTTCGATCTGGCGGGCGGTGTCCTCACCGACCGGGTTGTCGTGGCCGGAGGCGAAGTCGGCGTAGTGGGCGTGGAGGCACTTCACCCCACGGCGCGCCCCGCCGACCCCGCCCCGAGGCCGGCGCCCCTCGAGTTCGGGGTTCAAGGCATCGCGCTCGGCGGCGTATCGGCTGTGCGCCGCGGCGAGCCGGGCGCCGAATGGCGCATCCGACGCGGCCCGGGCCTCCATCGTTCGCACCCCGCCCACCGCTTCGATCCGTCCGATGCGGCGCTGCGCCAGCGGGCACGACAGCCAGTAGGTGGTGGGAAATGGCGTGCCGTCGTCGAGGATGGGCGGCACGCGCGAGACCACCGGCAATCCGAGGTGGCATCGCACCACGACCTCGCCATGGGATCGCAATGGCCGTCCGATCTGGACGGCCATCACCTCCTGATCATCCATCGGAGGCAGCGAGGTCTTCACCGGTGATGAAGGCCCACAGGCTCCGCCACCACGGGGTCTCGTCGACAAAACGACTCGCCCGCGGCGCCGCCACCGGCGACGTGTCGGGCACCGCGATGGCCACCAGGGCGGTCTCGCCCGGCATCACCAGACCGAACTGCTCCCGGGCAAGGCGCTCGACCTCGCCATCGGTCTCCAGCGCCGCGATCTGCTGCTCGAGCTCGGCGTTGGCGGCGATGAGCGCATCGCGCTGCTCGCGGGCGAGATCGACCGACCGCTGGTACGCGATCACCTGTCGGAACGGGATGATCCCCGAGGCGGCGGCAAGGCCGATCACCACGACCGCAGCGAGGACCACCCCCCCAAAGCCGATCCCGCGCCGCGGTTCCATCAGCGCTTCCTTTGCGGGTAGGGATCCCAGCCGGCGAACCGGGCGCCGTCACCGAGGCGCTCTTCGATGCGGAGCAGCTGGTTGTACTTGGCGGTGCGCTCCCCGCGGGCGGGCGCGCCCGTCTTGATCTGACCGGCGTTGGTGGCAACGGCAAGGTGGGCGATGAACGAGTCCTCGGTCTCGCCGGAACGATGGCTGACCACCCTCCCCATCGCGGCCCGCTCCGCCATCTCCATGGTTGCGAGCGTTTCGCTGAGGCTGCCGATCTGATTGACCTTGATGAGGATGGCGTTGCCCACCTTCTCGCGGATGCCGCGCCGCAGCAGGTCGCGGTTGGTGACGAAGATGTCGTCGCCGACGAGCTGCACCCTGCCACCGAGCCTCTCGGTGTGTGGCCGCCAACCATCCCAGTCGGCTTCGGCAAGGCCATCCTCGATGGAGACGATGGGAAAGTCGCCAACGAGGCCGACCAGGATGTCGGTCATCTCCTCGGCGGTTCGCGCCCTGCCCTCGAACTGGTAGGCACCGTCGTGATAGAACTCGGAGGCGGCGACGTCGAGGGCGATGGCGATGTGCTGGCCCGGCTCGTAGCCGGCCTTGGCGATCGCCTCGACGAGCAACTCGAGAGCCTGCCGGGTGTCGCCGAGGTCGGGGGCAAAGCCTCCCTCATCACCGACGTTCGTGGCGTGACCCTTGGCGGTGAGCACACCCCGCAGGGCGTGATACGTCTCCACCCCGGCGCGCAGGGCGTTGCGGAACGTGCCGAATCCGGCCGGCACGATCATGAACTCCTGGACGTCGATCGAGTTGGCGGCATGAGCGCCACCGTTGACCACGTTCAGCATCGGTACGGGAAGCACGCACGCCGCCGGGCCACCGAGGTAGCGAAAGAGCGGCATGCCCGAGGCCGCCGAAGCCGCCCGGGCCACGGCGAGCGAGACCGCGAGGATGGCATTGGCGCCGAGGCTGGCCTTGTTGGGAGTGCCATCGAGGTCGCACATGGCGAGATCGAGCCCAGCCTGATCGGTCGCATCGCGCCCGAGCAGCACCGGAGCAATGATGTCGTTGACGTTGTGGACGGCCCGCGTCACGCCCTTCCCGCCGAAGCGGGTTCCGCCGTCCCGAAGCTCGATCGCTTCGAGTGCCCCCGTCGATGCCCCCGAGGGAACCGCCGCACGACCGAAGTGACCGCCAGCGAGCGTCACCTCGGCCTCGACAGTGGGGTTCCCACGGGAATCGAGGACCTCGCGGGCCCGTATCGAAGTGATCGTCGTCACGGGCCCTCCTATGTGGACGCGAGGGTACTGCGGTTTGGGAGGTGGGCGAAGGACCGCAGGCTGCCCACTGCCCGCTGCCTGCCGGAAGCGGGACGCGAGCCCTACGCCAGCTTCACCACCACCGCGGCGGCGGCCACCACAGCCAGTGCGAGAGAGCCGATGAGGAGGCGGCGAGCGAGGCGAGGGCGGGCGATCGTCACCCGGACGGGCCGGTCGGGGGTGACGAAGATCTCGAAGAAGGTGTCCCAGTAGCCCTTGCGGACTTCGTTGTGGGATTGGAGCGGACCAGTGGAGGGAGTCCGACCCAGGATCCAGCGGGACCCGATGCGCTCCACCGTGCCGCCCGGCGCATCGGCGTCGAATCTGATCGTCCGCGGCAGACTGCTGAACCGGCGACGAAACACGAGGGTGCGAGCGCCGGCCGGAATGGTGATGGTGCGCATCGAGAGAAGTTACCCGCTGCCGAAGCCCGTGGGAGGCGATCGCCCATCTCGCGCTCGTCCTGGCGAGAGGCCGAAAGCGGGGAGCCTGGCTTCAGAGCTCCCGCCTCATCACCACCCGGTTCTCAGACGGTCGGGACACGGGCTGGAATCCACACCCCGAGAACAGGGGCTCCATACCGGTCTGGAAGTCGGAACCTCCCGAGCGACGCCTGTCACCGGAGAGGGGGAACCCTTCGATGGCGCGGGCTCCGCTGCGTCGAGCGTGTTCGACCGCGGCGGTGAGGAGCGCGGTGGCGACTCCACTCCCCCGTACCTCGGGCCTGATGAAGAAGCACGGCACCAGCCACACCGTGTCGTCCTCGCTCCGATCGCGCTGCTTCAACGTCGGCGCCGCCGTCGCCCGCGCGAAGCGCCGCCGGGGTCCCACGGCGCACCATCCCACCGGTTGCCGACCGTCGTATGCGATCAGCCCGACCGGAAAGGGATCCGTGGCAGCGAGGTGTGCGAGTGCGGCGCGGTTTCCCTCCCGCCCTGCCTCGTGGAACGCCTTCACGGGAATGATGAACCACATGCACCAGCAGCGGTCGGCAACAGGATCGGAGGCAAAGAGCCCGTCGAGATCCGCGAGGCGAGCGGTTGTGAGTGGCTCGACTTCGATCATGCACGCTTCCTGTCCGGGTCCTCAGTCTTCAGTCCTCAGTCTTCAGTCATCGGTCATCAGCCCGAACCAAGATCCGGCTGCGGACTAAGGACTGATGGCTACTCCTCACTCCTCCCCCTTCGCCCGCTCCCATGCCGCATCCATCTCCTCCAGCGTCATCGCCTGGATGTCGCCAGCACCTTCCACCGCGCGAAACCTCTGGTCGAAGCGGTCGGTGGCTCGACGCAGTGCCTGTTCGGGATCCACCTCGAGGTGACGCGCCAGGTTCACCACCGAGAACAGCAGATCGCCGATCTCGTGAGTGTGGTCGGCCCCTGGCGCCAGAGCCTCGTCGAGCTCCTCGTGCACCTTGGCGACCACACCGCCGAGGTCCGGCCAATCGAATCCCACGGCGGCGGCGCGCCGTTGCAGCGATTCGGCTCGGGCCAGCGCCGGGAGCGCAGCCGGTACGCCGTCGAGGAGCGACGCTCGGCCCTTCTCTGCGGTCTTGAGGCGGTCCCAGTTGGCGAGGACCTGCTCGGCGGTGTTCGCCTCGACATCGCCGAACACATGGGGATGACGCGCCACCAGCTTGCGCCGGATCGCCTCAGCGACCTCCTCGACACCGAACATTCCGGCCTCGGCGGCGAGTGCGGCGTGGAACACCACCTGGAGCAAGAGATCACCCAGTTCCTCCTCGACCTCGACGTACCCGGCGACGTCGGGCTCACCGGTGGGGGCGTCGTTGGGAAGGGCATCGAGGGCGGCCAGAGCCTCGTACGCCTCCTCGAGCAGGTGACGGGCGAGGGTGTGGTGGGTCTGCTCTCGGTCCCACGGGCACTCGCGGCGCAGCCGGGCGTTGGTGCGGACGAGCCCCGGCCAGCCCGGGGCGGCGACGTCGACCACCAGGGTGACACGCAGACCGGCGTGTTCGGGGCGGAGCTCGGCGAGGGTCAGCGTCTCGACCACCTCGTCGGCTGAGCCGAGATCGGCGAGCCGGGTCAACCCGGTATCGGCGGTGAGCAGCGATTGCAGGGCATCGCGCACGAGGAGCAACGATGCCGCGGTGTCGACCTGGCAGATGAGTGTCGGAACGTGCAGCAGCAACGGGAATCCGAGATCGTGGGCATCGAGCACCTGGAGGCCGCGCTCCAACGGATCGATCCCGGTGCGGAGCAGGGCCAGGTCGAGAAACGACTCCCCGGGCACCACTTCGGCCCCGTCCTCGGCGGCGAGGATGCGCACCGCCGTCTCGCCCACCAACGGACTGCCCGGGACCGCGTACACGACCGCTCCCGACACGGCGAGTTCGCGCACCCGGGTGACGATGCCGCGATACACCGCGGCGAAGTCGGCACCCGCCTCGTACAGGTCGTCACAGGTGATCACCGGCCGGGCCTGCGCCACCTGCTCCGCAGCCGGGTGCTGCAGCGTGCGCACCACCACGGCCACGGCGGGGTCGAGCAGCAGCGCCCGGAGATCACCGCCGATGCGATCCAGGCCGGCCGGACCGAGCCCGACGATGCGGATCGGCCCGGTCACCTCACTCCTGAGGGGTTGTCGGCGGGATGATGCCCGCCGCCGACCACACCCCGATCTCGGGATCGATGGTCACCACCGCGGCCCCCAATGCCACGTTGAACCAGTCCTCCCACAGGCCGGACGACTCGGCGGAGGTGAGATGGGCGATCGGATCGGCGATGACCTCTTCACGCGTCGGCGTCGTGCGCTCGCTCACGATGAGGACGTGCCAGCCGAACCGCGTCTCCACGGGCTCGGTGTACTCGTTGAGCGGAGCCGCCAGCGCGGCGGCGGCGAAATCGTCGACGTAGACCCCGGCGAGGCGGCAGCCGAGATCGCCCCCCGGAGCGCTGTCGAGCGACATGGCCTCCGCCAGGGCGGCGAAGTCGGCATCGGAGCGCAGCTGGATGTAGATGTCCTGGGCCTCCAGCTCGGTCCCGACGAGGATGTGCTTCACGCACACCGTGGTGATGGGGATCGGATTGGCGAACAACTCGTCCAGATACGCGGGATCGTCGACGAGCGCCTTGATCACCATGTCGCGCAGCACGGCGACTTCGGCGTTGAAACGCATCATCTCCTCACTGGCGTCGGGGATGCCGAGCCAGGTGGCGGTGTCGACACCCTCGGCGTCGCGCTGGGCGACCATGTCCTCGAATAGCTGCTCGACGACCGCCGGATCGAGGGTGACGCCCGGGTCGGCCGCAGCGGCATCGATGAGCACCACCCGGGCGACGAGGGCGAACAGGGCGTTGCGCAGGGTGTCGCCCGTGGGGATCGAGTCGCTCTCGTACAGCGAACCGACATCGGATTCGGTGATATCGGTGGTGTCGGGGTCCGTACCGATGGTCGCCAGGACGGCACCCTCCGACGAGCACGCCGAAGCGATCAGGACGAACAGGGCCACGGTCGCGAGGAACTTGCGCAGGGGGATCACTCCAAGTCGGGGGGCCACATTGTACGGATGAATTCGGCCAATCCGGCCGCGGGCTCGGCGGGGAGGGGCACGAAGAGGGTGCGCTGCTTGGCCTGCACGGTGGCATTGCGGGCGATCCGCTGGAGACGGACCTCCTGGGAGGCGAGCAGCGAAACCGGAGCGAGGCGCACCTCGCGCCGTGCCGCCACCACCTCCTCGATGCCGACACGCAGCGCCTCCACGCGCAGCCGGGCCACGTCGATGAGCCGTGCGGCGCGTGGCGGCAGCGGCCCGAATCGGTCGACCCACTCGGTGACGACATCGTCGACCGCGGCGTGGGAGGTGGAGGCCGCCAGGCGCCGATAGGCCTCGAGGCGGGCATCCTGGTCGGACACGTAGTCGTCGGGGAGATGGGCCTCGACGGGGAGCTCGATCCGCACCTCGGGTGGAGCGGGCTCGGGCTTGATCCCGGTCTCCAACTCCCCGACCGCCTCGGCGACGAGCTCGACGTAGAGGTCGAGGCCGACGGCGCTGATGTGGCCCGACTGCACCTTGCCGAGGACACTGCCGGCACCCCGGATCTCCAGATCTCGCATCGCCAGCTGGAACGCCGAGCCGAGTTCGGCGAACTCCCCGATCGCCTCGAGCCGACGGTGCGCCTCCTCGGTGAGACGCTGCTCCTGGGGGTGGAACAGGTAGGCGTAGGCCCGCTGACTCGACCTCCCCACCCGGCCCCGCAGCTGGTAGAGCTGGGCGAGTCCGAGCAGGTCGGCGCGCTCCACGATGAGCGTGTTCACCTGGGGCAGGTCGAGTCCCGACTCGATGATGGTGGTGGCCACGAGCACGTCGTACGACCCCTCCCAGAAGTCGAGCATCACCTGCTCCAGCTGGCCTTCACTCATCTGGCCGTGGGCCACGGCGCATCTCGCCTCCGGAACCAGCGCCTTGATCCGGGCGACGGCGTGGTCGATCGACTGCACCCGGTTGTGCACGTAGAACACCTGCCCCTCGCGCAGCATCTCGCGCCGGATCGCCGCCGACACGGTTCGGTCCTCGTAGGGTCCGACGAAGGTGAGGATGGGGTGGCGGTCTTCAGGGGCGGTGGAGATGCGCGACACACTGCGGATGCCGGTCAGGGCCATCTCCAGCGTGCGGGGAATCGGCGTCGCCGTGAGGGTGAGCACATCCACCGACTTGCGCAGGGCCTTGATGCGGTCCTTGTCTGCGACTCCGAAGCGCTGCTCCTCGTCCACCACGAGGAGACCGAGGTCCTTGAAGGCGATGTCGTCGCTGAGCAGCCGATGGGTGCCGATCACGACATCCACCGAACCGCTGGCGAGGCCCTTCACCACCGACTTCTGCTCGCTCGGAGTGAGGAACCGGCTGAGCGACTCGACGCGGATCGGATAGGGAGCGAACC
>JACRIT010000079.1 GCA_016215655.1 Acidimicrobiia bacterium
ACCGAGTCCCTGGCTGCCGCCGCCGTTGGCATCGACGACGAAGGAGGAGCGGGCGACGTGCTCCGTACCGCGCTCGGGCACCTCGAGAGCGCGGCACGCGTGGATGCGACCCTGCACGATCACGCCACCCGTCTGCGGGCCCTGCTCACCGATCTCGACGACCTCGGGCGAGACCTGCGCGGGGCTGCGGACTCGATCGATCACGATCCCGCGGTGCACGCTGCCGCCGAGGAGCGCGCCGCGGTGCTCGCCGGTCTCCGCCGCAAGTACGGGGCCACAGTCGACGAGGTCATCGCCTACGGCGCCGAAGCCGAGGAGCGCGCCGCCAATCTCGAGCGCATCGCCGCCCGGGCGGAGACCATTGCTGCCGACATCGCCGCCGCCGAACAGAGCGCCCTTGTCACCGGAGAAGCCCTGGCAGCGGCCCGCCGCATCGCCGGCAAGCACCTCGCCGACGAGGCGCTCGAGTATCTGCGTCAGCTCGGATTCCGCGAGCCGGTGCTCGTCATCGAAGTCGAGTCGTCTCCGCCGGGTCCGCACGGCGCCGACCGGGTGCGGCTCCTCTTCGCCTCCGATGCCGGTCTCACCCCCGGACCCGTGTCTCGGGTTGCCTCGGGCGGCGAGTTGAGCCGCCTGGTGCTTGCCATCCGCGTGGCCGCCGGGGTCGCCGACGCCGACGTGGTCGCCTTCGACGAGATCGATGCCGGAATCGGTGGGGCCACGGCCCTGGCCATGGGCGAGCTGCTCGCCCGTCTCGCCGTCGACCGTCAGGTGCTCGTCGTCACGCACCTTCCCCAGGTTGCGGCCTTCGCCGACACCCAATTCGTCGTCGAGCGTGTCGGACGCGAAGCGGCGGTGCGCAGCGTCCAGGGCGACGATCGCATCGCCGAGGTGGCCCGCATGCTCGGCGGCATCGGCGAAAGCGACTCGGGACGCAACCATGCCGCCGAATTGCTGGCGCTCGCCGCGCAGCGAGCCCATCCGGGTGGGGGCGACACCGATCGATCGCTCCGCGACCGGACCGAACCGTGATCCGGCAACCACCCGACACCACTCCTCGTCACCGGGGGCGCGGGCGCAACGGGGTCGGGGTGCTACGCTCAAAGCCCCAAGGGACATGACCAAATACGTCTTCGTCACCGGTGGGGTAGTCAGCAGCCTGGGCAAGGGCATCACCGCGGCGTCGGTCGGTCGTCTCCTCCGCTCCCGAGGCGTCTCCGTCGTCAACCAGAAGCTCGACCCGTACATCAACGTCGACCCCGGCACGATGAACCCCTTCCAGCATGGCGAGGTGTTCGTCACCGACGATGGTGGCGAGACGGACCTGGACCTCGGCCACTACGAGAGGTTCACCGGCCGCAACCTGCAGCGCGACTCCAACGTCACCACCGGATCCGTGTATCAGGCCGTGATCCAGAAGGAACGCCGCGGCGATTTCCTGGGCGACACGGTCCAGGTGATCCCGCACATCACCAACGAGATCAAGAGCCGCATCAAGCGCCTCGGCCAGCGCACCGAGGTCGACGTCGTGATCACCGAGATCGGCGGCACGGTGGGAGACATCGAGATCCTTCCGTTCCTCGAGGCGGTGCGCCAGCTCCGCAACGAGGTCGGATACGACTCCGCCGTCTTCATCCACGTGACCCTGGCGCCCTACATCGGGCCCTCCGAGGAGTTGAAGACGAAGCCGACCCAGCACAGCGTCGCCGAGCTCCGCAGCCGCGGCATCCAGCCCGACGCCATCGTGGTCAGGTCCGACCGCCCCATCGACGAGGCCGAGCGGCGCAAGATCAGCCTGTTCTGTGACGTCCCCCTGGCGGCCGTGATCAACGCCCCCGACGCCACCAACGTCTACGAGGTCCCCCTCGTCCTTCATGCGGGTGGCCTCGACGATGTGGTGTGCCGCAAACTCGGCATCGACGCGCCCCCGCCCGACCTCGGCGCCTGGCGTGACATGGTGGACCGGATGAAGCGCACCACCGAGAAGGTCTCCATCGCCCTCGTGGGCAAGTACATCACGCTTCCGGATGCCTACCTGTCGGTGGTCGAGGCCCTGCGGCACGGCGCCCTGGCCAACGACGTCACCCTCGACCTGCACTGGGTCCCCAGTGACGAACTCGAGGGGCTGCTCGGCGCCGGACGCCTCGACGGCTACGACGGCATCGTCGTCCCCGGCGGCTTCGGCGTGCGAGGGATCGAGGGCAAGATCCAGGCGGTGCGGCACGCCCGGGAGCAGCGCGTGCCGTTCCTCGGCCTGTGCCTCGGGCTGCAGTGCGCCGTGATCGAGTTCGCCCGATCGCACCTTGGCATGCTCGATGCCAATTCGAGCGAGTTCGATCCGCTCACGCCGCATCCGGTGATCGACCTGCTCGAGTCCCAGCATGCCGTCGAGGACCTCGGCGGAACCATGCGCCTCGGCCTCTACGCCGCCAAGCTCGCCCCGGGAACCCACTCCCGCCGCCTCTATGGAGAGCCGATCATCTATGAGCGCCACCGCCATCGCTACGAGGTCAACAACCGCTACCGCAAGGAACTCGTCGAAGCCGGCCTGGTGATCGCCGGTGTTTCGCCCGACGATCAGCTCATCGAGATCATCGAACTCGCCGACCATCCCTACTTCGTGGCGTCGCAGTTCCATCCCGAGTTCAAGTCCCGCCCCGACGCTCCCCATCCGCTCTTTGCGGGGTTCCTCGAGGCAGCGGCGGCACGCCATCGGTCCGCCCCCGCCGCTCCGCCGGTTCATTCCCGCATCGTGGAACGGGCCTGATGGCCGCCGCAGGAGCGGCACTCGCAGCACTCACCGAGGACTATCTGGCATCCCTGCGCGCCGAGCGCGGGCTCGCCGCCGCCACCATCACCGCCTATCGGCGGGATCTCCGCCAGTACCTCTCCCATCTCGGGTCCGGTGCCCCCGATGCCGCCTCGGTGGCCGGCTTCGTCGCCGCCCAGCACGACGCGGGCCTGGCCGCCACCACGGTCGCCCGCCGCCTTGCCGCCGTGCGCGGGTTCCACCGGTTCCTTCTCGCCGAGGGCCTTGCCGACGACGATCCCACCCGTCTCGTGGACTCTCCGCAGCGACGACGAGCCCTTCCCAAGGCGCTGACGGTGGAGGAGACCTTCGCCCTCCTCGAAGCACCCGATCCCACCCATCCCGGCGGGCGCCGCGACCGGGCACTGCTCGAGTTCCTCTACGCCACCGGGTGCCGGGTGGCGGAGGCCGTGGGACTCGACGAACTCGACCTCGACCTCATCGAGGGCACCGCGCTCGTGACCGGCAAGGGCAGCAAACAACGTCTGGTTCCCGTGGGCACCGCGGCGCGCCGCGCCCTCGAGGCGTGGCTGCCCGATCGCTCGGCACTGCGCACGGCCCGATCGGGGCGGGCGGTGTTTCTCAACCTCCGGGGAGGACGGATCACCCGACAGGGGGTGTGGGAGGTGGTGCGCGCCGCCGGTCGGCGGGCCGGTCTCGCCGACGGGGTGGCCTCACCCCACGTCCTGCGACACAGCGCGGCGACCCACATGGTCGAGGGGGGAGCAGACCTGCGCACCGTTCAAGAGCTGCTCGGCCACGCTAGCATTTCTACTACTCAGGTCTATACCCGAGTGTCGCCACGCCACCTCCTCGAGGTCTACCGGACGACGCACCCTCGCAGCTGAAGGCGATCCCACTGATGCCTCACGACACCGCCAAGACCCGCCTCACCTCCCAAAGGGGCGAGCTCGTCGCCCAGCTCGCCGAGCTCGGCGCCAGCGAGACCGGCGACCTCGGCGGCGAGGTCGACTTCGGCGAAGGCTTCGCCGATGCGGCTGCCGCCACGGCAGAGCGCACCGAGCTCCTCGGGATCATCGACGCCCTCGTCAAGCGGCTTGCCGAGGTCGACGCCGCCCTCGCCAGGATCACGGAAGGCACCTATGGGCGCTGCGCCAACTGCGGCAGGGAGATCGGCGCCGCCCGCCTCGAGCACCGGCCCGAGTCGGTGCACTGCATCGACTGCAAGGCCGCCAACGCGGCCGTCTGAGCCCGTGCGGTCGCGCCCGTGACACTCCACGACAACGCGTTCCTCGATGCGCTGTTGTTCATCGCCATCCTCATCCCGTCGGTGGTGCTGCATGAGATCTCCCACGGGCTCGTGGCACTTCGGCTCGGGGACCGCACCGCTCGCGACGCCGGACGGCTCACCCTCAACCCGATCAGGCACATCGATCCCGTGGGATCGATCCTGGTACCGGGGATGCTCGCCGCCGCGGGTCAGAACGTCTTCGGCTGGGCCAAGCCTGTTCCGGTGAACCCGTCGGGTTTCGCTCGTCCTGTCGAAGGCATGGCTCTCGCCGCCCTGGCGGGACCGATCACGAACCTCGGCCTCGCCTTCATCGCCGGCCGCCTCGGGCCCTTCACCCAGGTCGGCACCACGATCTACCTCGAGAACGACGGGCTCCCCGGACGCATCCTCCTCGGGCTGCTCGTCGTGAACGCCGCACTCGCCGTCTTCAACATGCTCCCCATCCCGCCCCTCGATGGCAGCCGCCTCCTCCCTCTCGTGCTTCCGGCGGCAGGCCGCCGCCTGTATGCACGGGTGGCGCCCTACGGGTTCTTCGTGCTCATCGCCCTCGTCTTCGTCTTCGAGGATTCCCTGTCGTTCCTCAGCTCGTGGATCGCCTGGGTGTTGCGGGCCGCGGTATGAGATTCCGCAGCCTTCCGCACCTCGTTCGTCGCTTCTTCGGGTCGTTGCGGGCTCGCCGGCCCAGGCCGCGTGATCAGATCGACATCGCCGCGATCCTCCATGGCGAGGCGGCCCGCCTGTTCGCGGCGCAGCGTCCCATGGACCAGCACCACGCACTTCGCACCGCCCGACAGGTCGAGATCGCCGCCCCGCATCGCCCCGATCTCGTCCGGGCCGCACTGCTCCACGACGTCGGCAAAGCGCACTCGGACCTCGGCGTGGTGGGCAGATCACTCGCCTCGCTCTGCGCCCTCGCCCGTATCCCGACGCGGGGACGCTTCGCGGCCTACCTCGACCACGGGCGCCTCGGGGCAGCAGACCTCGCCGCCGCCGGCGAGTCCGGGATCGAGGTCGCCTTCGCCGCCCATCACCATGTCACCGAGTCACCCGCGGCGATCGACCCTTCCGACTGGGCCCTCTTGCGGACCGCCGACGGCGAATGACCACCGGCGAAGCAGTGAGCATCGATACGATGGTCGGGCGATGAGCTACGAGGTCCGGACCGCGGTCTACGAGGGGCCCCTCGATCTCCTCCTGCAGCTGATCACCTCGCATCGGCTCGAGGTGACCGAGCTGCGCCTCTCCGACCTCGTCACCGAGTATCTCGCCCACCTCGATCTCATGCGGACGATGGATCTCGAGGTGACATCGGAGTTCCTGGTGATCGCCGCCACGCTCATCCAGCTCAAGGCCCGGCGCCTCCTGCCCGGTGATGCCGATGTGGACCTCGACGAGGACCTCCTCCTCGCCGAGGAGCGCGACCGCCTGCTGGCCCGGCTCCTCGCCAACCTCACCTTCAAGGACGTCGCTGCGGTGTTTGCGCTCCGCTTCGAGGCCACCGAGCTGCTGGTGGCCCGCGAGGTCGGCCCCGACCCGGGAGTGGCCCCGCCCCCGCGGGATCTCCGCATCGGAGTGGGTTCCGAAGAACTCCATCGCATCGCCGAACGGGTCTTGCGGCGCCTGGCCGCCGAACCCGATCTCGATCACCTCGATCTCGAACTCCCGTCGGTGAGTGCCGCGATCGCCGATCTGCGTCGTCGGCTCGATGCCGAGATCGAGACGGACTTCTATCGGATCACGGCGCACCTCGGCCGCCCGATCGAACTCGTCGCCTACTTCCTGGCGGTGCTCGAACTCGCCCGGTGGGGGCTCGTGGAGGCGCGGCAGGCGGATCACCGAGCACCGATCGTGCTGCGCCGCACCACGGCACCGGCGGGGACCCTGGTCAGCGAGTGGGACACCTGATGGACGCCACCGCAGCCATCGAGGCGGTCCTCTTCGTCGCCGAGGAACCCGTCTCGGTCGCCGAGCTCTCCCAGGTGCTCGAGATCCCTCCCGCCGAGGTGAACGCTGCCCTGCGCCGCCTGGGGGAGCGGCTGGCCTCGGGGGCCAGCGGACTCGTGCTGCGCGAAGCGGGCAAGGGCTGGCGGTTGTACACCCGCCCCGATCTCCACCCCTATCTCGAGCGGTACACCTCCTCTCCCGGCGCCACCCGCCTCTCTCGCGCCGCCCTCGAAACCCTCGCCGTCGTCGCCTATCGCCAGCCCGTCTCGCGCGGCCAGCTCGCCGAGATCCGCGGCGTCGACTCGGAGCAGGCTCTGCACACCCTGGAGCGACGCGGTCTCATCGATGTGATCGGCACCGCCCCGGGTTCGGGCCAGGCCCTGCTCTACGGCACCACGGACCTGTTTCTCGAGAAGCTCGGACTCGCCAGCCTTGCCGACCTCCCGCCCCTCGCCGATCACGTTCCGCCCGCCTCGGTGGTCGAAGTCCTGGAGCGGCCGTTCCGACCGGAGGAGCCATCGAGCGACTCCAGAAGCTGATCGCCCACTCCGGCCTCGCCTCCCGCCGCGCCGCCGAGGACCTGGTGCGTGACGGGCGGGTGACCGTGGACGGGGCGCCGGCTCACCTCGGCCAGAAGGTCGATCCCGAGGTGGCGCGGGTGGCGGTCGATGGCATCCCCCTGCCTATCAAGCCCGGTCTCGTCCATTACCTGCTCTTCAAGCCGGTGGGGGTGGTGAGCACCGCTTCCGACCCGCAGGGGCGGCCGACCGTCGTCGACCTCGTGCCCGGCGACACCCGGGTGTATCCCGTTGGCCGGCTCGACACCGACAGCGAAGGGCTGCTCATCGTCACCAACGATGGCGCCCTCACCGAGTTCATCACCCATCCCCGGTTCGGGGTCACGAAGACCTACCTGGCTCGCGTCGCCGGGCACCCGGGAAAGGCGGCGATGGCCGCGCTCGTGGAGGGCATCGAGCTCGATGACGGCCCGGCGCACGCCCTGTCGGCGCGGATCATCTCGCGTGGGGATCACTCCTCGCTCGTGGAGCTCGTGCTCGGGGAGGGCAGAAACCGCGAGGTGCGCCGCATGTTCACGGCCCTCGGCCACGAGGTGGAAGGGCTGGTTCGGATCGCCATCGGACCGATTCGCGATCCCGCGCTCCGCCCGGGCACCTGGCGAGCCCTGAGCACCGTCGAGGTGCGCAGCATCTACGCCGCCGGAACCGCGTCGTGACCGTCCGCACCTTCTCCGGGCCCAGCTCGTCGTTCCATGCGACGGTGATCGTCCCGGGGGACAAGTCGCTGTCGCACCGCGGCCTGATCCTGGCGGCGATGGCACGCGGCGCTTCGCGCCTGCGCGGCCTCGGCGCGGGCTCCGACCTCGCCGCCACCATCTCGTGTCTCACCCGATTTGGAATCTCGGTGGATGGCGACCGCGTCGAGTCGGGGGGCATCGGCTCATGGGGGGAACCGGGACGTCTCGAATGCGCCAACTCGGGAACGACGATGCGCCTCCTCGCAGGAGCCGCTTCGGGCCGGCCATTCGTCACCGTCCTCGATGGTGACGCCTCGCTTCGGCGCCGCCCGATGCGCCGGCTCGTGGATCCCCTCGCCGCCCTGGGAGCACACCTCGAGGTCACGGGCGATGGCACGGCCCCGATCACCGTCCGCGGAGGGACGCTGCACGGGGCAGCCGTGACGATCGGCATCGCCAGCGCCCAGGTGCGCAGCGCCGTGGCCCTTGCGGCCCTCCAGGCGGCGGAGCGAGCCGTGATCGATTCGCCCCCGGGCTTTCGCGATCACACCGAGCGCTGGCTGGCGGCATTGGGACTGGGCGCCTGGCAGAGCGCCACCGCCTTCGCCATCGACCCCGGGGCGGTGCCGCCACTCGATCTCGAGGTTCCCGGTGACACCTCGTCGGCGGCCTTCCTCTGGGCTGCCGCCGGGCTCGGCGGCTCGGAGGTCACCACCCCGGGGGTGTCGCTCAACCCGGGGCGGACGGGGCTTCTCGCCGTCCTCGCGGGGATGGGGGCGACGGTGGCCGCGACCGAGACCGGTCAGGTCCTCGGGGATCCGGTGGGGACCGTGACCGTGCGCGGGCCCGTGCGACACGGGATGCAGGTCGACGGGCCGCTGGCGGTGCGGAGCCTCGACGAGCTGCCCCTCGTGGGCCTGCTCGGCGCCATCGCCGAGGGGGAGACCGTGGTCTCCGGCGCCGGAGAGCTCCGGGGGAAGGAAACCGATCGCATCACCTCCACGGTGGCACTCGTCCGCGCCCTCGGAGGAGATGCCGAGGAGTCCGCCGATGGCTTTCGGGTCATGGGTTCGGGCCTGCGCCCGGGGAAGTTCGAGGCGGCAGGCGACCACCGACTCGCCATGGCCGCCGCCGTCGCCGCCACGGTGGCCGGTACCGTGGAGGTCGTCGGCATCGAGGCTGCGGCGGTCTCGTGGCCCGACTTCGCCGACACCTTGGAGCGGTCGTGGTCGTCGCGATAGACGGACCCAGCGGGGCGGGCAAGAGCACGGTGGCGCGCGCCGTCGCCGCCGCCCTGGGCGTGCCGCACCTCGATACCGGCGCCTACTACCGCATGGCAACCCTCGTGTGCCTCGAGGCCGGGGTGGAGCCGGGTGATGCCGCGGGGGCGCTGCGCGCCCTCGACGACGTCGAGGTCGACTTCACCCCTGACGGCCATCCGACACTCGCCGGCAGGGATGTCGCCGATCGTCTGCGAGCACCCGACATCACCGCGGCAGTGAGCATCGTGTCGGCACACCCCGAGGTCCGGGCTGCGGTGGTGGCCATGCAACGGCGCTGGGTGGCAAGCCGGGGAGGCGACGCCGTGGTCGAGGGACGCGACATCGGCACCGTCGTCTTCCCCGATGCCCGGGTGAAGGTCTACCTCACCGCCGACGTCCGGCTTCGTGCCCGGCGCAGGGCCAGAGACGCCGAGGCGGCGGGCGCCTCCCTCGAGGAGCTCGTGGCGCAGATGGAGCGACGCGATCACCTCGACTCCTCGCGGTCCACCTCGCCGCTGAAACCGGCCGACGATGCCGTCGTCATCGACACGTCGGGGCTGGGAGTGGCGGAGGTGGTCGGCCGCATCCTCGACCTCGTGGGGATGGTCTAGCGGCGCCAGCGATGGCGCCGTGCTGCGACGGCGGTGGCGGAGCCGCTCAACCCCCCATGGAGGCGAGCAGGTCCAGGGCGCGCGTCGCGTCCCACGCCCGATCCTCGTCGAGGGGGCCGGGACGGCCCGGGGTACGACATCCCACACCACCCTCGACCGCCGCCTGCAGCGCCTCGATGAACCCGCGCAACTGGGGTGGGGGAGGGAAGTACTCGCCTTCCTCGGTGACCTGCACGGTACGGACTCCGTGGCGAGGCGCCACGGCGGCGATCACCGCCCTGACCGAGGCGTCCGGGGCCGATGCGCCCGCGGTGACTCCGACGACCCGGGCGCCGGCGAACCAGGCAGGGTCCACCGACTCGGGGCCCTCGACCCGGTGGGCGGGCACTCCGCAGGAACGGGCGACCCGAACCAGTGCCTGGGTGTTCGATGAGTTCTCCGAACCGACGACCAGAACGACATCCGCCTGCTCGGCAAGGGCGGTGACGGCTCGCTGGCGATTCGTGGTGGCGTAGCAGAGGTCCGAACGACGCGCCGTCCACAGTTCCGGAAAGCGAGATGACGCCTCGGCGAGCACCGACTGCCATTCGAAGACCCCCAGGGTGGTCTGGGCGAGAAGTGCCACCCGGGAAGGATCGGCAGGCGTGAAGTCACCCAGACCGGCTGCGGGATCGACGAGGGTCACCGCGTGCGGTGCCACGGCCACGGTGCCCACCGCCTCGTCGTGGCCGACATGGCCCACATAGATGACCTCGTATCCCTCATCGGCGCGCCGCTTCACCTCGTGGTGCACCTTCGTCACCAACGGACACACCGCATCGATCATCACCGCACTCGTATTCGCCGCAGCAAGGGCCACCTCCGGCGAGGATCCGTGGGCGGAGAGCATCACGGCGGCGCCGGCGGGAACCTCCGTCATCGAGTCGACGAAGACCACACCGGCTCGGCGGAAAATGCCCACCACCGCGGCGTTGTGCACGATCTCGTGGTAGCAATACACCGGAGGCTCGAACAGTCCCACCATCCAGGTGAGCGCCTTGATCGCCATCTCGACTCCGGCACAGAAGCCGCGCGGCTCTGCCAGCAACACGGTGTCGACCATCAGGGGAGGATAGGGAAAGCCCGGCGACAGCCTCTCTATCCTGCCCCGGTGCCCCTCCGTCGCCAGCCATGAGCCGTCTTCCCGTCGTCGCCGTGGTCGGCCGACCCAATGTCGGCAAGTCCACCCTGGTGAACCGGGTGCTCAAGCGCGGGGCGGCGGTGGTGGGGGCGAAGCCCGGGGTCACGCGCGACCGGCGCGAATTCGAGGCCGACTGGGCGGGACGCGCCTTCCTCATCGTCGACACCGGAGGGTGGGATACCGCCGGCGACGCCCTCACCGTCGATGTCCGCCACCAGGCGGAGGCCGCCGTGGCCGGAGCCGACGTGGTCGTCGTCGTCACCGACGCCACGACCCCGGTGAGCGACGAGGACATGGCCGTCGCCCGCATCGTGCAGCGATCCGGAACCCCGTTCCTCCTCGTGGCGAACAAGGCCGACGGGGCGACCGTCGATCGCGACATCGGCCACCTCTGGGTCCTGGGCCTCGGCGAACCCCACCCGGTGAGCGCCCTGCACGGCCGCAATGTCGGCGACCTCCTCGACGCCATCGTGGCCCGCCTTCCGGCGGAGACCACGGGCCACGTGGCTCCCGACATCCCGACCCTCGCCATCGTGGGCCGGCCCAACGTCGGCAAGTCCACATTGCTCAATCGCCTCGCCGGAGAACACCGCGTGCTCGTCAGCCCCGAGCCCGGGACCACCCGTGATCCGATCGACACCATCATCGAACTCGACGGGACCACGTACCGGGTGATCGACACCGCCGGAATCCGCCGGGCGCCCCGCATCGACACCCGCACCGAGTCATTGGCGGTGGATCAGGCCCGCGAGGTGCTCGATGCGGCCGACGTCGTCCTTCTCATCATCGATGGCACCCAGGGGGTGACCCATCATGAACAGCGCCTGACCGAGCAGATCGTCGAGGCGGGTGCGGGCCTGATCGTGCTCCTCAACAAGTGGGACGCCACCGACGAGGAACAGAAGGAGCGCACGGTCTCCGACGTGGGCGATCGCCTGGCGTTCGTCTCGTGGGCGCCCGTCCTGCGGATCTCCGCCCTCACCGGAGCCCGGATGCAGCGGCTTGGCCTGGCCATATCCGAGGTGCTGGCGGCACGACGGCAGCGCATTCCCACCCCCGAGTTGAATCGACAAATCATCCAGTGGCAGGAGGCGCACCCACCGCCGACGCGGGGAGGCAGACGCGGCCGAATCCTCTACACCGTGCAGGTCGACGTGGATCCCCCCACGATCATCCTCTTCGTGCGCGGGGGAGCCGTCGGCTCCGACTACCTCCGCTTCCTCGAAGGGCGGCTCCGCGAGCACTACGAGTTCACCGGCACCCCGATACGCTTGATCGCCCGCCGACGCCAGACCAGGGAGCAACGGTGAACCAGGATCCCCGCCCCGCGGGTGAGCGCTTTGCCGCCGAGACCGCCCGTGCCCGGCACGGCGGTCCGGAACGCTATCGCGAGAAGCTTGCCGACCAGGGCAAGCTCCCGGTGCGCACCAGGGTCGGCCTCCTTTGCGATCGCGGATCGTTCGTCGAGGACGGGCTCCTCGCCAACGCCCTCGCCGACGGCCTCGGCGCCGACGGGGTCGTCACCGGGCGGGGCACGGTCGAGGGGCGGCCGGTGGTGGTCATCGCCAATGACCCCACCGTCAAAGCGGGTTCGTGGGGCGCTCGCACCGTGGAGAAGATGGTGCGGGCACTCGAGGCGGCCTACGACGAACGCCTCCCGGTCTTCTATCTCATCGACTCCGCCGGCGCCCGGATCACCGACCAGGTCGACCTGTTCCCTGGGCGTCGCGGTGCCGGTCGGATCTTCTACAACCAGGTCCGCCTGTCGGGCCGCGTGCCACAGGTGTGCTGCCTCTTCGGGCCCTCGGCAGCGGGTGGCGCCTACATCCCGGCCTTCTGTGACGTGGTCATCATGGTCGAGGGCAACGCCTCGATGTACCTCGGGTCGCCGCGAATGGCCGAGATGGTGATCGGCGAGCACACCACCCTCGAGGAGATGGGGGGCGCCCGCATGCACTGTTCGGTGAGCGGCTGTGGTGATGCGCTCGTGGCGAACGACGAGGAGGCCATTGCCTGGGCGCGGACCTACTTCTCGTATCTCCCGGCCGACTACGCCTCGCCGCCCCCGCTCTACGACTACGAGGATCCCGAGGCCATCGATCCCGCCTCGGTGATCCCATCAGACACCCGCCAGGGCTACGACATGCGCGAGCTCCTCAGGGCCGTGTTCGATGAGGGGAGCCTCCTCGAGATCAAGGAGCTGTTTGCCCCGGAGGTGATCACGGCGTTCGCCCGGCTCGGTGGCCGGCCGGTCGGGGTGGTGGCATCGCAGCCCGACCATCTCGGTGGGGTGCTGTTCGTCGACTCGGCGGACAAGGCGGCGCGCTTCATCTGGCTGTGCGACGCCTTCAACCTGCCGCTGATCTTCCTCGCCGACGTCCCCGGATTCATGATCGGCACCGAGGTGGAACGCCACGGCATCATTCGCGCCGGCGCCAAGATGCTCACGGCCATCGCCGAGGCCACCGTTCCCCGCATCTCGGTCATCGTGCGCAAGGCCTACGGCGCCGGTCTCTACGCGTTCTCCGGTCCGGGCTTCAAGCCGGATGCCACCCTGGCACTGCCGACCGCAGAGATCGCGGTCATGGGCCCGGAGGCCGCCGTCAACGCCGTCTTCTACAACGCCATCCATGCCATCGAGGACCCCGCAGAGCGTGCCCGCTTCGTCGAGGAGCGCCGCGAGGAGTACGAGCGCGACGTCGATCTGCTCCGGCTCGCCTCGGACCTCGTCATCGACGCCGTCGTGGAGCCGGCGAACCTGCGCGACGAGTTGATCACCCGCCTCGCCTACGCCTCGAATCGCCAGCGCTCGTTCTCGGATCGCCACCACGGGGTGCCACCGGTATGAACGACACCACGACCACCCACACCCCCTGGGGATTCCGCATCGTGGTGGGAGCCGCCGCCGTGTACCTGGGGATTCGACTCATCCAGGGCGTCGCCTGGGTGGTGGAGCGGCTTCGGTAGGATTCCCCGGCCACGGGCTGTGGCGCAGCTTGGTTAGCGCGCTTGACTGGGGGTCAAGAGGTCGCCGGTTCAAATCCGGCCAGCCCGACAAAGAGATACCAGGCACCAGGCACCAGACGCAAACGCTCAACCCGCATCCGACTCCCGGATCGCGAATCTCGCGTCTGGGATCCCGGCAGCTGGGAGCCGGCATCTGGCATCTGGCATCTGGCATCTGGTATCTGGAATCGGACGTTCGCTACCCTTGTCCCATCCGTCCCCCTGGAGGTTTCATGCGTCTTCGCCTGCTCATTGCCCTGCTCGCCCTATCGGCGCTCACCGTGGCCTGTGGTGACGACACCTCGGTGTTCAATCTCGAGGTGGGCGACTGTTTCAACGACGACCCGGCGGCGTCCGATGTCGTCTCCGATGTCGCCACCGTCGACTGCGCCGAGCCGCACGACAACGAGATCTACTTCCAGTTCTCGATGACCGATGCCTCGTTCCCCGGGCGTGAGGCCACCATCGAGATCGCCGGCAACCGCTGCCTCGATGAGTTCGAGGCCTTCGTCGGCAAGTCCTACGAGACCTCGGACCTCGAGATCTTCCCGATCACCCCGACGGCGGAGAGCTGGGAGCAGGGAGATCGCGTCGTCTATTGCGCGCTGTATGCCCTCGACCTGTCGAAGCTGACCGGAACGATGCGGGGAGCCAACCGCTGACCCGAAGCGACCGATGACCCGCGGCGCCGGTCGTTCTGCCGGGATGGCAGCGACCGGCGCCGCGGCGCGCGGACGGCCGATCGTGGGGCCAACTACGATCGCGACGATGGCCGCCACCGCCCCCGATCACGCCCCCGTAGGGACCACCCTCCGGGTCCACGCCCTCGAGGTGATCGCATGAGGCTGACCTCGGCGATGCTCGCCGATGCCGCCCAGGTGACCGCGGGCAAGCTCTATGTGCTCGGCGGGGCCTTCGACACGATCACGGCGCGCAGCTTCCCGGTGGTGTATCGCAGCCTCGCCGTCGTGCTCGTGGCAGAGGTGGGACCGGCGGACCGCAACCGCGATCTGTCGCTGCGCATCGCCTTGCTCGACGAAGATGGGGGCGACATGGGGGTGGAGTCCCAGGGCAACCTCCGCGTCGGAGCCCCGGCGTCGATCCCGGCGGGGGCGTCGACGGTGGTGCCTCTGGTCGGAGCCTTTGGCAATGTGCGCTTCCCCGCGGCCGGGGGATATGTGTTCGTCGTCGACCACGACGGGGAAGAGCTCGCCCGCATCCCGTTCCGACTCCGGCAGGCGGGATGATCTTCACGCTCCCCAACGCCATCTCCTTGGTGCGGATCGCACTCGTGCCCGTCTTCCTGTGGCTCCTCTTCGGCCGGGATGACCCGGCCTCGGCAGGAGTGCTCATCGTAGTGGTGGGCGGCACCGACTGGGTGGACGGCTACCTCGCCCGCCGGCTCCACCAGGTCTCCGAGGTCGGCAAGGTGCTCGACCCCGTCGCCGATCGCCTCGCCGTGGCCGCCGCCGTCATCGGCGGATGGATCGCCGGAGTCCTCCCACCGTGGTTCGCCGCCGCGATCATCGCCCGGGAGATCCTGGTCGGCATCGGGGCGGGCGTCCTTGCCGCCCGAGCCAAGGCTCGCCTCGACGTCCGGTGGTTCGGCAAGGTGGCGACCTTTGCGCTCTATTTCGCCATCCCCGCGTTCTACGTGTACGAGGGGGGATGGCCGGAGTCCTTCCGCTGGTTCGCCTGGGGCATCGGCGTTCCCGGTCTCATCCTCTATTGGTATGTGGCGCTCCTGTACATCGGCGACATGCGGGTCGCGCTGCGCCGCGAGCGCGCCGGGGTATCCTCAGCGGGCACCGACCCAGGAGAGGCGACGTGACGGTTCCCGACGATCGGCGCTACACCGATCAGCACGAGTGGGCCCTGCGCCATGACGGCATGATCCGCATCGGAATCACCGACTACGCCCAGGAGGCGCTCGGTGATGTCGTGTTCGTCGACCTCCCGGCCACCGGGCGCCGCATCGCCACCGGCGAATCCATCGCCGAGGTCGAGTCCACGAAGTCGGTGGCCGAGATCTACGCGCCGTGTGCCGGGACGATCGCCGCGGTGAACCAGGTCCTCGCCGAGCATCCCGAACAGATCAATGCCGACCCGTACGGCGCCGGCTGGTTCGTCGACGTCACCCCCGACGACCCCGCCGAGATCGACCGCCTCCTCGATGCCGCCGGATACCAGGCGTTGATCGGCTAACCGGGTCGGCCCCGGCAGCCTCCCGGAGGTAGGGGTCCCTCGAGTCCTACCGGAAGGTTGCCGGCTCCCGCTCCCACACCCTCGACCACATGTCGAAGGTGACGAGGGTTTGGGAAGGGGTGGCGGTACCATGCCGCCGTGGAGACCATCCCTCCGGCCGAGGAATCCGATCCCACCGAGACCATCGAGTTCTCGGCGGGTGTCCGGCCGCCCGAAGCCGATGAGGCCCCGGCGGGGGGGTACTCGCTCATCGTGGCGTCCGGGCCGCGCCAGGGCCTGCACTGGCCACTCGAGAACGGTCTCGAGGCGGGCCGGGGCCCCGAGGCGGCCATCTTCCTCGACGACGTGTCGGTCTCGCGTCGCCATTGCCTGTTCCTCCTCGGTGACGGCAAGCTCGAGGTCCGCGATCTCGGCTCCACCAACGGCACCTACGTCAATGGGACCCGCTGCGACCAGGCCGAGCTGAAGCCCGGCGACCACGTGTTCATCGGTCGGTTCCACCTGATCGTCGCCCGAGACGCATGACCACGACCACCACCCGCCTGAGCATCGGCGATGCCGTCGCGCAACTGCGCCACGAGTTCCCGGATGCCACGATCTCGAAGATCCGGTTCCTCGAAACCGAAGGACTCATCCATCCGCCGCGGAGCAAGTCCGGATATCGGGAGTTCGGTCCGGCGGAGATCGAGCGCATTCGGTACATCCTCCGCCAGCAACGCGATCACTTCCTGCCGCTGCGAGTGATCAAGACGAAGCTGAGCTCGTGGGAGCGCGGTGACGCCACGGTGCCCGCCCCGCCCGCCGGCCCCCCGGCGGCGGCGTACTTCGCCACCACCGGTCGTTCGCTCACCGCGGCGGAGGCGGCACAGGCTGCAGGAGCGCCGCCGTCGCTGATCGCCGAACTCGTGAAACACGGCGTACTCGATCCGACCTCGGGCTCGCCCGAGGCCTCCTTCGACGACGACGATGTGGCGGTGATCCGAGCCGCATACCGGATGGTGGTCCATGGCCTGGAACCCAGGCATCTCCGCGCCATCCGTCTCGGCGCGAATCGCGAGGTCGATCTCTTCCGGCAACTCACCGGCCCGATGCTTCGCCATGCCACGCCCGGAGGCAGACGGCAGGCCGGCGATGTCCTCGCCGATGTCGCCCAGGCGGCGCGCGAGATGCAGGAGGCCATGGTGCGTTCCGATCTCCGCAAGGTCCTGGAGCGCTGACCGTCCGATGCTATCCTCCCTGTTGCTGACCCTCGCGCTCGGTGTCGCCGCGCCACAGCCCGGACTCCGACCGGTACCGCTGCCGCCGCCGCCGATCCTCAGCTTCCCTGCGGAACCGGCACCCGACATCGATGCCCGATCGTGGATGGTCTACTCGGTCGATCAGGGAGCCGAGCTCGCCTCGAGGGACCCGGATCTGTCCATGGCTCCGGCCTCCATCACCAAGCTCATGACGGCGATGATCGCCGTGGAGCGGCTCGACCTATCCACCAATGTCACGATCTCGGCACACGCCGACAGCACTCCGATCGGCTATACCGGCCAACCCGACGTGCGCACCGGTGAGGTCTGGCTCGCCTACGACCTCTTGTCGAACGTGATGGTCCAGTCGGGCAACGACGCCTCCACGGCGATCGCCGAGGCAGCCGCGGGCGGCAATGCTGCGGCGTTCGTGGGACTGATGAATGAGCGCGCAGCCGCACTCGGCATGACGAATACGAACTTTCACAATCCCCACGGCCTCGACAATCCCCTCCACGTGAGCACCGCACGAGACCTCGTCAGCATGGGGCGTGCTGCCCTCGCCTACCCGCATGTCATGCGCCTGGCACGGACCAAGGCCGTCACCTTCCGGGTGGGCGGCCGGGTGATCCCCATCACCGCCACCGATCGCGATCTCGGGGTCTTCCCGGGACTCCTCGGATTGAAGACCGGAGACACCCTCAACGCCGGTCAGGTGCTCCTCTCGTACACGAAGACCCAGCACGACCGGCTCGTCGCCGTCGTCCTCGGGACGCCCGACCGACGCGCCACCACCCGCCAGCTGCTCGCCTGGGCGATGACCGCACTCGGACCACGAGACCACTTCTTCGCCGTCGTGGCCGGCACCGATCTGGCGCTGGGCTTCCCCGCCTGGTACCAGGCGCGGCTCGAGGCGGCGGGACACCTGCCGTCGGGCAAGCCGACCGTTCCGGAGCGCACGCCGCTCACCGATGATCTGCACGAGGCATTCCGCCAACTCCTCCCGGAATTGCTCGGAGGCGACCCGTGAAGACGCTGACCGAAGTCGTGGATGCCGACACCATCGCCCGGCGAGTGGCTTCGCTCGGCGCGGCGATCACTGCCGACTACGAGGGGAGGGACCCGGTCCTCCTCGGCATCCTCAAGGGTGCCGTGCCCTTCCTGGCCGACCTCAGCCGCTCGCTGCCCGCCGAGGTGGAGATCGACTTCCTCAGCCTGACCCGATTCGGCGAGGAAGGCCGAGTGAGCATCTCCGTCGATTCCGCCACCTCCATCACCGGGCGTCATGTCATCGTGGTCGAAGACATCGTGGACACCGGCCTGACGCTCTCGTATCTCCACGGGCTCCTCGAGACCAGGGAACCGGCCTCACTGGCCACCGCCACGCTGATCGACAAGTCCACCCGCCGCATCGTCGGCGTGGATCTGCAGTACCGCGGCTTCGAAGTGGGTGACGAGTTCCTGCTCGGCTACGGGCTGGACTGGAACGGCCGCTACCGCAATCTGCGGTCGCTGTGGGCCGTCATGGACCTCGCCGCCTTCCAGGACGACCCCGAATCGCTCTCGCGCCAGGTATTCGCCGCGGAAACCCCCATCGGGTCATGACGGCGCAGGCGGGGCGCACGCACCCGAGCGAGGCCGGTAGGCTGCCTTTGTGACCCCGGAAAGCATCCCGGTCGAGCTGGTGGGTGTGCGAGTCGAGCTCCCCACCAACACCCCGATCGTGCTGCTGCGCGAGGTGGGGGGCAACCGCCACCTTCCCATCTTCATCGGCACCGGGGAGGCCACCGCCATCGCCTTCGCCCTCGAGGGCGTCGAGCCACAGCGCCCCATGACCCACGACCTGCTCAAGACGGTCGTGGAGAGCCTCGGAGCCGCAGCCCACCACGTGCTCATCACGGCGCTGCGCGACGGCATCTACTTCGCCGACCTGGTGCTCGAGCGCGGGGGAGAGGAGATCCGGGTCTCGGCACGACCGAGCGATGCCATCGCCCTCGCCGCCCGCACCGGCACCCCCATCTTCGTGCTTCCCTCGGTGCTCGATGAGGCCGGGGTGGAGTTGCACGACGAGGACGAGGAGACCGAGGTGGCCCGGTTCCGTTCATTCCTCGAGTCGGTGGATCCCGAGGACTTCGGCGCCTCGGGCTGACCCAGGGCTCTTTTCCACAGGGGTTGTTGACAACGCCTCGTCGCGATCCCTAACTTCACTTGGGTAGTTCCAGGTGTCGGACTTACCGCCGTGTAAGCTCCGTGGGTTCGAGGAGGCCTTGTGACGACCGACCATGGGTATCGCGCTCCACAGGTGTGCAACATCGTCGGTATCACCTACCGGCAGCTCGACTACTGGGCCAGAACCGACCTGCTGCGCCCCTCGCTGGCCAGCGCCCAGGGTTCCGGCTCGCAGCGCCTCTACTCGTTCGGCGACATCGTGCAGCTGCGGGTGGTGAAGCGACTGCTCGACGCCGGTATGAGCCTGAAGAAGATCCGCCAGGCCATGGACCTTCTCCGGGAACAGCTCAACAGCGAAACGCCCCTCGCCGACGTCACCCTGCTCTCGGATGGGAACACGATCTACGCCGCCCACAGCGCCGACGAGGTCGTGGATGTGTTCCGCCGGGGCCAGGGCGTCTTCGGCATCGCCGTCGGCCCGGTACAGGCCGAGATGGAAGGGGAGATCCACCGCCTGTTCCCCGAGGAAGTCGTGGTGCCCGCCATCGTGACCGCCGCCAGGGAGGCCTGACCTGACCGTCGACTTCCGGAACCCAGCCGACGCCGTCGACTTCGCCCACGAGAGCGAACGACAGTTCGCCCGTCTCCTCGACTTCTACGGGATCGCCTGGGAATACGAGCCGACTTCGTTCGCCATCGACTTCGACGAGCAGGGCGATCCCGTCGGCTTCTTCACGCCCGACTTCCATCTCCCCGAAGAGGGCATGTTCATCGAGATCACCACGATGAATCAGAAACTGGTGACGAAGAAGAACCGCAAGGTCCGCCTCCTCGCCGAGCACCATCCCGAGGTGAGGTGCAAGATCTTCTATCAGCGGGACTTCCTCCACCTGCTCATCAAGTACGGCCTGGAGGCACCCGCCGAACTCGAAGCGTCACCTGCCCCCTCCCGCATCCCCGGTCCCGTGCGGGTGGTCAATCTCGGGGAGTCCGAGGCGGGCTGAGAGCGCTGCCGGCTCGGGGAACCGCCAAACCCGCCCCGTCTAGAGTTGCCCCGGTGACCGCGTCGCTTCGCTCCCCGCTCCACGCCACCCATGAGGCGCTGGGGGCACGGTTCACCGACTTCGGCGGGTGGGAGATGCCCCTGCAGTACGCCGGCACCCTCGCCGAACACCACGCGGTCAGGAGTGCTGCGGGGGTGTTCGACGTCTCCCACCTCGGGCGATTCGCCGTCGATGGACCCGATGCCGAGGCCCTCGTGGGACGGATGCTGTGCAACCACCTCGGCCGGATCGCCCCCGGCCGCGCCCAGTACACCCTCATGCTCACCCCTTCCGGGGGAGTCATCGACGACATCATCGTGTGGTGGTTGGCGCCGGGGCGGATCATCGTGCTGCCCAACGGGGTCAACCATGATCGGGTGCGCGATGCCTTCGCCGGTGCCGGCGCCGACGTCCACATCACCGACCTCCGCCCGACGACGGTGCTTCTCGCCGTCCAGGGCCCTCAGGCTCCCGCGCTGCTCGCCACCATCCTCGGCACGGCGCCAAAGCGCTTCCGGGTCTCCGAGGTCGACGGCATGGTCGCCGCCGGAACCGGATACACCGGCGAGTCCGGAGCAGAGCTCATCGTGGAGGCAGCCCGGGCCACCGGCGTGTGGGAGCGGCTGACCGCCGGCGGGGCGACGCCGTGCGGCCTCGGGGCCCGCGACACCCTTCGTCTCGAGATGGGATACCCGTTGTGGGGCCAGGACCTCGACGTCGACACCACCCCCCTCGAAGCAGGGCTGGAGTGGGTCGTCGACTGGGACCACGAGTTCGTGGGACGCGACGCCCTCATCGCACAACGCGCCGCGGGCCCCTCCCGGACCCTCGTCGGATTCGCCTTCCCGGATCGCCGCATCCCCCGCCACGGCTTTCCGATGCGCTGTGGGCACTCCATCGGAGTGGTGAGTTCGGGCAACTTCAGCCCGAGCCTCGAGGTCGGCATCGGCATGGGCTATCTGGCACCGGTCCCTCCAGCCGATGCCTCCGTCGAAGTCGAAGTGCGGGGGGAGTGGTTCCCGGCGCGACGCGTCGACCCTCCCTTCCTGGAGCGGTGATGGACTTCACTCCCCACACCGATGCCGACGTCGATCGCATGCTGGGTGCCCTCGGGTTGCGCCATCCCGACGACCTCTTCGCCCACATCCCCAGCCGACTGCGTGCCGCCCCCGACCCGGGCCTTCCCGCACCGCTGTCCGAACCCGAGGTCATGACCCACATCGCCGGGATGGGCGCCCGGGTGGCATCGAACCTGATCTGCTTTGCCGGGGGAGGGGTGTACGACCACCACCTGCCGCCGGTGGTGCGATCCCTCACCCTGCGGCCCGAGTTCGTCACCTCGTACACGCCCTATCAGAGCGAGGTCGCCCAGGGGGTGCTCCAGGCACTGTGGGAGTACCAGTCCATGATCGCCGAGATCACCGGCCTCCCGGTGGCCAACGCCTCGCTCTACGACGGATCGTCGTCGGGGATCGAAGCCGTCAACCTCGCCGTGGCCGAGACCGGCCGGTCGGCGGTATGGGTCTCGCGCGGTGTCGACCCCCGCACGCGCGAGATCCTTCACACCTTCGGCAACGCTCGGGACATCGAAATCGTCGAGCATCCGCTCCTGGGTGGCCGAACGGTCTGGGCCCACGATGCCGCCCCTCCTCCCGCCGCCGTGGTGTTCTCCCAGCCGAACTACCTCGGCGTCATCGAGGACTACACGGAGCCCGTGCGTCTCGCCCACGAACTCGGCGCCCTCGCCGTCGCCGCGTTCGACCCGATGCTCCTCGGAGTGCTCCGATCGCCGGGGGACGCGGGGTGCGACATCGCCTTCGCCGAGGGCCAGCCGCTGGGCAACCCGATGTCCTTCGGTGGGCCGATCCTTGGCGTCTTCGCCACGTCGAAACCCCTGATGCGGCGCATCCCCGGCCGCCTCGTCGGCCGGACCATCGATGTCGCCGGGCGCACCGCCTACACCCTCACCCTGCGCACGCGCGAGCAGGACATCCGACGCGAGAAGGCGTCGTCGAACATCTGCACCAACCAGTCGCTCAATGCCATCGCCGCCGCCATCCACCTCGCCTGGCTCGGCCCGCAGGGCCTGGCCGAGGTGGGCAGGCAGTCGGTGGCGAAGGCCCACTATCTGGCCGGCGCCCTCACCGGAGTCCCAGGAGTGACCATGCCGCTCACCGCCCCCTTCGGACGTGAGTTCCCGATCCTCCTCGACGCCGATGCCGATGGGGTCGTCACCGCCATGGCCGAGCGCGGGTTCCTGGCGGGAATCCCGCTTGGAGCCGACTATCCCGAGTTCCCTGGAGGACTCCTCATCGCCGTCACCGAGCGTCGCACCCGTGCCCAGCTCGATGGCTACGCCGAGGCACTCGGGGAGGTGATGCGCCATGGCTGAGGCCGCGGGCCGCGCCGCGTCCGCGCCGCTGGTGGGGGGTTCGGTCGAACCGACCCTCCGGGAGCTGTCCGCTCCCGATCGCAGGGCATGGTCGTTCCCGCACCTCGATGTACCGGAAGGCCCCGCTCTGCCCGAGGCCGCGGCGAACCCACCGCCGCTGCCCGAGCTCTCCGAGCGCGACCTCGTGGCCCACTTCACGCGCCTCGCCCATCGCAACTTCGCCGTGGACCTCGGTGCCTATCCGCTCGGATCGTGCACCATGAAGTACAACCCCAAGGTGTGCGACTGGGCTGCCGAACACGGCGGGTTCCGTGATCTCCACCCCGCCACCCCCGACCGGCTCGCCCAGGGGGCGCTCGAGGTGATCCTCGCCGCCGAGGACATCCTGTGCCGCCTCACCGGCATGGCCGCGGCGACGT
>JACRIT010000080.1 GCA_016215655.1 Acidimicrobiia bacterium
AGACCGCCGAGTTCCGGGCCCGGCTCGCCGACGGCGCCTCGCTCGAGGACATCGAGCCGGAGGCCTACGCGGTGGTGCGGGAGGCGGCACAGCGGGTGCTCGGCCAGCGCCACTTCGACGTCCAGGTGATGGGGGCCGCGGTGCTGCACCGCCACGGGATCGCCGAGATGAAGACCGGCGAAGGCAAGACCCTGGTGTCGACGATGCCCGTCTACCTCAATGCCCTCGAAGGTGCCGGGGTGCACGTGGTGACGGTCAACGACTACCTGGCCAAGCGCGACGCCGAGTGGATGGGCGGGGTCCATCGCTTCCTCGGCCTCTCCGTCGGGCTCATCCAGGCGGACATGCAGCCCGAAGAACGCCGCCCTGCCTACGCCGCCGACATCACCTACGGCACGAACAACGAGTTCGGGTTCGACTACCTCCGCGACAACATGACCATGGAGCCGCGGTTCCAGGTGCAGCGGGGCCACCACTACGCCATCGTGGACGAGGTGGACTCGATCCTCGTCGACGAGGCCCGCACCCCCCTCATCATCAGCGGACGCGTCGGGGAGACCGCCAAGTGGTATCGCGACTTCGCCCGGATCGCCGAGCGGCTCTATCCGGAGGTCCACTACGAGGTCGATGAGGGCAAGCGCCAGGTGGTCACCACCGAAGCCGGGGTCACCCAGGTGGAGAAGTTCCTCGGTGTGGAGAACATGTACGACCACACCAATGTCGATCTCATCCATCACCTCGACGTGGCCCTCAAGGCGAAGACGCTCTATCACCGCGACGTCGACTACATGGTCACCAACGGCGAGATCAAGATCGTGGACGAGTTCACCGGCCGCATCCTCGAGGGCCGCCGCTACTCCGAGGGTCTCCACCAGGCCATCGAAGCCAAGGAGGGGGTGCGGATCAAAGAGGAGAACCAGACCCTCGCCACCATCACGCTGCAGAACTACTTCCGTCTCTACGACAAGCTCGGCGGCATGACCGGGACGGCCAAGACCGAGGCCGCCGAGTTGCACGAGATCTACAAGCTCGAGGTGGTCGAGATCCCCACGAATGTCCCCGTGGCCCGCATCGATCAGCCCGATCTCGTCTACATGACCGAGGAAGCCAAGTACCACGCCCTCACCGCCGATCTCGTCGAGCGCCACGCCAAGGGCCAGCCGGTGCTCGTCGGGACCATCTCCATCGAGAAGTCGGAGAGGCTGTCCGATGCCTTGCGCAAGAAGGGCATCCCCCACGAGGTGCTCAACGCCAAGCACCATGAGCGGGAGGCGGCGATCATCGCCCAGGCGGGACGGGTCGGCGCGGTCACGGTGGCCACGAACATGGCCGGGCGCGGCGTCGACATCCGTCTCGGCGGCAACCCCGAGGAGCTCGCCAAGCTCGAGATGCGCAAGCGCGGCATCGACCCGGCGAGCCCCGAGTACGCCGCCGCCTACGCCGAGGTGCACCGGGGGCTCAAGGCGGAGACGCTCGATGAGCAGCGCCGGGTGATCGAGGCCGGCGGGCTCTACGTGCTCGCCACCGAGCGCCACGATGCCCGTCGCATCGACAACCAGCTGCGGGGCCGCTCGGGCCGCCAGGGCGATCCCGGCGAGTCGCGGTTCTACCTGTCGCTCGAGGACGACCTGATGCGGCGCTTTGCCACCGACCGGGTGCAGAGCGTGATGCGCCGCCTGCGCATCCCCGAGGACGTGCCCATCGAGCACGGCATGGTGACCAAGGCGATCGAACGGGCACAGCGCCAGGTGGAGTCGCAGAACTTCGAGATCCGCAAGAACGTCCTCAAGTACGACGAGGTGATGAACCGCCAGCGCGAGGTCATCTACGACTGGCGCCAGCGGGTGCTGTCGGGTGGCGACACCGAGGAGCTGGTGCGCACCTGGATCGAAGACGTCGTCGGCGCCACCGTCGACGAGGTGGTGACCGATGCCCAGAATCCCTCCGAGTGGGATACCGAGGAACTGCACCGCCGGCTCGGGCTGGTCTATCCGCTCACGCTGTCACCCCAGGCACTCGTCGCCGGAGCCCCCGACGCCGCCGCGGTGGCGGAGCGCATCATCGACGACGCCCAGGAGGCGTACACCCGCCGCGGTGAGCAGTTCGGCGACGAGTTGCTGCGGCGGCTGGAACGCACCGTGGTGCTCTCCATCGTGGACACGAAGTGGCGGGAGCACCTCGCCGACATGGACTACCTCCGTTCCGGCGTGGGGCTGCGGGCCATGGGTCAGCGCGACCCGCTCACCGAGTACCAGCGCGAGGCGTACGACATCTTCTCCGACATGGTCGACAGCATCAAGGCGGACTCGGTGCGGTACCTGTTCCACGCCCAGATGGTGGAGCGCCAGAACCGCCCCGATCCCGTGGTGCAGCTCCAGGGCACCGGCGGCGCCGCCCTCAAGCGCCAGGCCTCCGCCGACGGCAAGGTGGGCCGCAACGAGCCCTGCCCCTGCGGCAGCGGCAAGAAGTACAAGAAGTGCCACGGAGCCGCCGCGTAGCGGCGGCGGGCTTCGCAATTCGCAATTCGCCAGAACGCTCTGCGGGCGTCTCGACGCGTCTGACGAATTGCGAATTGCGAAACCTCGCGCCCGATCCGCTCCAGAGCCCCGCGTCAGCCCTAACCTGCGTCCTCCCATGGACATCGACCCCCGCGCTGTGATCGCCGACCTTCGTTCCCGCCTCTCCGATGCCCGGAGGTTCCTTTGACGTCCCGGGCAAAGAGGCGGAGCTCCCGCGGCTGAGGGAAGAGGCGGCGGCGCCGGGGCTGTGGAACGACCAGGGGCGCGCCCTCGAAGTCACCCGGACCCTGGCCCGCTACGAGGGTCTCGTCGACCGGGTGCACCAGTTGGAGACGTCCCTCGACGACGCCGAGGAGCTGCTCGCCCTCTTCTCCGGCGAGGCCGACTCGGTGGCCGACGCCGATGTCGAGGCCGAGCTGGGCCGCATCACCGACAGCCTCTCCGAACTCGAGCGCGAGACGCTGTTCTTCGGCGAGTACGACGATCATCCCGCCATCCTCTCGGTGCACTCCGGGGCGGGCGGGGTGGACGCCTCCGACTGGGCGGAGATGCTGCTGCGCATGTACCTGCGCTATCTCGAGACCCACGGGTTCACCGTCGAGGTCGATGAGATCATCGAGGCCGAGGAGGCGGGGGTCCGTTCGGCCACCATCACGGTGCGGGGCGATCGCGCCTATGCGCGTCTCGAGGGCGAGCGCGGGGTGCATCGCCTGGTGCGGATCAGCCCGTTCGACAGCAACTCGCGGCGGCACACCTCGTTTGCCGGGGTGGACGTCATCCCCGAGGTCGAGTTCGCCGACGTCGAGATCGATCTGGATGATCTCCGCATCGACACCTTCCGGGCCTCCGGGGCCGGTGGCCAGCACGTCAACAAGACCGACTCGGCGGTTCGCCTCACCCACATCCCCACCGGGTTGGTGGTCGCCTGCCAGGCGGAGCGCTCCCAGCTGCAGAACCGCAACCGGGCGATGGCACTCCTCGCCGCCCGTCTCGCCGAGAAGGCCCGACGGGACCAGCTGGCCCATCTCGACGGCATCCGCGGCGAACAGGGCGAGGCCGCCTGGGGCCGCCAGATCCGCTCGTACGTGCTCCAGCCCTATCAGATGGCCAAGGACCTGCGCACCGGCGTCGAGATCGGCAACGTCCTGGGGGTGCTCGACGGCAACCTCGATCCGTTCATCGACGGCTACCTGCAGTGGCGCCGTGCCACCACCGCCGAGGGTACCTAGGCCGGTGTTTCGCAATCCGCCTCATGAAATCCACTCGCCACTAACCTCGGCTCCGGCGTCGCAACGGGGTGGGTGCGGGGCGAGCGACACTCCGAGAGGGCGTTCATGATTCGAGTCCAAGACGTCAGCAAGGTCTACGAGGGTGGCACCGCCGCCCTGCGCGATGTCACCCTCGAGATCATCAAGGGCGAGTTCGTGTTCCTCGTCGGCCCCTCGGGCTCGGGCAAGTCGACGCTCATCCGCCTCATGCTCCGTCAGGAACTGCCCTCCGAGGGCCAGATCTGGGTGGCGGGCAAGCTCATCACCGAGCTTCCCGGGTGGAAGGTGCCTTTGCTGCGGCGCTCCATCGGCACCGTGTTCCAGGACTTCAAGCTGCTCCCCACCAAGACGGTCTTCGAGAACGTCGCCTTCGCCCTCGAGGTGATCGGGCGGCCCCGCCACGTCATCCGCAACCAGGTGCCCCAGGTGCTCAACCTGGTCGGTCTCGGCGCCAAGGCGGACCGCCTCCCCAACCAGCTGTCGGGTGGCGAGCAGCAGCGGGTGTCGATCGCCCGCGCCTTCGTGAACCGCCCCCTCATCCTCCTCGCCGACGAGCCCACCGGAAACCTCGACCCGGCCACCTCCGTCGGCATCATGCGGCTCCTCGACCGCATCAATCGCACCGGCACCACCGTCGTCATGGCGACCCACGACCACGCCATCGTCGATGCCATGCGCCGCCGGGTGGTGGCCCTGGAGCGGGGCCGGATCGTGCGCGACCAGTCCCGCGGCGCCTATGAGACCGCCGAGCAGCGCATCGTCACCGCCCAGCAGCGTCCGCTCACCGCGGAGTTGGAGGGCGACCTGTGAGGCTGCAGTACCTGCTCGAGCAGGCGATGTTGAACCTGCGGCGCAACGTGTTGGTCGTGTTCGCCGCCGTCGTCGCCGTGCTCGTCATGCTCACCCTGGTGTTCGGCACCATCGTGCTGCGCTGGTCGATCGACCAGGACATCGGCCGATGGGACGACAACGTGCGCGTCATCGCCTTCCTCTCCGACGACCTCAGCCTCGAAGACGTCGACGCCATCCAGGCGCAGATCCAGCAATGGGACGAGGTCCGCGACGTGGTGTACTTCTCCAAGGCCGAGGCCCTCGTCGAGTTCCGCGAGCTGTTCGCCGATCAGCAGTCGCTCATCGATGTCGTCGAGGAGGATCCCTCGGTCCTGCCCGCCTCGCTGCGCATCGCCCCGGTGCAGGCCGCCGACTACTCCACGATCACCGATCGTCTCGTGGTGATCCCGGGGATCCGGGAGGTGTCGGCGGCCGATGAGGCCATCGATGCCCTGGTGGCGCGGTCCTCGCGGTTGCAGACCTTCGCCTTCTGGATCGTCGTCGTCCTCGGCGGTGCCGCCGTCGTCCTCATCGCCAACACCATCCGCATCGCCATCTTCGCCCGCCGCGACGAGATCGGGATCATGAAGCTCGTCGGCGCCGGCAACTGGTTCGTCCGCATCCCGTTCTTCCTCGAGGGGATCATCGAGGGCGTGCTCGGGGCGGTCTTCGCCGTGGCGTTGATCTGGGGGGTGCGCGGATCCATCGCCGAGCTCTTCTCCACCTCCACCGACCCCGGGGCGCTGGTCGTGCCCGCCGAATTCATGATCCGCCAGGCGCTGCTCGTCCTCGGCTTTGGCGCCGGCACCGGACTGCTCGGCAGCGCCTTCGGCATGTGGGGCTTCCTGCGGGACTGAGCCTCCCGCACCGACCATGCCCCGCAAGCCGGCCGCCGTCGCCGAGAAGCCCTCGACAAAGATCGTCGCCACCAACCGGCGGGCCCGCTTCGACTACGAGATCGTCGAGTCCTTCGAGGCCGGGATCTCGCTCGTCGGATCCGAGGTGAAGAGCCTGCGCAGCGGCAAGGCCGACCTCAAGGACGCCTACGCCGCCGTCGAGCGTCAGGAGATGTGGCTGTTCGGGGTGCGCATCTCCCCCTACGAGTTCGCCCGGGATGGGGGTCACGAACCCGAGCGCGACCGCAAGCTGCTGCTGCACCGCGCCGAGATCGAGCGCATCGGCGCCAAGCTCGCCGAGAAGGGCCTCACCCTCATCCCGGTACGCATGTACTTCAAAGAGGGCAAGGTCAAGGTCGAATTGGCCCTGGCCCGAGGCAAGGCCCAACGCGACAAGCGCGAGACGATCAAGCGGCGGGAGGCGGATCGGGAGATGGAGCGCGCGGTGAGGCATAGGAGTCTGGATTGAGCGGAGGGTGGCGAGAGACCGCAATTCGCAATTCGCAATTCGTCAGAGGCGCTCAGGCCCAATCGAGGTCTCGATCGTTCTGGCTAAAGGCCAAGGGCTAAGGGCTGATGGCTGATCGCACCATCCACGCCCAAACTCCTCCCGATGTCGCCGCCGTCGCCCAACTCATCGCCGGCTCGGACGCGCTGGCCCTGGACACCGAATTCCTCTGGGAACGCACCTATCGGCCGCAGTTGTGTCTGCTGCAGGTGGCGGGGGAGGGGTTCGAGGCGATCGTCGATCCGCTGGCGGTCACCGATCTGCGCCGGGTTTGGGAGGCGATCGTCGGTGGTCCCACCGTGGTGGTCCACGCCGGGGCCCACGATCTCGACATCATCCTCGCCGCCGCCGGGCGCCTTCCCGCCAGGGTGTTCGACACCCAGGTGGCTGGAGCCTTCCTCGGCTTTGGCGATGCCATCGGATACGGCAACCTGGTCGGCGCCGCCCTGGGACAGCCGGTGCGCGGGGGAGAGGGCTACACCGATTGGTCCCGCCGTCCTTTGACCGGCGACCAGGTGAAGTACGCCCTCGAGGACGTGCGCCATCTCCTCGACCTGTGGCGCAAACTCACCGCCCAGTTGGAGGAGCGGGGTCGCACCTCCTGGGTGGCCGACGAGACGCAGCGACGCCTCGCCACCATCGGTGAGGTCGTCGAACCCGATGAGGCCTGGCGCCGGGTCTCCGACGCCCGCAAGCTCAGGGGCCGTGCCCTCGCCGTGCTGCGCGAGGCCGCCGCCTGGCGTGAAGTCGAAGCCGTGAAGCGCGACACCGGCCGCCAGCGCCTCGTCCCCGATCGGGTGCTCATCGAGGTCGCCCGACGTGCCCCCACCGATCCCGGCCAGATCGCCGAACTCCGCGGCCTCCATCCCGGCCAGGCCAAGTTGGTGGCGGTGCCCATGGTGGAAGCGGTGCGTCGTGCCCTCGCCCGCCCCGAGGCCGAGTGGCCCCGCTGGCCACCGGCCCGCCCCTTTGGCGGCGATCCCCGAGTCGATGCCATCGCTTCGCTTCTCCACGGCGTGGTGCGCTCCCGCGCCGCCGACATGGATCTCGCCCCCGGTCTCCTCGGCACGAGAGGCGATCTCGAAGAGCTGGCCCGGATGCTCCTCGCCGGTGAACTCGACCGCGAAGACCGCGAGGTCCCCCTCCTCACCGGCTGGCGCAAGACCGCCGCCGGCGACGAAGTCTTGAAGGTCCTGAAAGGCCAAGCGGCGGTGCGAGTGGCAAGTGGCCCCGGAGGCCCACACCTCGAGGTGGGCTGAAGTCTTCCGGTGTCTGAGCGCATGGCGCATTGCGCATTGCGGATGCTGACGAATTGCGAATTGCGAATTGCGGAAGCGTCTTGGCCGCGGCCATGTTGTATCGTGTCAGTGCGCCCACACCGCGCTCCTTCGGGGGTGAAACGGTTTCGACTTTGAGGGTCGAGGCGCTGGAAGCGAGCCGAGGTTTCCGGAGTCCTCGTTAAAGAGCCGGAAAACAAACACAAGTGCCGAAGACAACTTCGCACTGGCTGCCTAACTAACGCAGCTCGTTCGCCCGGTGGGCTCCCCCCTCGCCGGTGTCGGGCGTCGCAATGGGGGATGCTCCCGCCGGGATGCCGGGACCGGCGGGTCAAGATCAATTCCGGATAGGGCAAGGGACCACCCGCCGGCAGGGCCCCTTGTTCCGAAACCAAACTGCCGGATGCGCTCGGAGATGCCAGCACTGAAACCTCAGAGGACCGGGGTTCGACTCCCCGCACCTCCACCGACCGAAGACGTGAGCCCGCCCGTTGAGGCGGGCTCACTCGCGTTGGGGGGTGGGGGTGCGAGTCGGCTCTCCTTGTCGACTCCCCGCGACCGGCTACTCCCAGCCGAAGCGCGCCGCGTCGAGCAGGTTCAGGCGTTGCCCGTGCTCCCACGCCGCGGAGTACGCCTCCTCGCCCAGTGCCGTTCGTGCGGATGCCAGGGCTCCGTCGACGCGCTGCTGTCTCGCCTCCTCGACGCGGGTCACCCCGCGCAGCGCCAGGTAGGCCGACAGCAGGGTCACGCCGCGGGCGAGGTTGCCACGGCGTACCTCCACCTCCCCGCGCACGCGCAGTTGATCACGCTGGGCCTGGCCGCGCGCCCTCATGTCCCCGTAGTCGAGCGACTCGATCTGTCGATGCTGTTCGCGGAGGTGGCTGAGGGCCCGGTCGAGGTGATTCTGCGCCATGGCGATCTCGGCAAGTCGGGCAAGGGCGAGTCCGGTTGCTCCGGTGCGGCGGGCCTGGTGTTCGATGGCATAGGCGTCGATGAGCAGAGCCTCGGCGGCATCCAGTGCTCCCCGCGCCTCCTCGAGATCGGCGGCGCCGTTGAGGGCGAAGTACAGGACCTGCTGCGATCCCGAGCGACGGGCGGCCTGAACGGCCTGCTCGGCCAGCGAACCTGCTCGGTCGAGGTCGCTGGTCCAGTGGGCGAGGAGGCTGCCCATGCCCGCGGTGGCGAGCGCCACCATCGACTCGTTGCCGATGTCGGTGGCGAGCCTGAGCGCTTCCTCGGATAGCCCGAGCGCGGTCTGCCAATCGCCGGTGGATTCGGCGTGGTCGGAGGCGAGCACCAGAGCGAGTGCCAACTCCCACCGCGGACCGAACTCCCGATACAGGGCCACGGCCTCGTCGAGCATGCGGTGGTGCTTCTCGGCATCCTCCAGATGGTGCAGCGTCGACAGCACCAGGGCACGGGCGCGGGAACTGCTGGGCCGATCCGACAGGGCCAGGGTGCGCTGCTGCCATATGATCGCCTCGTTGGCGCGGTGGGTTCGTGACCAGAACGGAACCAGCCCTCCTGCCATCGCCTGAGCCTCGGAGTGGACCCCGTTCTCGACGTGCCAGGTCAGAGCCTCGCGCACGTTGTCGACGTCGAGCTCGAGTGCATCCAGCAAGTCGGCCTCCTCAGGACCCCACATCCCGGGGAAGGCGCGCTCCACCACCTGCGCGTAATACCGGGCATGCCGCTCCCGGGCGGTGGCCTCGGCCCCTCCTCCGGCGAGCTTGTGGCCGGCGTACTGCCGAATCGGCTCGAGCAGGCGGTATCGGGTTCGGCCTTCGTCGTCGCTCAGGCTGACCAGCGACTTCTCTACGAGGGAAGCGAGCAGGTCGAGGCTGTCGGCAGAGGCGGTGTCGCCCGACCACACCGCCTCCATGGCCTCGAGGGTCCACCCGCCGGCAAAGACCGCGAGGTGGGCCAGCAGCTCTCGCTCGGTCGGGGTGAGCAGGTCGAACGACCAGTCGAGCGTGGCCTCGAGCGTGCGGTGATGGGGGACGATGTCGCGACCGGCGGTGCCCAGCACGGCCAGGGAGTCTTCGAGGCGGCGGGCGATCTCTTCGACGGGGAGCACCCGGAGGCGGGCCGCGGCGAGCTCCAGACCGAGGGGAATCCCGTCGAGGCGCCGGCAGATCCGGGCCACCGCCACGGCGTTGCTCGCAGTGATGGCGAACCCGGGTCGGCTCTCGGCGGCCCGCTCTTCGAAGAGGCGCACGGCATCGAAAGCCAGCAGGTCGGTCGCGGCCGCATGCTCGGGTGGAACGCGCAGGGGGGCGACCTGACGGACCACCTCGCCCTGCAGTCCGAGCGGCTCCCGACTGGTGGCGAGGATCCGGACGGCAGACGACTCGCGCAGCAAGGCTGCGACCACTCGGGCCACCTCGGCGATCAGGTGCTCGCAGTTGTCCAGGACGACCAGGCCGGACCGGGTGCGGAGGATGGAGACCACCGGTTCGAGATCGTCGCGTCCCTGACCGGAGGTGGCGCCCATGACCCGGCCCAGGGTGGGAACGACCAGCTCGGGCTCGGACACCGGAGCCAGTTCGACGAACCAGACCGGATCGAACGTGTCGGCTTCGTGTTGCAGCGCAGCCTCGATCGCCAGCCGGGTCTTCCCGCAACCCCCGGCTCCGATCAGTGTCACCAGCCGGTGTCCCCGAATCTCCTTGCCCACGTCGCCGAGCTCCTGCTCGCGGCCGATGAGCCTGGTGAGCACCACCGGGAGCACGGACCGGCCGGGCTCGATCCCGCGCAGCGGCGCGAAGTCGCGGGCGATTCCGGGTCCGGTGACCTGGAAGACCCGCAGCGGGCGACCCACGTCACGGAAGCGGTGCTCTCCCAGATCGTCGAGTCCCAAGCCATCAGGCGTTCGATTGCCCAGGATCTCGCGGCTGATGCCGGAGACCAGGATCTGTCCGCCGTGCCCGCAGCCGAGCAGTCGGGCGGTTTCGTTGACCACGGGACCGAAGTAGTTCCCGGAGCGCTCTTCGGCCTCCCCGGTGTGGATTGCCATGCGGATGCGGAGCTCGACATCGCTCCCGGGCGCCATGTCGCGCTGGATGGCCACCGCCGCGGCCAACGCGTGCTCCACCCTGCCGAAGGCGACCGCGACCCCGTCCCCGGTCGAGGCGAACATGTAGCCGGCGTGCTCCTCGATCCGGGCCGCCAGCATCGAGTCGTGCCGTCGCAGCATGGCGCCCATCGCCCCGGGCGACTCGTCCCAGAGACGGGTCGAACCCTCGATGTCGGTGAACAGGAAGGTGACGGTTCCGCTCGGTAGGTCTGCCACAGCTTCCCCCTCGAGAGGCGGCAAGCCTACCCAGTGCGTCTGGCTCTCACTCGAGGTCGGTCACGCTGTCGCCTCCGGGCCGGGCTCCTTCAGGGCATCGGTCCTCCGGTATTTCCGCACGACCGCGTTCGATGGCGGCGGCGACCGCGCTCAGACGCGTCGGCTACGCTCGGGCGTCGGAGGAGGGCTGTGCCCGTCACGAAACCGGAGGTCATCCGCACCCCCGATCACCGGCTGCGAGTCTTCGTGAGCTCGACCCTGCAGGAACTGACGGACGAGCGTGCGGCGGTGCGACGGGCGGTGGAGCGGCTCGATCTGACGCCGGTGATGTTCGAGGCGGGGGCGCGGCCCCATCCGCCGCGCGAGCTGTATCGCTCCTATCTCGAGCAGAGTCACGTCTTTGTGGGCTTGTACTGGCAGCGGTACGGATGGGCGGCTCCCGGCGACGAGGTCTCGGGACTCGAGGACGAGTACCGGCTGTCCGCGGGGATGCCCCGGCTCTTGTACCTCAAGGAGCCCGCTCCGGAGCGCGACGAGCGGCTCGAGGCGCTCCTCGATCGGATCCGCGACGACGACACGTCGTCATACCGACGGTTCGGTTCGGTGGGGGAGCTGGAAGCGCTGGTGGCGAGCGACCTCGCCGTGCTGCTCACCGAGCGCTTCGAGGCGAGCGTTGGCGCTCCCCACCCGCGCCAGGGTGGAGCCGCGGGCACGAGTGCGGAGCCGGCGGGGCGCAAGCTGGCAGCCATCGTCGCTGCCGACTTCGCCGGTTCCGCCCGCACGATGCGGAAGGACGAGATCGGAACCCTGACGCGAATCCGGTCGCTCATGGCCGACCTGGTTGCACCGATCGTCGAGCGGCATCGGGGTCGAGTGATCCGGAGCGTCGGACAGGGATGGATGGCCGAGTTCGCCAGCGTCACGGATGCGGTGCTCGGCGCCCTGGAGGTCCAGCAGGAGCTTGCGGCTCGAGAAGCGAGTACGCCCAAGGCCAGCCGGGTCGCCCTCAAGGTCGGCGTCAGCCTCGGCGAGGTGATCTTCGAGGGCGACCAGGCGTTCGGTGCCGGAGTGAATCTCGCCACCCGTCTCGAGTCGGCCGCGGCCCCCGGCGGCGTCTGCGTGTCGGATTGGGTGCACGAACAGATCCGCACGCTGTCCGGCCTGCGGATCGAAGCGATGAATGCGCTCTCCCTGGAGAGTCGGGAGATGAAGGTGGGTGCCTTCATGGTGTACCGGCGTCCCGTGCGCCCCGCCAGATCCCCGGCGACGGCGCCCCCTCCCGCCGCAACGCTCGGTGGCGCCTCCATTGCCGTGCTGCCATTTGCCAACCTGTCGGGCGATCCGAGTCAGGAGTACTTCGTGGACGGCATGGTGGACGACATCCTCACCGGGCTTGCCCGGTTCAAGTCACTGGCTGTCGTCGCCCGCCAGTCCTCGTTCGTGTACAAGGGTCGAGCCGCGGATGTCCGGGAGGTGGGTCGAGAGCTCGGGGTCCGATACGTGCTCGAGGGCAGCGTTCAGAAATCGCACAATCGGGTCCGCATCACCGGGCAACTGATCGATGCCACGACCGGTGCCCACGTCTTCGCCGACCGTTTTGAAGGTGACCTGGCGGATGTCTTCGACCTCCAGGATCATCTCACCGAGCGTGTGGTCGGCGTCCTCGAGCCGCAGATCCGCAGGGCAGAGATCGACCGGGCCCGCCGGGCACGACCAGAGAGCCTCAGCGCCTACGACCTCTACCTCCAGGCGATTCCCCATGTGTACGCCATGCGGCCCGCCGACAACACCCGGGGTCTGGAGCTCCTCGATGAGGCGATGAGGCTCGACCCGACGTACATCCCGGCCCAGGCGTTCGCCGCGTGGTGCCTCGAGCAGCGGCTGAGCCGGGGGTGGCCGACCACGCAGCTGGACGACGCCGAACGGGCGATCGCCCTCGCCCGATCGACCATCGATGCCGACACGGGAGATGCCAACGTGATCGCCATCACCGGCTTCGTCCTGCTCAAGGTCGGACGGGAGTACGAGCCGGGCCTCGCCGCTCTCCGTGACGCCGTCCGGCTCAATCCCAACAACGCCTTCGTCCTGATGAACGCGGGGTGGGCGGAGGTGTTCGCCGGCAGCCTGGGCAGGGCCGAGGAGCTCTTCGAGCGAGCCCGGTCGCTCAGCCCCCGCGACCCTGCTTCGTTCTACGTCGTCACCGGCCTGGCGATGATCGATCTGCTGTCCCGACGGTTCGATGACGCCATCGCCCTCGCCTCGGAGTCCGTGGCCCTCTATGGCGATTGGGACGCCACCTGGTTCGTGCTCGGGATGGCGTATGCATATGGCGGCAGGGATGACGAGGCGCGCCATGCCATCGATCGGGTCGGGCAGCTGCTCGGGGGCGCCTCGGTGTGGCGTTTCGCCCAGTCCCTTCCGATATCGGACGCGGAGCGAAGGGCTCGCATCGATGACGGCCTTCGGCTGGCTGGAGTCCCCGAGGAGTGAAGGCGCGGTCATGCCGTCGGGATACCGGCGACCCGGGGCCATGACCCGGAGTCGGGACGGAGACGGTCGATGCCGGCGACGGCTGATGAGGAGATGAAGGGAGACCCATGGTGCGGAGCTGCGTCACCGGAAGAAACCACCTGAGGGGAAGACGGGGGTCGAAGGGGTCTACCTTCCTCGCCGCCTCGATCGTGGTGGTCGGGGCGATGCGGGTGGTGGCGGGGGTAGCGGCCTGGCTCACGGTCAGATCGCAGTTGGCCGGGGAGCGGATCGTGGTTCCTGGGGAGGGGAGCCGACTTCACCCTCGCCGAGTGACGGGCCCGGTCACGGCCTTCGCCGAGGCGAATGTGATCAAGCGGGTGGCGTTGTCGGCCACCGGTGGTCGAACCTATGGCGAACTCCCGGAGGGAGACCCGATGGCGGAGACCGCCATGAATGCAGCCCTCCTCCGCTCGTCGCTCTTCACGTCGATCCTGGCGTTCGGTATGGCTGCCGCCGAGGTGGCGACGGGACTCGCCCTGGTGGCTCTGGGCACGGAAATGAGGAGACTCCCGCGCCGATGAGGCCGCGGGTCGAGGCACCCGGAGGGCCGGGCGGCAATCCCCGCGAGGTGGATCCCCAGGGCAGGACGCGCCCCATCGAGGTCACTCCGACGCCGTGACGCTTCCGTACGCGCCCGAGGCTCGCGGCGGCGCAGGTTCAGGTCGCCGGCGACTCCCCGGGGCGGCGGTAGCCGACCCCCTTCGCCTTGGCGAGTGCCTGCAGCGTCTCCTCCACGGTCATGAGCACCGTGGTCTCGACCGAGGCGAGGGCGCCGCCCGCGGCGATGGCCAGCACGGCGCCGGCCATGGAGACGTTGTCGGGCGCCTCGAAGAGCGCGTAGCCGTCGTACTCGCCGAAGGCGTACCAGAAGCCGAGCAGGGTGCCCCCGACCTGTTCGATGTAGGCGCGTGCGGCGTTGCGGCGGTCCTCAGGATTCTGGATCAGCTTCGACCACGTCGCCGGGGTGTAGCTGAAGCGCATGAGATAGACGGCCATCGGGAACCTCTCTTGTTCGAGGGGCTGCGAGCCTAGAACGCCAGGCTCGAGATTGGCCCGAGCCGCCGATGGGCCTTGCTGCCGGCGATCGCATCACCGGATCCACCAGCGCTCCCCGGACCCGGCTGCAGCTGCAGTGGATCACCCCGGCGCCTGCGCCGACCTGCGTTGCGTCCCCGACAGCCTCACGACCCTGCCACCCCACCCGGCCCCGTGCCCCGCCGCCTCCGCAGGACCACCACCAGTACGACCGCCCCGCCAACGAGCACGACGGCAGCCGCGGTCCGCATCACCCGGCCCTGGCCGACATCCTCGGCCTGGTCGATGAGGTCGATGACGTCCGCCGCCAACATCTCGGCGTCGTCGTGGCGTCCCGCTTCGAATGCCGTCGCCGCATCGAGTAGGGCGTCGCCTGGATCGTCGCCGAGCAAACCGACGGTCTCGAAGAATCCCCGCTCCGCTGCGACGGCCACCGAGGCTGCTTCGACGGCGGTCACCGCCTCGAGCTGATCCTCACCGATGGCGGTGGCGGTGATGAGGTCCTGGGGGATCTGGGCGTTCTCGTAGGCGACTTCGAGCTCGGGGGGTGGGGTGAGGTCGAGGTGGTCCGCCGTCTCCTCGATGCGATCGCGCAGGGTCACCACTGCCTGGGCCGAGGTGATCGTCTGTTCGGCGGTGCGGAATTGCCACTCGCCCAGGGGCTGGCGTACCGCCCACGGGGTTTCCCAGTCGGTGTCGGCGACGAGGAGGGTGGCGTAGATCTCGCGGGCGGACCGGCGTTCATCGAGCAACGTCAGGTCCACGGGCGCCGCCACGAATTCGCGGAACAGCGCCTCGGCGCCGGTGGACCCGCCGACCTCTTCGAGCAGGTCGAGGAACCGCTGCCACCCATCGGTGGCGGCGACGGTCTCGGGCGCGCTCCCGTCCTGGTAGGCGGTGAGGTCGTTGGCGGCGGCGGCGATCACAGCCTGAAGGCCATCGGCACCGATCTCCTCGTGCAAGGCGCGCATCACCCAGAAGGAGGCGTTGTAGCCGTAGTCCTCGCGCTGGAACGACTCCTCATCCTCCCCGGGGGCACGGCGTGGAACATCCCAACGATTGAGGGGTACCGCGACGGGCACGTCGGTGGCGGGCGGGGAGGGTCGCTCCGGGACGCCCTCTCCGTCGATGGCGTCGAAGGCGGTTGCCGCCAGCTCCTCGGCCAGTCCCTCGGCGATCCACCTGCCGGTGAACAGTTCGCTGTTGGCCCAAAGGTGGGAGATCTCGTGGAGGATGGTGTGGTCGTCGAGGTCTTCGCCCAGCTCGATGACATCCTCGTAGGCCAGATACCACCCGGCGTAGCCGAGCAGTGTCGGGTCGAGGGTCTCGAAGATGTCGAGCGTCGTCTGATCGCCGACGCCGAGGCCGATGGCATCCTGAAGCGCCGGGAGGCCGCGGCGCACCAACTCGGAGACTCGCAGTGCCCAGACCTCGTCGCCGGGCCACGATCTCACCGTGACGATGAGGCCCTCGACCTCCATCACCGTGGAGACGAGCGCCTCGTCGTGGCGAGCGGTGAAGAACACCCCCCACTCGGCGGGATCGTCGACACCGGTTCGGTACCAGGTGGTGACATCCTCACCCACATCGACGTCCAGCTCGTCGCCGCGATAGTCGGCGGCGAAGCGAGTCGGAATCCGGATCGTCACATCCGACAGTCCGGCATCCCCCCATGCCCAGGCGCTGAAGGCGCCGTAGGCGGGATTGGCGCGCACCGCGCTCTCGGAGCGCGGCTCACCGCCGGGGAGATGAAAGGAGAGCGCGATCGCCTGTTGACCCTGGTAGAAGATCGCGGGGAAGGCGACGGTGATGACCCGGCCGGTCTTGCCGTCGTCGTCGAGTACCTCGATGGCCTCGGAGAAGCCGAGGGAGCGTCCCCGGTCGTCGACGACGACGACCTCGATCGCCTCGTCCGGAAGCAGGATGCGGAAGCTGTCGTAGTAGTACCGGTTGATCACCGATTCCGATGTCGTCGGTGGCTTCTGGTTGGTCAACAGGAAGCTGACGGTCACCTCGAGGCGCGACTCCTCCGGAGCGAACTCGTACACCGCGTCCGCCTCGATGCGGAGGTCTCCCTCTGCCGCCGCCGGACCCGCACCGACGATGAGGACTGCGCCCACGATGGCGGCCACCATCGTGAGACGACCGGGTTGGCGCACGGCAACCTCCAGGAGTCGAGAACCCCGCCGGGAATCACCCCGACGGGGTCGATCGCACCATTGTGGCCTAGCCCCAGTACTGGTGGCGCGACCGCGACTTGGTGCGGCCCTTGCCGTTTCCGCCACGGTTGGGGGAGCGGCGTGCCGCCCCGGTCTCACCGCGGGGGGCGGTGTTGGTCACCTTGTGGCCGCCGGTGCTCAGTCCCGCCGGGTTGGGGGTGTCGAGCGGGGCGCTCATCCCGATGGAGCGCTGCAGACCACGGATCATGCCGGTCTGGTCGTCGGTGACCATGGAGAGCACCACGCCGGGAGCCCCGGCGCGGGCGGTGCGTCCGGAGCGGTGCAGGTAGGCCTTGGCATCATCGGCGGGGTCGAAGTGGATCACCGAGGCCACCCCGGTGACGTGGATGCCGCGGGCGGCGACGTCGGTCGCCACCAGGGCCCACACTCGCCCGTCGCTGAAGGCCTTCAGCGCCCGGGTCCGCTGGGCCTGGCTGCGGCCGCCGTGGATCGCCTCGGCTCGAACGCCGAGCTGCTCGAGCCGCTTTGCCACCTTGTCTGTGGCGTGGCGGGTTCGGCAGAAGACGATCGCAGGCGCCTCGGCCGAGATCACCGACGCGGTGTGCTCGAACCGATCGGTCTGGCCGACCTTCCAGAAGAAGTGGCGGGCATTGCCGTGGTCCTCGGACTTCTCACCGACCTCATGCCGCACCGGTTCTTTCTGGTAGCGGCGGGTGAGTTCGGCGACGGCGCCATCGAGCGTGGCCGAGAACAGCCAGGTGCGGCGATCGGGCCGGGTCATGTCGAGGATCTTCTTGACATCGGGCATGAAGCCCATGTCGCCCATACGATCGGCCTCGTCGACGACGACCATCTCGACCTCGGAGAGATCGATGTGGCGCTGCTCGATGAGATCGAGCAGGCGTCCCGGGCAGGCGACGAGCACGTCGACGCCGCGGCGCATCATCTGGATCTGCGGGCCGTAGCCGACACCGCCGTAGACGGCGCCGACGAAGCGGCTGCGGTCCTTGCCGAGCGGGGCCAGCTCGCGCTGGATCTGATCGGCGAGCTCGCGCGTCGGGGCCAGCACCAGGCCGCGGGGGCGCTTGGGCTTGGCGTGCTCGACGCTCATCATCATCGGGATGCCAAAGGCGAGGGTCTTGCCCGAGCCGGTGGGGGCCCGGCCGCTGATGTCACGCCCGGCCAGGGCGTCGCGGATCACCGCGGCCTGGATGGGGAATGGCTCGCTGATGCCCTTGCGGGCGAGCAGGGCGACGATGTCGTCGGGGACACCGAGGTCTTTGAAGGTCGTGGGCACACCAAGGCCCGTGGTGGTAGTGGTCATGGGTCGTTTCCCCTCTCGGGATACTGGGCGAACGGTCCCGGAGATCCGGGAGAGGGGCGTGACGAGGCAGATCAAGCCACTGCAGATTGTCCGACGCCGTCGTATCACCGGGGGGACCGCTTTGCAGCGTCCGGCCTCTAACCGGTGTGGCGTCGAGAAGAAGGTAGCAGGGTGGGGGAGGGAAACCAGCATTGGGGGAGCGCAATGCGCGGTACCGGGTGCCAGGTACCGGAGCTGCAATGGGCAAGGCGGTGTCTCTGTCGCACCTCGAGGACTGAGCCGGACCCGGGTGTTCCTCTAGTGTCTTGGCGGAACGGTCGATGAGAGGGGAAGGGTGGGTAGGCGACAGGCGGAGGGCGATGCGATACTTGAGTCGCTCAAACGCCAGAAGTGGCGTGTAAGCGGTGGTGGTGACTCGTACTATCTAGCGAAGTGCCCGTGTCGTCGCCATATGAAGACAATCCACTTGTCGCCGTCTGATGTCAATTACTACCGTAAACTTCGGACCCGCTTGAGAAACCATACCTGCTGGATAGACGACCTATGAAGACCGACCTCGACCTTGCCTTCAAGGTGAACGCATCCCATACGGTCCTGGAGGGGCGTGTCGAACGCCTCCAGGCCCAGTTGGCGAAGCGCGAGACACCTGATGTCTACGACATCGACCTCACTGCCAACTTCAAGACGCGGACCGTGATCATCCATATGGTTGTCAAGGGCCGCTCTGATGCTCAGGTGCTAACGCGGGCCCTCGGAGTGGTTGTGCCCGCGATCTTCGCCATTGGGGATGTTGTCGTGTTCGGACAGTCTCGGAAGGCCGCGCCGAAGTCTGCTGAGATCTGGCAACCCGATCTGGAACTTGCGGCCGTTGGCTAACGCTGCCGCATAGAGCTGCTTCGCCTCGGCCGTGCGGATAAGGCGGGCGGAGGGAGCCCCTTATCGCTCATGCCCCCGGCGGGAGCAGCAGTGGTCAAAGTCGCGCCAGTTGCGGCGCAGGTGATGGTTGGTCACGGATTGGGTTCGGTGACGCTCCCCCCTTTTGGCATCGGGCATCGGCTCCCGCCCGACCCCCTACGACAACAACAGCTTGTTGAGCCGCTTCGCCGTGATCGCCACTCCGATGAGTCCCATCACGACCAGGAACACCACGTGGCCGGCGATCGACCAGTCGAAGATCCCCAGCGTGAGGGCGCGGATCAACTCGACCCCGTGATAGAGCGGGGAGATCCGGGTGATGGTCTGGAACGCTTCCGGGTACACCGAGAGGGGATAGAAGGTCCCGGAGAAGAGAAAGAGGGGAAGGGTGACCATGTTCACCAGGTCGAAGTCCTGCCACGACTTCATGAAGGTGGTCGTCATCATCCCCACGGCGGCGAAGGCGAAACCGATGAGCACCGCGGCGGGGATCGCCATCACCGCCCATGCCGAGTGCACGTAGCCGAAGGCGGTGATGACGATGAGGAAGGTGGTGGCATAGAGCAGCCCGCGTCCCAGCGACCAGGCGATCTCGCCGATGGCGATGTGGCGAGGCTGCATCGGGGTGGAGAGGATGGCGTCGTACACCTTGCCGTAGCGCAGCTTGAAGAAGATGTTGAAGGTGGACTCGTAGATGGCGCCGTTCATCGCCGAGGCGCCGAGCAGGGCGGGGGCGACGAAGGCGGCGTACTCGACGAGTTCGCCCCCCGGCATGGTGACGTCGCCGACGAGCGCCCCGACGCCGACGCCGATGGAGAAGAGGTAGAAGACCGGCTCGAAGAAGCCGGAGACGATGAGCAGCCAGATCCGGCGGTACACGAGGAAGCTGCGTTCCAGCATGCGGAACGACGAGCCGGGGATGAACGGGGGGACCACACGCGAGGTGAGGGTGGCGGAGGTCACTTCACCAGCCTCCCTCGCATGAAGCGGGTGGCGAAGAACCACCCGACCAGGAGCATCGTCACCAGGTAGCCCACGCTGATCCACGGATCGACGTGGGCGGGCAGATCGAGGGCGATGCCACGGCACAGTTCCACCCCGTGGAAGAGCGGGGTGGAATAGGCGACGGGGTGCATCCAGCCGGGGAGCTGGGAGATGGGGAAGAAGGTTCCGGAGAACAGGAAGAGCGGGGTGATGCCCCAGCGGAACAGGCTCGACAGGCCCTGCTCGTCCTTGAGCCGGGCGGTGTAGGCGGTGACCACCGCGGCAAAGGCGAGGCCGGTGAGCACCGCCGGCGGCACGGCGAGCAGGCCCTCCACGAGCGAGGTGGCCCCAAAGGCGATCATGACTCCGCCGTACACCACGGTGACGAAGGTGAGCCGCACCCCGATCCAGCCGAGGTGGCCGGCGACGAGGTCGCCGACGCCGATCGGCGTGGCCAGGATCGCCTCGTAGCTCTTGCGCCACTTGATGCCCGCCATCACCGGGAACGAGGCATCGCCCGCCGCAGTGGTCATCGCGGTGGAGGCGAGCAGGCCGGGAGCGAGGAAGGTGAGGTAGTCCACGGCCAGCGACGAGTCGCCGGCATCGACCAGCTTGCCGAGTCCGACTCCCATGGCGAGCAGGAACAGCACCGGGTTCAAGAAGGTGCTCATCACACTGCCCCGCCAGGTGCGCCGGTAGACGCGGGCATTGGCCTCGAGCACGCGGCCGGAGTAGGCGAGAGCCATCAGTCCACCAGGCTTCGGCCGGTGAGGTGCAGGAACACGTCCTCGAGCGTGGCGCGGCGGCTCACCGTGGACTCGGGGATGATCCCGGCGGCGTGGATCTCGTCGAAGAGGACGTCGGCGTCGTTGGTGTAGAGCAGCACCCGGTCGGGGAGGATCTCGGTGCGCACCGCCCGGCCCTCGAGCTCACGGGCGCGCGCCTCCTGGGTGCCCACGGCGAAGCGCAACTCGAGCACCTCGCGGGTGGAGTGCTGCTCGATCAGCTGCCGTGGTGAGCCGTGGGCCACGATCTTGCCCTTGTCCATGATCACCAGCCGATCACACAGCTGCTCGGCCTCATCCATGTAGTGGGTGGTGATGATGAGCGTCACCCCCTCCTGCTTGAGGCGGTAGAGGCGGTCCCACAGCAGGTGACGCGCCTGGGGATCGAGGCCGGTCGTGGGCTCGTCGAGGATCATCATCTCCGGGGTGTTGATGAGGCCCCGGGCGATGGTGAGGCGCCGCTTCATGCCGCCGGAAAGCGGCTCGACCCGGCTCTTGCGACGCTCCTCGAGTTGGGCGAAGGCGAGCAGCTCGTCGATGCGCGGGTTGATCACTTTCTTGGGGAGCCCGTAGTAGCGCCCGTAGATGAGCAGGTTCTCGTAGACGGTGAGCTCTTCGTCGAGGTTGTTGTCCTGGGGCACCACCCCGAGCCGCGCCCGGATGCGCGGACCATCGACGGCTGGATCCATGCCGAGCACGGTGAGCGAGCCGGAGGAGATGGGCGACACCGAGCCGATCATCTTCATGGTGGACGACTTGCCTGCCCCGTTGGGGCCGAGGAATCCGAAGACCTCGCCCCGCTGCACCTCGAAGTCGATGCCGGCGACGGCGACGAGTTCGCCGAAGGACTTGTGCAGATCGCGGGCGATCACGAGGGGTTCGGCCATGGGGGGGTCACGGTAGCGCGAGCGCCATCGGCCGTTTCAGGGTTCTAGCCTGCGTCCCGCCATGATCGATCCCACCGCGCCGGCGGCGCCTGCGGCGCCGCATCGCACCGTCTCTCCCGGGCTCACCGGCACGCTGCGCGGCTTCTACTACGCCGCCGCCGCCACCGGCCTGGGGGCGGTGTTCGCCACGGTCAACGAGACCCGCCGGTTTGCCGACCTGGTGGCGGGCCGGCCGGGGAGCGAGCGGCTCCTCGTCGATGCCGAGGAGGTCAGTGACGGTCTCGTCGGGCTGTTCGGCCTGTGCGGGATGGTGCTCGCCGTGCTCACCATCATCTGGTGGTACCAGTCGTACCAGGCCATCGAGCGGGCCGGTGTCTCCGGCCGGTCGTGGAGTTCGGGCTGGGCGGTGGGCGGGTGGTTCATCCCGTTGGCCAATCTGATCATCCCCCGACTCGTGCTGTCGGAGATCGACCGGGTGTCGGCGGCAGCGGAGGAGGGGAGCGTCGACTGGCGCCCCAGGCCGCTGCTCGCCACCTCGAGTTGGTGGTGGGGATGCTTCGTGGTGGCCTCGATCGTCCTCGCCGCCGGCACGGGAATCACTGCAGAGCAGATCGAGCGCGGGATCACCGATGCCGAGCTCTACCGAACGGGCCTGTGGCTCACATCGGCCGGACTCGCCATCGACGTGGCGGCGGCGCTCTTTGCCGCGGCGTCGCTGCGGGTGTTCGGCTCGCGCCTCACCCGCTGACGGCTCACCGGGGTGGGTGCCCCACCCGGGTCAGGAGTGCTCGGCACTGCGACCGGCACGCCATATGATGACCGCCATCCCAGGAGGTGACGGTGAGTAATCGGATGACGACGCTGTTGTGGTTCTTGTTGGGGATCACGGTCACGCTCGCCATCGTGCTCGGGGTGATCGTGCTCAGCGGAGACGACGAGGGCGGCGGGACCGCCGCCACCACCACGACCCTGGCCACCGAGACCACCGCCACCACGGCCCCGACCACCACCGGCGTGGAGACCACGGTGACCACGGCCGGCGGGACCACGGCCCCCACCACGGCTCCCGCCGGCGCCTGTGCCGGACTGCCCAGTGCCACCACGCCGGCGATTCCCGGCCCCGGCGTGTCGGTCGCCATCGGCGATTTCGACGCCGACGGGACCACGGACAACTTCATCGGCTACCAGAAGGGCGATGGCACCTTCTGGATCCAGATCGCCCTGTCGTACGGCTATGCCACCGAGATCGAGGCGTACACGAAGGCGCAGGTCTACGGGGCCCAACCGTTCTCCTACACCGGGGGTGCTGATCCCTGGATCGGCATCGCCGGAGTGGACACCGGGGCATCGACCGAGGTGCTCCAGTTCTTCCAGCTGGACGGATGCACCATCGTGAAGTCGACCGTCGACGGCAGCATCGAGGCAAGCTTCATCATCGGCGGAGGGGTGATGCATCTCGACGGCCTGGTGTGCGGTGCCGAGGGCTTCACCACCCGGTCGGCCCAGACCGGCGACGGCACCAACTGGGAGTACTACACCACCGACTACCAGTGGGACCCGGTGGCCCGCACCTTCGTCAATCTCGGGGTGGCGGCGTCGACCCTGGTGAGCCCGGCCGATGACGATGCCATCTTCACCGCCGCCGAGTTCAACTGTCCCTTCGCCCCCTGAGCCGAAGCAGTTTCGCGGTGAGGCCCCGTCGTGGTGACGGGGCCTCGCCGCGTCGCTAGCGTCGCCCCGAACCGGAGGACCGATGGCCGACGACATCTACGCGCTCAGCAGCCGCTTGGTGGACGAACTCGTCACCGCTTTGCCCACCGTGGCGACCTACCTGGGCATCCCCGGCCACGACGATCGCTGGGACGACTTCTCCCTCGCCGGCCGCGAAGCCGTGGCGACGATGTTCCGCGACCAGGTGAAGCGGGTCGAGGCCGTCGAGGTCGGCGACGACCCGTGGCGCCGGTTGGCGCGCGAAGTGGCCCTCGCCGAACTGCAGCGCAATCTCGCCGACTTCGACAGCGGCGAGCACCTCGTGGACCTCAACAGCATCTCCTCGACGCTGCAGGATCTGCGTGACGCCTTCGATCAGATGGACCAATCGACCACGGCCGGATGGGAGAACGTCGCTGCCCGCCTCCACGGCCTCCCCGGGGCCGCCGCCGGCTACGTCTCGCGCCTCGAGGACGCCCGGCGACTCGGCCGGGTGGTGGCCCGCCGCCAGGTGGTGGAGGCGATTCGCCAGGCTCGCAATCACGCCGGCGATCGATCTCACTTCCTCACTTTCCCGGCCACGATGGCAGCGTCGGGCGTGAACGACGAAGCGCTCGCGGCCCGGGTCGCCGCCGGGGTGGACGAGGCGCGGTCCGCCTTCGGCGCCATCGGCGACTACCTCGAGTCGACCTACCTCGCCTCCGCCCTCGAACGCGACGCCGTGGGGGAGGAGCGGTACCGCAACCTGGCGTCTCGCTTCCTCGGAAGCGAGATCGATCCCCGCAGCACCTACGAGTGGGGCTGGTCCGAGGTGACCCGGTTGCGCCAGCGCATGACCGCCACGGCCGAGGAGATCCTTCCCGGTGGCGGCATCGCCACCACGCTCGATCTGCTGCTCACCGATCCCGGCCGCGCCGCCCACAGCCAGGAGGAATTCCGCGATCTGATGCTCGCCAGGCAACTCACCGCCCTGGCCGAGCTCGATGGGGTGCACTTCGACGTGCCCGCACCCATCCGCCGCATCGACGTGAAGATGACGCCGCCGGGGGGTTCGCTCGGGGCGTACTACAACGGCCCGTCGGAGGACTTCACCCGGCCCGGGACCGTGTGGTGGTCGAAGGGCGAGGCGGAGCAGATCCCGCTGTACGACGAGGTGACCACCGCCTACCACGAGGGTTTTCCCGGACATCACCTCCAGTACGGCATCCAGGTGACCGCCGGCGACCGCGTGTCGCGCTATCAGCGGCTCGTCGTGTGGTACTCGGGCTCTGGCGAGGGCTGGGCGCTCTACGCCGAGGATCTCATGGAGGAGCTCGGCTATCTGGAGAAGCCCGACTATGTATTCGGCAAGCTCGCCGCGGAGATGCTGCGGGCGTGCCGGGTGGTGATCGACATCGGCAGCCACCTCGAACTCCCCATCCCCACCGGCCAGCCCTTCCATCCCGGCGAAGCCTGGAGCTTCGACACGGGCGTCGAGATGCTCGAACGCTACGCCGGGCAGGCCCATGACGTCTCGGTCTCCGAGATGAACCGATACCTGGGGTGGGCCGGTCAGGCGATCGCCTACAAGGTGGGCCAGCAGGCGATCCGCGATCTCCGCGCCGAGGCGCAGCGGCAGGCCGGTGCCACCTTCGAACTCAAGCGGTTCCACGCCCAGTTGCTCGAGGTGGGCGCGGTGGGGCTGGATGTGTTGAGGAAGCACGTTCGGGGCTGAGTCATCAGTCATCAGCCGTGGAGTCATCAGCCGTGGAGTCATCAGTCTTCAGTCATCAGCCCGAGGCGCGTCTTGACTGAAGCTCGTGGCTTCTGGAGTTTCTGACTGAAGACTGACGACTGAAGACTGAGGACTTTGGCGACTGGTGACTGGTGACTGGTGACTGGCGACTTCCAGGGCCACCCAGATCGTCTTCGACCACGGATAGAACACGATGGGGAAGATGACATTGAGGATCACCGCCCCGATCGTGATCGCCGTCCACGGGGGATCGGGCCAGGTGGCCACCATGGCCCCGACGAAGGCGGCGGCAAACACCCCGAGGGTGGCGACGGTGTTGATGGCGACGGCACCGATCCAGTAGCCCTCGTGGCGCTCGAAGCGGTGCTGGCATCCGGGGCAGGTCTCGGCCATGCGGAGGCGGCGCACCACCCCGGCGGACCCGCAACGCGGGCAGCGCAACCGTAAGGCACGGCCGAATCCACGGAGCATCGGATCATTGTCGCCTCCCTACAGCACGCCCCGGCGGCTGCCGATATCAGGTCGAATGAGCACTCCAGACTCGCCTCCGCAGCCCGTCGCCGCCGCGGTTCGACCGGTGGCGGTGACGCGTCGCGGCCTCGTCGCCGATCTCCTCGATGCCACCGTGGCCGTGGGCGCTTCCGACCTCCACGTCACCCCGGGAAGCCGTCCCATCGGCCGTCGTGACGGGGCGATGATCCCCCTCGGCGAGGCGGTGTGGGGACAGGAGGCGACCGAGGCGTTCTGCCGCGCCCTGTGCTCCGAGGCGCAGTGGGCCGAGGTGGAGGCGAGCGGCACGACCGATTTCGGTGTCTCCCATGGGAGCGGCAACCGCTTCCGGGCAAGCGTGCTGCGCCACCGTCACGGGTACGGCGCGGTGCTGCGCCGCATCTCCAACGAGCTGCTGCGCTTCGATGAGATCGGCTTCCCCGAGGCCATCGTCGACGTGTTGCGCCGCCCCCGCGGCCTCGTGCTCGTCACCGGTCCCACTGGGGCGGGCAAGTCGACCACGCTGGCCACGATGGTGGACTGGATCAACACCAACCTCGATCGGCACATCGTGACCATCGAGGATCCGGTCGAGTTCTACCACCGGCACAAGAAGAGCCTCATCACCCAGCGCGAGATCGGTGTCGACGTGCCCGACTTCCCCGAAGCGATGCGACGCGTCCTCCGCCAGGACCCCGATGTGATCCTGGTGGGGGAGATGCGTGATCTCGAGACGATTTCCGCCGCGGTCACCGCTGCCGAGACGGGACACCTCGTGCTGGCCACCCTGCACACCACAGGAAGCGCGACGACGGTGAGCCGCATCATCGATGTGTTCCCCACCGGCCAGCAGGCGCAGATCCGGGTGCAGCTGGCGATGTCGCTGGCAGCGGTGATCTCCCAGGTGCTGGTCCCGGCCCGGGGCGTCGCCGCCGACGGCCCCGGCTACGGCGGGAGGGTTGCCGCCCTCGAGATCATGCTCATGACCCCGGCGATCGCCAACCTGATTCGCAACAACGAGATCAATCGGATCAACGACGTCATGCAGACCTCGCGGCACCTCGGGATGATTCGTCTCGACGATCACCTCGCCCGCCTCGTCGAAGATCGCCGCATCGACAAGGCCACCGCCATCGCCGTCGCCCAGGACCCAGCTGCCCTGCAGCAGCGCATCGGCTCCTGAGGATTGCGCGGCATTCGCGCCGGTCCCGCCCTTGAGAACTCCCTAAGACGCTGCTGAGGCGTCCACAGGGCCGACTCAGGCATGGTGTTCCCGACAACCAACTGAGGGAGCACACCACATGAAGCGCATACTGAGCGGGGCCGTCGGCCTCGCCCTCGTCGTCTTCTCGATCGGCTTCGTCGCCTCGGCGGCGAAGGCCGACACCATCACCCACCCGGTGGGTGACGCCGGATCCGTCACCTTCACCACCGATGGCGGGGTACTCGCCCTCGTAGGCGCCGAGGCCGCGGAGGGTTGGACCTACACCATCGACCGCCAGGACGGCTCCCATCTGACGGTGACCTTCCGCGACGCAACAGGCGCCGAGGTCGAATTCGAGGCGGAGATGGAGGACGGTCGCCTGGAGTTCGGCGGCTCGGAGGAGCCGGGATCGCCCACCACCACGGCGGGCGATGACCCCACCACGACCATGGGCGACGACGAGGACGACTCGGTCGACGACGATGCGGACGAGGGCTCCGATGACGATGCCGACCACGACTCGGACGAGGACTCGGATGACGATGCGGACGACGATTCCGCGTCGGACTCCCCGGATGCCCCGGCCGCTTCGGAGCCGGCCAGCTACGTCGTCGGTTCGGCAGGCACGGTGAGCGTGCTCTTCGCCGATGGTGAGGTGTCGCTCACGGGCGTCACCACCACCGACGGTTGGACCTACGAGGTCGACCACGTGGGCGGCTCGCACGTCGAGATCGAATTCGACGGTCCCGATGGGGCCGGATTCGAGTTCCGCGTCGATGCCGACGGCACGACCACGATCGACTGACGATCCGGGTCGTATCCGATCTCCTGAGGGGCCCGGCGGGGCCCCTCAGCGCGTCTGGGTACCCAGGGCGGCGACCACCCGGGCCCCGCCGAGATCCGAGCGCTCCACGGCGAGCGAGCCACCGGACCGTTCGGCGATGCGGCGCACGATGTCGAGGCCCAGGCCGGTGGAGCGTCCACCGCTGGTGCCGCGTCGAATCGCGGCGGGATCGAACCCGCCACCCCCGTCTTCGACGGCGAATTCCCCTGGCCGACAGGGTCACCCGGATGGCCGTCGGGGGCGCGGTGTGGGCGAACACGTTCTCGAGCAGCGTGTCGATCACCGTGGTGGCATCCCGGGTGGTGACATGCGTCTCCAGCGTGGCGGGTGCATCGATGGTCAGCGGACGCCCCTGTTCTCCGGCCAGCACGGCCCAGAAGGCGGTGCGCTCGCGGACGATGCGAGCGAGGTCGCAGTGATCCGGCGCCTCCTCCCCCCGACTGCGTGCCTCGCGGATCACGGCTCCGATCGACGCCTCGAGTGCGGACACATCGTCGAGCAGCGCTTCACGGATCGAGCGATCCGGAATGCTCTCCACCTGGAGGCGCAGGGCCGCCACCGGGGTACGAAGGCCGTGGGAGATGTCGGCCGCCGCCTCGCGTTCCGCCTGGAGCAGCCCCCGCAGTCGCTCGGCGAGGTCGTTGAACGCCTTGCCCACGGCGATGATCTCGGGCGGACCGGAGGGGACGACGCGCGCCTCAAGATCGCCCGAGGCGAGTGCACCGGTAGCCAGACGCAGCGAGGCGACGGGTGTGACGATGGAACGGCCCAGCCGGTCGGCGGCGGCAATGGCGACGAGGATGAGGAGCGCGGCAAGCAGGCCGAGCACCAGCCAGGCGCCGGTGACGCCTTCACGAAGGTCGGCAGTGGGCACATCGGCGCGCACCACGATCACCGCGCCGCCGGTGAGCACCGGGACGAGCACCGCGGCGCCGTCCGGGGTGCGGGCGGTGAAGGCGGTGCCCTGGCGGGCCACGCCGACGTCGGGGTCGCCGGGATCGCCCGTGCCGACCACGGTTCCATCGGGAAGAAACACCCCGATGCCCGCGGGGGATCCGAAGGCGCCGAGCACGGCCTCCACCGCGGGGCCATCGAGTGGAGCCGCGGCGAACGACGCCGCCACGGCAATGGCCGTCGCCACGGCACGGCCGTCGCTTTCGGCACGCGAGAGCGCCCGGTCCTCGGCCTGGCGCCGGACGAGCAGCCCGAGCGGTACCAGGAACGACACGACGATGAGCGCCGTCGCCCCGAGCGTGACGATGGCGAGGCGACGTCTCACGCCGAGGGGTCGACGAGTTTCACACCGACCCCGAAGACGGTTCGCAGGTACCGGGGTTCGGCGGCCGTCTCACCGAGCTTCTTGCGCAGCCACGACAGGTGGACGTCCACCGTGCTATCGCTCCCGCCATACGGCTCCCGCCACACCTCGGCGAGCAGTTCCCGCTTGGACACCACCTCGCCGCTCCGCTCTGCCAGGTGGGCGAGGAGGTCGAACTCCTTGCGGGAAAGGTCGAGGACCCGGCCGTCGAGGCTGGCCACCCTGCCTTCGAGATCGATGATGAGACCGCCGACGACCGTGGGACCGCTGGCGCGCTTGGAGGCCGAGCGCCGCAGCACAGCCCGGATCCGGGCTTCGAGCTGATCCACCGAGAATGGCTTCACCACGTAGTCGTCGGCACCGGCGTCGAGGAGGGCGACGATCGCGGTCTCGTCGGTGCGGGCGGTAGCGATGATGACCGGGGTGAGACTCACCGCACGGATCATCTTCAGCAGCTCCGCTCCGTCGACGTCGGGGAGGCCGAGGTCGAGGATGATCACATCGGGCTGGTGCTCGACGGCCGTCGACAGGCCCTCGAAACCGGTCTTGCGGGCGTCGACCGAGTGGCCCCGCTCGGCGAGCGCCTTGGTGAGTCGCTCACGAATCCGCTGATCGTCCTCGATGATGAGGATGTCGGACATATCATGACGATAGGCCGGGTGCGGTGGCGTCCTGCCGGGTTCAGACATCCTTAAGGCCCCGTTGAGCCTGGCATCGTCCCGGAGCGACGACAATGGGGTGGTGCTCAGACGCCTCGGTGTGATCGTCGTGTGGCTCCTCGCCACCCTCGGCACCGCCTCGCTCACGTACGCCGCCGTCTCCCAGGCCGGAGGCGCCATGGGTGATGCCCCGGCCGTTCCCGTTGCCGCCGCCGACATCGCCGCTCGCGTGTCGACGACCGTGTCATCCACCCTGCTCACGGAGCCGTCCACCACGGCCTCCGCCGACACCACGACCACCTCGGTCGGAGCCGCGACGCCCACGACGGTGGCGGCGTTCTCGGGTACCACGGTCGCCTCTGGGAGCACGAACACCACCAGTGCATCGACCACCGCGACGCAGGGATCCCACACCGAGTACCGGACGATCCCCGGAGTGGGCACGGTCGGGGTCTCGGTGAGTGGCGACTCGGTGACGCTCGTCTCCGTTCAGCCGGTGGCCCCGTACGACTTCGAGGTGGAGTACTCGGGGCCGGACCAAGTCGAGGTGGAGTTCTGGGGGGACAACGAATACAAGATCCACGCCGAGGCCGAAGACGGCGTGGTGTCGTGGCAGGTCGAGGGCTGAGCACCGTTCGCCGGCCGGCCGGGTAGCCTCCGGTCATGCACCGAGCCGTCCGCCTCCTCATCGCGGCGACGATCCTGATTGCGGGTTGTGGTGACGATGCCGCCACCACCTCGACCTCGACGACGGTGTCTTCCACCACGACCGCTCCCGCATCGACCACCGCGGTGACCACGGACACCACGGCGCCAACCACCACGATGGCCATCACCACGACGGCCGCCGACGACGGTGTCGTCTCGATCACCATCGCCATCGGGTCGGCGGGTCTCGACCTGGTCGTCGAAGACTCGCCCGTCGAGCCCGGGTCGCGCGTGGTGGTCGGTGCCGGCGAGTCGGTCCATGTCGTCTTCTCCGGAGGCGTCGCCGAAGAACTGCACATCCACGGCTACGACCTGTCGCTCGAGATCGCACCCGGAGGGGTCGAGGTGCTCGACTTCGTCGCGGACATCCCCGGCATCTTCGAGGTGGAGCTCGAAGGGGCGGGCACGCTCGTCTTCGAGCTCGAGGTGTCGTGATCCACAGGCTCGGATGCGTCGTCGGGATCGTCGGTGTCGTCACCGTCATTCCGGTTCCGGCACTCGCTCACGGACTCGGTGGGCGCAGCGATCTGCCGGTGCCGATCGAGTACTTCCTCGTCGGCGCCCTGGTCGTCCTGCTGCTGTCGTTTGGCGCCCTCGCCGTCCTTTGGCCGCAACCCCGTCTTCAGGATGGACCCCGTTACCGAGGTCGGGGGTGGGCGCCGCGGCACGGCGCGGGCGCGGTCGGCTCCATCGCCGGGGTCACGGTGCTGGTGGCGGTGATCGTCGCCGGTCTGGGGGGTGATGCCGACGCCCGCTCCAACATGGCGCCGGTCACCGTGTGGATCGTGTTCTGGCTGGTGCTGCCATTCGCCACCGCCGCGGCGGGCAACCTGTGGTCGGTGCTGAACCCTTGGCGGAGCCTCGGCACGATGCTGCGTTTCGACGGCGCCGCCGGTCCGGGGGAGTACGGGGTCTTTCCGGCGGTGGCGGCCCTCGTCGGCTTCACCTGGCTCGAACTGGTGCATCCCCACTCGGCGGACCCTCGCACCCTGGGTGTCGCCGCGGTCGGGTACACCCTCTACCTTCTCATCTGGGCGCAGCGGGTCGGCACCGACCGCGCCATGGCGTCGGCCGACGCCTTCACGGTGTACCACCGGGTGCTCTCGGCGATCGCACCCATCGGTCGCGATCCGACGGGGCGGCTGCGGCGCCGGGGCTGGTTGCGGGCGCTTCCGGTGTTGCCTGCGTGGCCCGGCCTGGCCCTGTTCGTGATCGCCATGATCGGCACGGTCACCTACGACGGGTTGTCGGCCACACCGTGGTGGGATGACATGAGCTTCTCCCTCGTCGGGACGGATCAGCACGCAGTGTGGTTCAAGACGGCAGCCCTGGTCGCCGCGGTCGGGATCCTGTGGGCGTTCTATCTCGGGGCTTGTGCCTGGGCGGCACGCATCGCCGGCGACGATGCCAACGGTGCCATCTCGGTGGCGGCCTCTTTCGCCCACACGTTGGTGCCGATCGCCCTGGCCTACGCCTTTGCCCACTACTTCACCCTGATCGCCTTCGAGGGTCAGCTGGTCATCGCGGCGGCTTCCGACCCGTTCGGGTTGGGATGGAATCTGTTCGGCACCGTCGACTACCGGCCCAACTTCACCTGGATCGGACCGACGGCGGTGTGGTGGGTGCAGCTGCTGGCGATCCTCGGCGGCCACGTCGCCGCGGTGGTGCTTGCTCACGATCGATCGTTGGCGGTGTTCCCCCCTGACCGGGCGGTGCGCTCCCAATACGCCATGCTCGGTCTCATGGTGGCGCTCACCTGCCTCGGCCTCACCATCCTCGCTGCGGGCTGAGCGCGCGAGGTCGCGAGTTCCAACAGGTCCCGAGCGCTGACCGGCCGGTGTCCGACCGCCTTCCTACACTCGGCTCCCATGCGACTCAGCGTCCTCGGATCCAACGGGACCTATCCCACTCCCGATCGACCGGCGTCGGGATACCTGGTGTCGTCGGGTGCTACCACGGTCCTCCTCGATCTCGGCCCGAGCGTGTTTCCGGCGGTGCTCGCCGCCGGCCCGCTTCCCGATGCGATCGTCCTCACCCACGGACATGTCGATCACTGCATCGACGTGCTCTCGCTCTTCAATTACCTGCGCTTCGATGCCACCGAACGCTGGGGGTTGCCCGTCTACGCCCCGGCGGGCACGATCGAGCGACTCGCCGCCTTCTCCGGCGCCGGACCGGACCATGACTTCTTCCGGGCGTTGCGTCCCACCCTCGTCGCCCCCGGGACGGTCGTCGAGGTCGGCGAGTTGACCATGCGCTTCGGAGCCGCGGTGCACCCGGTGCCTGCGGTGTGCGTCCGTGTGGAAGCCAGGGGCAAGTCGATCGTCTACAGCGGCGACACCGGGCCGGGCGGCGACCTCGAGAAGCTGGCGCACGGCGCCGACCTGCTGCTGTGCGAGGCCACGCACCAGGGAACCCCCGGCCCGGATCGCTATCCCCACCACCTGTTCGCCGTCGAGGCGGGGGCCCTGGCGCACGACGCCGGGGTGCGCAATCTCGTGCTCACCCACATTGGGCCGATGCTCGACCCCGATGTCTCGGTCCATGAGGCCGCGGCCCGCTTCACTGGACCGATCCGAGCCGCCGAACCCGGATTGGAGGTGGCCCTATGAGGGCTCCCGATGAACTGCGACCGATCCGCATCACCCGCGGGTACACCGAGATGACGCCCGGGTCGGTGCTCATGGAGATGGGCCGCACCCGGGTGTTGTGCACCGCTTCGTTCGACGACGACGTGCCGCCGTGGATGCGTGATCAGGGCAAGGGCTGGCTCACCGCCGAGTACAGCATGCTTCCGGGATCGAGCCCCGAGCGCGTGGCCCGGTCATCGCTCTCCGGCGGACGGACGAAGGAGATCCAGCGGCTCATCGGCCGGTCGTTGCGCTCGGTGGTCGACTTGACGGTGATGGGCGCCGCGGTCCTGCGCATCGACTGTGACGTCCTGCAGGCCGACGGCGGCACCCGCACCGCAGCCATCACCGGCGCCTGGGTGGCGGTGAACGATGCGGTGGCCGCCGGGATCGCTTCCGGGGTCATCGCCGCCGATCCGGTACGGGATCACTGTGCCGCGGTGAGCGTCGGCATGATCGCGGGCATCCCGACCCTCGACCTCGCCTACGAGCAGGATGCCGGAGCCGAGGTCGACCTCAACGTGGTGATGACCGGCTCGGGGCGACTCATCGAGGTCCAGGGCACGGCGGAGGGCAAGCCGTTCGGGCGGGATGACCTGGATCGGATGCTCGACCTCGCCGCCGGAGGCATCGATCGTCTGTGCGCGGCGCAGCGGGCGGCTCTCGACCGGTGAGGCTCTCGCGGGTGGTGATCGCCACCAAGAACCCCGACAAGGCGCTCGAGATGCGCGAGGTCCTGTCAGGGCTGCTCCCCGGGATCGCGTTCGTGGATGATGTCGAGTGGGAAGACGTCGAGGAGACGGGTGCCACGCTCGAGGACAATGCCCTGCTCAAGGCCAGGGCAGTGGCGGCGGCCACCGGGCTTCCCGCCCTCGCCGATGACACCGGCCTCGAGGTAGTCGCCCTCGATGGAGCGCCCGGCGTGCGTACGGCGCGCTTCGCCGGACCGCATGCGTCCTACGCCGAGAACCGCGCCGCGCTGCTCGCCGCCCTCGTTGGTGTGGAGGATCGCCGAGCGCGGTTTCGCACCGTGCTTGCGCTCGTCGATCGAGAAGAGACCATCGTCGCCTCGGGAGCGGTGGAGGGTTCGATCGCATTCGCCGAGCGGGGGAGCGGTGGGTTCGGCTACGACCCGATCTTCGAAGTGGGCGGGGAGACGTTCGCCGAGATCGGGCGGTCCGGCAAGAACACCCTCAGTCATCGTGCCCGCGCCCTCGAAGACCTGGCCTCCCGGCTCGGCTGAGGGGATAGGCCACCGCTTCGATTCGGAGTTTGGGACCGGTCTCGGCCGATCCCTGATGTCGGAGCACGCCGATCCGCCCCCGGATCATGGCCAGGGACGAAGGCCCTTGGCAGCCCTCTGTCGCCGGGCGTACGGTGGGGCTGCGACCAGGGAGGCAACATGACCGAGTGGAATCCTCGCAACGTCGTCGTCGGCGTCGACGGATCCGAACAGAGTCGACGCGCCGCCGCCGTGGCTGCGGCCATCTCCCGGACCCACCGGGCCAAGCTCCATGTCATCACCGTGGTCCGTCCCCCCGAAGGGTGGTGGGGAGTGGTGGGCTCGCCCCCGCCCGCCGATGCCCTGGCCGCGTCCATGGAGCACGCCCAGCGAACCGTCCTCGATCAGACCCTCGAAGGCCTCGACACCGAGGGGCTCGAGGTGATGTCCTCGGAGGAGATCGGTGACCCGTCATCGGCGTTGATCGACTACTGCACCCGCATCCACGCCGATCTCCTCGTGGTGGGTCGGCGCGGGGCGGGCATGGTGGAGCGGATCGTGCTGGGATCGGTGGCGGATCGTCTCGCCCACCACGCCCCGTGCGCCCTGCTCATCGTGCCGGCGTCGCGCGAGTAGCGGGGCCGATCGGTCGTCTTGGGCGGGTGACCTGGATACAGTCCCCGGGCGCATGGCGAGCGAGCGAAAGGCGGATGACGTGTTGCGACGGATGGCGGCGGTGTTGCTCGGTGTGGCGATGGTGGCAGGGGCGTGTGGCGACGACGACGGCGGCCTCGTGTCCACCACGGCGGGACCGGTCACCACGGCCGGTGGCGGAACGACGGCCACGACCCCCTCGACGGTCGGCGGAGGGTGCACGGTCGAGGTGACCGGTGATGCCACGGCCACGTGGACCGGGCCCAACGACCTCAGCGCCTTCACCTCGGACTACTGGTACACGGAAGACGAACTCGAGCAACAGTTCGGGATGTTCGGAGATCCGACGGAAGGGACGTTCGACGAGACCCTTGCGGCCGGCGGGCAGATCTTCACGTTCTTCCTCTTCAATTGCTCGGGCCCGAACGGCGAGCTCGTGAACCTCACCGTGTCCGCGGATGCCACCCGCGCCGACTTCCCATTCGGCCCCGGCACCTATGCCATCACCGGGGGGATGTTCAGCGGGGATGAGATGGGCGCCGATGAGTTCTCGATGCTCTTCGCCATGAACGACACCGACGTCTGGGGGCTCGATGGGGCCGGGACCGTGACGATTGCGGAATGGAACGGATCACGCCTCGCGGGGAGTTTCACCTTCAACGCCCGCGAGTCGTTCGTCGATACGCCGCGCCATCTCGCCGTGACGGGCTCGTTCGAGGTGACGTGCCAGGCCTCGGTGCAGTGCTGAGCGCGATCTGAATCGCCACGCGACGTGGGGGCCGGCGCATGCCGGCCCCCACGGTGCCTTCGGGTGATCGCAGAGGCTCAGCCGGTGACGACGAGCTCGCCCTCCATGCCGGAGTCGAAGTGGCCCTCGAGGGCGCAGATGATCTGGTAGGTGCCGGCCGCCGGGGCGGTGAAGGTGTCGGTGGCGACCGCACCGGCAGTCGCCTCCATCTCCCAGTACACGCCGGCCTCGGTGAACTCGGCCTCCGACGCGATCGGAGCGTTCATGATGACCCACTCGTGGTCTTCACCGGCGGCGTTGGTGAGCGTGAGGCTGACTTCCTCGCCCGCCGCCACCGTCCACAGGTCGGGGCTGAAGGAGAAGTTCGTCGCGGTTGCGGCGATCTGTGTGCCTCCGGCTGCGGTGGTGTCGGTCGAATCATCATCGCCACACGCCACCGGCACGAGGGCGAGGGCGACGAGCGACATGGTGAACAGTCGTTTCATGGGGTTCCTCCGTAAGTGTCCCGCGGGAACGGGACGGAGGACACCGTAGTCCAACGCCGGGGGGAGGGGTCGGGTGTCGGGTCCTCGTCGGGCTGGCCGGATTCGAACCGGCGACCCCCTGCTCCCAAAGCAGGTGCGCTACCAAGCTGCGCCACAGCCCGTCGGCGCATTGTGGCAGCGGTTCGCCCGATGGGTGTCGTTGGGTTGCGGGCTATCCTCGTCGGCGGGTCGCTAGCTCAATGGCAGAGCAACGGGCTCTTAACCCGCAGGTTCAGGGTTCAAGTCCCTGGCGACCCACCGAAGAAGGTGTCACGTTCGGGACATCAGGTCTCAGCAGGATCATGTTCGATCGGTCCGGCCGCGCCTATCTTCCGTCTGATACATGAACACCTGATGTCTGAAACGCGGGTGTAGCCGAATTGGCACAGGCGCCGGACTTAGGATCCGGTGGGCTTCGGTCCGATGTGGGTTCGAGTC
>JACRIT010000083.1 GCA_016215655.1 Acidimicrobiia bacterium
CCAGATCGGCCCCGCTAGCTATCTGCACTCGTACAACCCGCCACAACCCACTGACCAACCTGCCGGGGGCCATCCCGCCGGAGGGCCCCCGACACGCGTCCGGGGAAGCCCCCGCGCACCTGCCGCTAGTGTCGGGCCGGGAGAGGAGATCGCTTGATCGAGTTCGACGGTGTCGATGTCACCTACCGGGGCGGACTCAAGGCGCTCAAGGGAGTGAGCCTCACCATCGAGCAGGGCGAGCTCGTCGTCGTCGTCGGACTGTCGGGCGCCGGGAAGTCCACGCTGCTGCGGGCCATCAACGGATTCGTTCCCATCACCGCCGGATCGGTGAACGTCAACGGGGTCGAGGTGCGCGGTGCCTCCGCGACGCAACTGCGCGAGTTGCGCTCGCAGATCGGGATGATCTTTCAGACCTTCAACCTGGTGAACCGGACCTCGGTCATCAACAACGTCCTCATGGGCCGGCTTGCCAAGGTGGGATGGCTCCGGGCGATGCTCGGGCTGTGGCCCGCCGCCGACCGTGAGGCCGCCCTCCAGGCCCTCGAGCGCGTCGAGATCGTGGAGAAGGCCTACATCCGGGCGAGCGATCTCTCCGGCGGTCAGCAGCAGCGGGTCGGTATCGCCCGGGCCCTCGCCCAGGAACCGTCGGTGCTGCTCGCCGATGAACCCGTCGCCTCGCTCGATCCGGTCACCTCGCACACCGTGATGCGGGACCTGCGGACCATCAACCGCGATCTCGGCATCACCACGATCATCAATCTGCACTTCCTCGACCTGGCGCGGGCCTACGGCAAGCGTCTCATCGGCCTGCGAGACGGTGAGTTGGTCTACGACGGCGATATCGCGGACGTCACCGAGGAGACGTTCCGCGGCATCTACGGGCGTTCGGTGACGCCCGACGACCTCCTCGAAGGTGCCGGGCTGTGACCACGGCGGGCCCGGAGACGCTCACCAGGCCCACCCCCCCGCTCAAGACCCGCTCCCTCGTGGTGCCGTTCGTGGTGGCGGCGACGGCACTGGTGGCGGGCGGATTCACCGGTCACCTCGCCGGCGGAGCCCTGTGGGGAGCGATCGGCGCCGCCGGTCTCATCGCCGCGCTGCGCATCGCTCGCATCACCGTCACCCCCATCGAGATGGCCGTCCTCGCCGGCGGTCTCATGGCCTCGACCGTCCTCGCCACCCGGGTGGTGCCCGACACCCCGGATCGCATCGACGTGCTGCTCTGCCTGGGATTCGCCTCCGCCTGGATCCCGGCGGCTGCGGTCACCACCGCAGTGGCGCTGCGCCGGGGGGCGACGGCTTCGGGGGCCGTGAACGGCTTCGTGCTGTGGATGGGAGGGGCGATGGTGGCGATCCCTGCCGGATCCACCTTCGACGTGATCCATCCGGTCGAGGGACTCCGCCGGGGCCAGGAGGCGGTGTTCGGCTCCGGCGACTACGCCGTCATGGCCCTCGCCGTCGCCATGTTCGGGATGGGAGCCTTCCTCGGCCTCACGGCGAAGCTGCCCCTGCTCACCTCGATGAGCATTCTCACCTTCATGACGATCTACGCCGGGGCGCAGGTGGGATTCACCATTCCCGGCCTCATCGAGAATGTGAGCAGCATCACCAAGGTCCCCAACCTGCTCCCGCCGGACTTCAAGTGGGCCATCGGCGACGGGGACTGGTGGTGGGTGGGATCGTGGGAGTTCGGGAGCGCCACCCGGGCGAACCCGATCATCGAGACCACCCGCATCGCCATCATCGCCACCTTCGTCGGATGCCTGCTTTCGCTGCCCATCGCCTTCCTCGCCTCGACCATGACGGCACCGAACCGCATCTCCTATGTCGTGGACAAGGGCTTCATCAATCTGGTCCGGACCGTTCCCGACCTCTTCTGGGCGATGATCTTCGTCACCTCGGTGGGAGCCGGAGCCTTCGCCGGAACCCTTGCCCTCATCTTCTTCTCGTTGGCGATCATGGCGAAGCTGCTGTCGGAGACGGTCGACGCCGTCGACCCGGGTCCGCTCGAAGCGGCGCGCGCCACCGGAGCCCGGCACTTCCCCGCAGTGCGCGCCGCAGTGCTCCCCCAGGTGCTCCCCAACTTCGTCGCCTACGCGCTCTACACCTTCGAGATCAACATCCGGGCGTCCGTGGTGCTCGGCGTGGTGGGTGCCGGCGGTGTCGGTCAGGTGCTCGAGGCACAGCGTGCCTTCTTCCGCTTCGACCGGGTGCTGGCGGTGGTGATCATCATCTTCGTCTTCGTCTTCATCATCGAGCAGGTGAGCATCGCCCTGCGGAGACGGCTCGTATGACGGGCAACGACACCCTGCCCCTGCTCCGGCCCAGGCAGCCACTCGGCCCGCGTCTCTTCCGCATCGGGATGACCGTGGTCATCATCGTCCCCACCCTCTGGGGTGCCCTCGGCCTCGACGTCTCGCTCGACCGCATCCTCGGAGCCCCCGCCGACGTCTGGGCGATCGCCCGCCGCCTCGCCGAGCCCGACCTCGGCGCCGAGGCCATCCAGCGGGCCCTCCCCAAGGTGATGGAATCGTTCTTCATCGCGTGGATCGGCACGATCATCGGCGCCGCCATCTCGTTCCCTTTGGCATTCCTGGCGGCGAAGAACATCAGCAGCCGGGCGGTGAGCAATACCACGCGCCAGATCCTCAACGCCATCCGGGCGGTGCCGGAGCTGCTCGTGGCCATGGTCCTCATCCCGGTCACCGGCCTGGGAGCGTGGACCGGAACGCTGGCACTCGGCATCCACTCCATCGGCACGCTGGGCAAGCTCTCCTCCGAGGTGATCGAGGGGATCGACCCGGGTCCGGTGGAGGCCATTGCCGCGGTCGGCGGCGGCCGCCTCGCCCGGATGCGGTTCGCCGTCGTCCCCCAGGTGATGCCGAACATCCTCGCCTACTGGCTGTACCGCTTCGAGATCAACATCCGCGCCTCGGCGGTGCTCGGAGTCGTCGGGGCCGGCGGCATCGGCCTGGAGCTCATCTCCCAGCTCCGGTTCCGCGACTACGCCCGTGCCGGCACGGTGTTGTTCCTCACGGTCGTGGCGGTCCTCGCCGTGGACACCCTGTCCGCTCGGGTGCGTCGCCGCATCATCAGCGGCCATCGGGAGCCGGGCCCGATCGCCGCCTTCGCCGCCGCCGGCTGGCTGCAGCGAGGGATCATGCTCACCGGCGCCGTCGCCACGGTTGCCCTGATGGTCTTCCTGGCGATCCAGCTCCAGGTCGATGTCCCCGCGATTCGCTGATCGCCGTCGCGCCGACGCCGAGCGCTGGGAGGCCGAGAACCTCGCCCCTGCCGCGGCTCGATCGATCGAGTCGCGGGGGCGCCTGGTTCCCGAGCCACCCGACGCCCGCCGTACCGCGTTCGAGCGCGACCGGGACCGCATCCTGCACACCAAGGCTTTCCGGCGGCTCAAGCACAAGACACAGGTGTTCATCGACCCCGATGGCGATCACTTCGTCACCCGACTCACCCACACCCTCCAGGTCACCCAGATCGGCCGCTCGATCGCGCGGTACCTCGGCCTCAATGAGGCGCTCACCGAGGCCATCTGCCTCGGCCACGACGTCGGCCATTCGCCGTTCGGTCACATCGGCGAAGACGCGCTGAGCCCCTATGTCGCCGGCGAATGGCACCATGCCGCGCAGAGCGTTCGCGTCTTCGAGGTGCTCGAGCCCATCAATCCGACACGCGAAGTCAGCGACGGCATCCGGGCGCACTCATGGAAGATCGACCCGCCCCCCTTCACCGAGGAGGGATCGGTCTGCCGATATGCCGATCGCATCGCCTACCTCACCCACGATGTCGACGACGCCGTCCGTGCCGGGGTGATCGGATACCCGGACCTCCCCGCTGCCGCGCATCGCGTCTTCGGCACGCCCGGTGCGGCGTGGATCAACACCATGATCGAGTCGGTCGTGGAGGAGTCGCGGCGCATGGGGACGATCACCATGGCAGCCGACGAACTCGAGGCGATGCACGAGGTGCGCGACTTCATGTTCGAGCGGGTCTATGTGCGGCCCGAGGCCGCTGATCAGCGCGACCATGCCATCACCGTGATCCGCGGGCTCGTCGACCACTACATCGCCCACCCCGAGGCGGTGCCGGACACCTACCGGCACCCCGAGTCCGACCCGATCACGGCCGCCATCGACTATGTGTCCGGGATGACGGATCGGTTCGCGTTGCGGGAGTGGGAAGCGCGCTCGGGGTGATCGCGGGGTGCGCAGTTCGCAATTCGCAATTCGCCAGAGGCACCCTGGGCCCCGCGCGCGTCTTGGCGGCGGGGCGCTCTCGCAGTTCGAAACTCGTCAGACGCGTCCGGGAGGCCCAACGCGTCTGACGAATTGCGAATTGCGAATTGCGAAGGAGCCTGCCGCGTCGGCTCCGATCACCGCCAGGGCGACCCACACGGCGGCCATCGCCGCGGGGTCGGCGGTGGCGGCCGCTGCGCCCGCGGCGATCAGCGCGTAGCCACGGGCCGCCTGCACGCGCCGCGGCGACACCGTGCCCCCGAGCCGATCGGTGCCCACCGCCACGTGCCGGGGTCCGACCACGGCGAGGGCGGCGACGACGGCCACCGACGCCATCCAGATCTCGGACTCGAAGACGAAGTCGGTGCGCCACCAGGCGTATCCCGCCAGCACGGCGAGCACAACCGAGGCAACGGCGAGGCGGGAACGACGCCGATCCTGCAGGGAGATCACCAGGGCGACGGCCAAGGCGGAGGCGGCGAGGACCCCGGGTCCTGGCACTCGCCACGCCACCGGCGCCGCAATCACCACGATGAGGGCGACGTCGAACCAGTGGATGGCGCGGCCCGTCGTGCCGGCCACCATCCGAGCGACGAGCATCACCGTTGCGGCCGCAAGCAGATCGGGATCACCGATGAGCAGAGCGAAGGGGGCGAGGACCGCGGCCACGGTGGCGAGCACCACCCGGTCGGGATGCAGCTCCCGGGTGAGCGCCCACGCGAGAAAGGTCAGACCGCCGGCACCGATCCCGCTGCGGACCGCCGGCTCCCAGCCGTCACCGGCCAGCAGGGTCACCACCCCGGCCACCAGTCCGGCACCGGGTGTCACGGCGAGGACGAACCGGTTGCTCGCGTAGGAAAGGTCGAATCCCCGGGTGAGGCCGGACCGAACGCCCATGTCGGACGACGGTAGACCACTTCGCCCTCGGTCTTGCCGCCGCCATGAGAGGCGCGGTAGATTCCCCCCGTGGAGGACGCCACCACGCGTCGGGTGTATCGCAGCCGCAGCGATCGGGTGCTCGGCGGGGTCGCCGGCGGCCTGGGCGAGTACCTGGGCATCGACCCGGTCCTGATGCGGATCGCCTTCGTCGCCCTGGGCATCGCCGGCATCGGAGTGATCGCCTACATCGTCGGCTTGATCGCCATTCCCGAAGCCCCCATCGGGTACGCCCCCGCCCCGGCGAGCACCGATGGCGGCACCTCGGCGCGGTTCGTGGTCGGGGTGCTCCTCGTTGCCGCCGGGCTGTTCTACATGCTCGACTGGGTCATCCCGATTCGCCGCGCATTGGTGCCGCTCACCCTGATCGGGGTGGGGGCGGCCATCGCGTTGTACGGTATGCGCAAATGACCACCGAGCGACCGTTCAGCATGGCCCGCCTGCTATCCGGGGTGCTCCTCGTCGTCCTCGGGATCCTGTGGCTGGTCGAGGAGTTCACCGACGTCGACATCGCCTGGGCGGCGGTGCTCCCGGTCATCCTCATCCTCATCGGCGTGGGGCTCATGTTCGGATCGGCCACGGGCACCCACGGTGGCCTCGTCACCTTGGGGATCATCGTGACGATCCTCGTAGTGCTCTCCTCTGCCGTCGAGGTCCTCGTCGACGTCCCATTCCGCGGCGGGGTCGGCGACCACCAGGAGACCCCGATCACCCTCGATGGGGAGTACCGCTGGGCGATCGGTTCGATGCGGATCGACTTGAGCGACGTCGCCGACCTCCAGGGAACCACCGAAGTGTCTGTGGGCATCGGCGAGCTCGTGGTGATCGTCCCCGACGGCGTGTCGGTGTGGGTAGAGGCCGATGTCGGTATCGGCGAGTTGGTGGTGTTCGGTCAGACCGAGTCCGGGGTCTCCCCGGAGACCGAGTTCGGTGACGAGGGGGCGGAGCTGCACATCATCGCCCGCGTCGGGATCGGCAAGGTCGAGGTGAGACGAGGATGAAGCAGCACCCGGGAACCTTCACCGCTGGACTGATCTTCGTGGTCATCGGTGTCGCCTACCTGCTCGAGGCCCTCGAGGTGTGGCAGGTGAACGTGGCTCGCACCTGGCCGCTCGTCCTCATCGCCGCAGGCATCGTCGTGATCCTCAACTCTCGTCGCGGCCATGGGGCCGACGCCGTGGTGCCACCCGTCGAGCCGCCGGGCGAGGGTCAGCCTCCTCCTGCTTGAGAGCCTCGGCGTATCGGGTGCTGGTTCGATCTGAAGCCAGCTCGAGATCGGGCCGACTTCAGGTTCCGGGGCTCCCGATCCGCTGAGCCTCTCCCGTGCCCTCGTGGCGGAAGGGCAGGCGGCTCGCTTCCAGCCAGAGGTCGGCACCCGCCGCAACCGGTGCCGGAATCCCCGTCGCCGATGCCGGGCGCACCGCACGGCTGGGGAAGAGAGCGAACGCCACCACGACGAGCCCCGTCAGGGCGAGGATCGCCCCGGCCGCCTCGATCCCGCGCGCCACCCCTGCCGTGAGGTGGAGGGCGTCGTAGTACCTCAGGATGTACGCCCAATCGTGCTGACCGCCACCAATGAGGGGGAGTTGCTGGCTGACGGCATCGGCCGCGTAGACCGAGACGTCCCAGGCCGAGGTCCCTGCCCACACCAGGCAGAACCCCCCGGCAGCGGGATCACGCCGACGCAGCCCGAAGTACCAGGCCATCACCAGGGGAAAGGCGACCTGGGCGACCGAGCCGGCCATGAACATCGCGATCTCGGGGAGGGGGAAGGCCAGAAGATGCCCGGCCTCATGCACCCCGAGGTCGAACCAGTCGAGGATCGGCACGGGTGACCGCGATCCAAAGGCGAACCATGCCGCGGTCGCCGAGGCGACGCCGAGGGCGGTCGCCCGGCCCCAGCGCTGCCACGGGGTCGCCCGGATCATCTGGAAGGTATCGGCAGGAGGGCGGGGATTCTTCAGAGGGCGTATGCGCAATTCGCAATTCGCAATTCGCAATTCGCAATTCGTCGGAGTGTGCTGAAGGCCGACGAATCGCGCCGAGCGGCGCCCTCTGCCCGGGATCCCGAACCATCCAACCCGATCCGACGCGAGCCGAGGGATTGACGAATTGCGGACCGCTACCCCGGCGTGAGCGACACCAGCATCAGCGTGTAGATCTCGTCATAGTGGACGTCGCCGATGCGGCTCGGACTCGTCGTGTGCCTGTCCACGGTGGTCCTCACCACGAGCACGGTGCCGGGGAGCACCCACACCTCCACGTTGGCGGCGCCGGAGGTGGCGCCGGAAAGCACCGAGGAGACGCGGACGTGATCGGTGGTCACCGTTGCCCCCGCCTCGACGAGATCCTCTGCTCCGAGCGGAGTGATGGTGTAGGTCTCGGTGGTGTCACCGGTGACACCTGCCACCGAGACCGCGGCATCGGGCACCAGGGGCAGCGGCTCGGGACAGGACTCGTGCTCCAGGTCCGGAACCCCGAACCACTCGTGATAGCCGCGGGTGCCGGTCACGGCGAAGGCGGGGCCGCAGTGATCCCACTCCACCCAGCGCTCGACGAGAGCATCCCATCGCGCCATCGTCCCGCACGGGCCGGCGCCGATCGTGAGGTAGGTCTCCGTCGGATAGTCGTGGCGGGCTCCGGCGAGGGCATCGACCTCCTCGAATCCCGTCGTGGCGTAGCGGTACACCCCCGGATCACCCGGCGCCGATCCCGCCTCCACCACGGTGAGATCGGTGGGATCGACCGGCGTGGCCGTGTCCCGGAGGGCGAGGAGGTAGGTGATCACCGCGGCAACGGCGAGCGCCCCGACGATCCCGACGATGAGCCAGAGACGGCGCATGGAGCGGAGTTTCGCACGAAGCAAGAGGTGCCGGTCCGGCGGCATTCAGTCATCAGTCTTCAGCCAGAGGGAATCCGACTGAGGACTGACCACTGAAGACTGAGGACTTCCCCCCGACGCGATTCACGGGCCCTTGCGGGGCCCGTGAAAGGCGGCTCACGACCTGGAGATTCGATCAGCCCGGGATGCCGTCACCTTCGGACCGGTCTCGGGGAAGACCCGCGGAGACTGCATCGGGAGTCGAGTGGGAGTGGATCGTGACCATGTGGCTCTGTCTCATCGGTCCCTCGAGGACGCCGGATGGATGACCATCCGGGAATGGCGCGGTTGGACTAGTCACCGGCCATCCCGGAGGCGATGCGGGGCCCCGTGTCTCCCTGAAACACCCGCCCAGCCGCAAGCCACGCCGAGAGATCGGTGAATCCCAGGGGACGGGCCACGTAGTAGCCCTGCGCCATGTCGCATCCCGCCTCGCGCAGCAGATCCCAGGTGCCCCGGTTTTCCACGCCCTCGGCCACGACCCGCATGCCCAGCGAGTGCACCAACCCGGTGGTGGAGGTGACGATCTTGGCGAGTCGCTCGTCCACCGCCATGTCCATCACGAACGAGCGATCGATCTTGACCTCGTCGACGGGGAGGCTGCTCAGGTAGGCCAGCGACGAGTAGCCCGTGCCGAAGTCGTCGATCGACAGCGTCACCCCGATCTCGTCGAGCGAGCTGAGCACGAGCCGGGCCCGCGCCGAGTCGGCCATCATCGTGGTCTCGGTCACCTCGAGGGTCACCGCCTGCGGATCGACGTCGTACTCGCCGATGAGGCGGGCGACCAGGTCGGGGAACTCCGGATCGTTGAGGGACGAGGCGGCGATGTTCACCGCCACGCCGAGCTGGTGTCCGTCGGAGCGCAAGCGGCCGCGATCACGAAATGCCACGCGGAGAACGTGCTCGGTGAGTGGCCGGATGAGGCCAGTACGCTCGGCGAGGCCGATGAACTCGTCCGGGGGCACGAACCCGTGCCGGGGATGCAGCCACCGTGCCAGCGCTTCGACGCCGCGCACCGAACCATCGACGAACGACGCCTTGGGCTGATAGTGCACTGCCAGCACACCGGCCTGGATGGCGTCGCGCAACTCCCCGGCGAGGGCGAGCCGGCGAGTGCTGTACCGATCGCGTTGCGGGTCGTACACCTCGAAGGTGGAGCGCCCCGCCTTCGCCTCGTACATCGCCACGTCGGCGCGTCGCAGCAGGGTGGGGCCGTCGGCGCCATGATCGGGGGCCATGGCGATCCCGATGCTCCCGGTGATCTGGATGGCGAGGCCCTCATTGGTGAACGGCTGCTGGATGATGAGGCCGATGCGGCGGGCCCACTCGGAGACCTCGGCGACCCCGCGCACATCGCGCAGCACGACGCCGAATTCGTCGCCGCCGAGCCGAGCCACATGATCATCGCCCACGGCCTCGGACAGACGCATGGCCAGGTCCTGGAGCAGGGCGTCGCCCCGCTGGTGGCCGAGGGTGTCGTTGACCTCCTTGAACCGGTCGAGGTCGATGAGGAGCACGGCAACCCGGGCTTCGGAGTCCCGGGCCCGGCGCAGGGCATCTTCGATGACGATGGTGAAGTGGAGCCGGTTGGGCAGCCCGGTGAGGGCATCGTGGAGAGCCTGATGCTCCTTCTGCCCCATCTCGCGACGCAGGCGATCGACGAGGCGGCCGCGTTCGAAGGCCACCTTGGCCTGGCGGGCCAGGGTCTCGAACAACCGCAGGTCGTTGCTGCCGAACGAGGTGCTCCGCTCGGGCGAACCGACCACGAGCATCGATGCGGTGCCGCCGTCGCCGTACATGTAGGCCACCATCCCTGCGGTCACCCCACGCTCGCGGTAGTGGGAAGCGATGGCAGGAGGAGAGTCGGGGAGGGATACCACCTTCATTCCCCCGGGTGTGTCGGCGCCAAGTGCCTCGACGAGGGTCGGTGGAGCCGGACGACGGTAAGGGGGAGCAACGCCTTCGCTCAGGGTGGCGGTCGATTCGACCCCGCGCGACAGCACCACCTCGGCGAAGCGTGCGGAGAAGAGGCGGCGCGCCTGGTGCAGGGTGGCGTCGAGGAGCTCCTCGGTGTCGGCGGCGCCATCGATGGCACTGGTGAACGCGTGCACCGCTTCGAGGTTCTCGAAGCGTTGTGTGAGGGAGCCGTACACGCGGAACCCGATGTAGAGGCCAGTACTCACCACGAGCACGACTGCGAGCGACAAGGGTTCCCGCCAGAAGAGCGCCAGCCCGACGAGCGCAACCGCCGATGCCACCCCGGAGATGAGGAAGCCCACGCCGAAAGAGCGGATGACCGACCGGACGCGCTCGCCCGGCGACATGATCACGACCCCGGCCACCACCAGGACACCGTTGAGCACGAGGGTCACCGCGAGGGTGAGCGCACCCACGGCCAGGCCGACGAGCGACACGGGCGATTGACTGCCGAGCAAGCCGTAGTAGATCGTGAACGCCACCGCCGAGTCGAGGTAGGCGAGCGAGAGATTGAACCCGAGCTTGACCCCTCCGTACCCCTCTTTGGTCGAGAAGGCCACCCCGGAGCCGAGCAGCCGGCCGACGATCATCCCGGTCGGTGACGCGGCGGCAAGGCCGAGCAACAGGGGGATCTCCGAGAACGAAGCGCTGTGCGAGCCGCCCTTGACGAAGAGGTTGATGGAGAACGACTCGGTGATGAGAAACCCGATGGCGATCGCCCACCAGGGCAGCGCCATCGGAGGCAGGGGATGCTCGCGGGCGAGCGCCAGGATGTGCAACGGCAACGCCATGGTGCCCATGGCGATGGCGAGCACGATGAATCGAGCCCGCGGATCGCGGACCCGGGACGCCGCCTGGGGAGGCTCCACGCGCAAACCCTTCTCTCGCTGGTTCTCAATGCATTTGTCGGCCTTGGGAGCCCGACCTGAAGGGATCACTGGCACGAGTAGCCTCCAGCCATGGCTCCGACCGTGCTCGTCGTCAATCCCCGGGCAGGACGGGGCCGGGTGGGCCGTGAGCTCCCCCGGCTGGTGGCGACACTCACCGAGGCGGGTGCCGATCCCACGGTGCTCGTCACCGGCCACGCCGGACATGCCGTGGATCTCGCCCGGCAGGCCTCCCGGGGTGGAGCAGACACCGTGGTGGCGGTGGGTGGTGACGGCACGGTCAACGAGGTGGTCAACGGGCTCATCGAAGGCGGCAAACCCGTCGGCAGCGCCGCCCTCGGGGTGGTGGCGGCCGGATCGGGCGCGGATTTCGCCCGCAGCTTCGCCTACCCGCCCCATACCGGCACCAGCCTGCGCGGCATCGTCGGCGGCACCATCCCCCTCGACGTCGGGCGGCTCACCTTCGCCACAGAGACGGGCGAGGCGGTGCGTTACTTCGTCAACGTCGCCGAAGCGGGGATGGGTGCGGCCACGGTCCGCGCCGCCGAACGCCTACCCCGGTTCCTCGGCAAGGTGCGCTATCTCGTCGCCTTCTGGCCCACCCTGGCCCGGTTCCGTCCCGGCGAGATAACCGTCACCGTGAACGGCGAGCGATTCCAGGGAAGAGCCCACACCGCCATCATCGCCAACGGCAGGTTCTTCGGCGGCGGCATGGGGATCTCCCCGCACTCCAGCCCCGACGACGGCGTCGCCGACCTGCAGATCAACATCGGGCCCAAGCGCCAGGCCTTCACCCTGATCCCGAAGATCTACAAGGGAACCCATCTCCCCAGCGAGCTCATCGTGCAGCTGTCCGGCGGGAAAGGACTGATCGAGACCGAACACCCCATGCCGGTGGAGGCCGACGGCGAGATGCTCGGCACCACGCCGCTCCGATTCGAGATACTGCCCGGGGCCCTGCGGCTGCGGACCTGAGGGAGAGTGCCAGTCCCCAGCCTCCGCTGATTCCCGGCGAGTCGAGGACGGCTGCCGAACCGGGCTTCCGCCTGCCCTTCCCGGCGTAGTACCTTTGCTTCCGCTGCGCCCGTAGCTCAATTGGACAGAGCGTCTGACTACGGATCAGGAGGTTGGGGATTCGAGTTCCTCCGGGCGCGCCACAGAGTCGACCTGCGGCCGACCGTCGCTCCTCCCGCGCGCGGCTACTCGAAGAACATCTCCACGAACCCGGTGACGATGCCGCCGTTCACGTAGATCCATACGGGACAGAAGGCACCGGGCGGCACCCCCGGGCAGGTGAAGTAGCCATCGGGCCGGGGCCATGCGCTCACCGGGATCAGCTCGGGGAAGAACGATCCGGTCCCGGGGATCGACCACACCTCGGCCGAGGGCGACAACATGATTTCATAGATCTTCGGGTTCTGGTTCCTGACGTACTCGTCGTAGTCGCTCTCGCCGGACATGCCGTCGGCGATGCGCGCCTGGGTCGCGGCATCACCCGTGAAATAGCAGGCGAGATCGAAGGACATCGCCGCCGGGGCGGCCGGGTCGGTGAATCCGCCGAAGCCCACCACCTCGCCGAACCAGATTCCGTCTGGAAGCACGTCCCCCGGCGGTGGAGCGCACCCCGATCCGTGGGGGTC
>JACRIT010000082.1 GCA_016215655.1 Acidimicrobiia bacterium
CAGAAGCGACATGGTCTCCTCGACGAATGCATACGCCACCTCCGAACCCTGGAGCACGATCACCCCATCCGCCTTGCCCGAGGCGGAGCGCAGGCGATACAGGCCCCGCGCCGCCTCCGCCGCCGGGGCCAGACCGAGGGCGACGCGATCGGGCACGACCTCGCTCGGCCGGGTGACATAGGGCACGATCACCGAGGGACGGGCTGCCAGCGCCGCCGCCAGGAGCGGCCACACCTCGGCGGGCTCCCATGGGGTGAGGGTGATCGCCGCCCCGGCGACGAAATTCTCCTGCATGAGCTGCAACGACTGCGGGTCGGCGTGGGTGGGTCCATCCTCGCCCGTCTTCATCCCGGCGTGCCCGCTCACCAGGATCACCGGACGCAGCGGGCTGGGATCGGTGTGCTGGCGCATCTCGTCGCTGATGGCATGCACCCGCACGGCGATGTGACCGAGGGGGGCGATGAAGGCGCCGTAGGAGGCGCCGGCACCGATGTGATGCCCGAACCCGGAGACGCCCGTCATCACCGACATGAGGCCGTCCTCGCAGATCCCGAACGGCATGGTGCGCGAACCGGGATTGACGGTGCGCTGATAGAACCCACCGGGAAAGCCCGCCACCGTATCGGCGATGGCGGTGGAACCCAGCAGATCGGCGGCGGCGATGAGCAGACCGCCACCGGAGAGTTGGTTGCAGTGGCCCATCACCTTTCCGAGTTGCTGGCGCAGGGCGGTCGAGGTGCCGGGTGGGACGTCGAGCCCGGTGGGCACGATGGCCGGGTCGATCCCGGCATACACCTTCTCGATCGATGGGGCATCGGCCCGGGTGCGGCGCTTCCGGCCGTCGAGGCGCGTGGCCGCGGTGGCGACGGCGTCCGCCGCCGCCGCGGTGACCGGGTCGGACTCGAGCAGGGATCGCACCCGCAGCAGGGTGTCCCAGTAGGCCTGCTCCACCGCCACGGCATCCTTGGGATCGCAGCGCGGCAGTCCGGAGACCTCGTCGCCGAAGAGCGGCTCCAGCGCGGCGAAGTAGCCGTCGGCGAACATCTTGTGCCCGCCACCGTGAGACTTCTTGCCTTCGATGCCGTAGCGCCAGCCCTTGGTGGTGCGATAGACGATGGCGGTCGGCTGGCCGTTGTCGATGCGGGTGGCACGCCGCTGCGCCGTCAGCACGAGCCCGACGTCGAACCCGTCGGGCACCTCGACCACGTTCCAGTCGTGGAGGTACAGCAGCTCCATCGGGTCCCACTGCACGTAGTCGCCCGGCCGATCGCCCTCGCGGGTGACCGCATCCGAGTCGATCGAGGCCTGATTCCAGTCGATGTGGATGAAGGCATTGCTCAGCCCGGCAGCACTGGCGAAGGCGAGAGCCTCGACGACGCGACCGGGAGTCAGGCCCCCCTCGCCCTCGAGGACGTGGATCCGAGGTGCGTCCGCGCCGAAGACGTCGGCGGCGGCCACGGCAAGCCCCATCGACGAGCCCACACCGATCCCCGAGGGGCCGGTGGCGAGCTTCACGAACGGGGTGGCGGGGGTGGGATGACCGTCGAGAGCCTTCGAGCCGAAGCGCCGGAAGAGCGGCGTCGGCTGGGTGGGATTGCGACGAAAACCCAGCGTGTCCTCGAGGCGAAGCCGCAGCGCCGAGTCCTTCGGCAGGAGTCCGGGCCTTGCCAGTCGGACGATCTCGTCGCGCAGTGCGAGGGTGGCATAGAGGCCGAGCGCCTTGTGTCCCGCCGCGTAGGACAGGATGTCGGCATCGGCGCGGTTCGGCGCTCCGATGTCGTAGTCCATGGTGTCGAGCAGCAGCGACGTGACGATGCGCCCCGACGACACCGACCCGCCAGGATGTCCCGACTGGGTGAAGTTGAACATGATCGCCACCAGCGACCGGTAGACGAGGTCGTATCGCTCCACCATGGCGATGGTGGCGGGGTCGACCCCCTCGGGGCTGGTGATGGTCTCCCAGACGGCGCGCCGCGTTCCGAAGCTGTTCATGCCGCCATGCTCACAGGGTCAGGCGACGCCCGGAAGTGACGAACTCCCCAAAGCCGGCGGCATCTGCCGAGGCGGCGGCGATCCGCTCCATCGCCTCGGCGAGATCGTCGTCGCCGGTGGCGATGGAGATGCGAAGGAAATGCTCGCCTTCGGAACCGAGCACTCCGAACGACCGCCGGTCCATGCACGCCACCCGATACCGATAGAGCAGGAACAACTGGAAGAGCGTGGCCGGCGAAGTCCGCCGCTGCACTTCGGCCGGGAGGGTGCCGAATCGCTCGAAGGCTCCGAGGCGCTCGAGGACGCCGCCCACGTTGGGGAACACGTAGAAGGCGCCGCGCGGGTTCTGACATCTGATTCCCTCGATGGCGTTGAGGGCGCCGACCACGAGGTCACGCCGCCGCTGGAAGGCCGCCACCATCGCCGCGATGGCCGGCGGCGACTCGGGCGACTCGAGCGCCACCTTCACCCCGAGTTGGTTGTAGGGCGGGATCGAGGCGAAGTAGTTGATGTTGAGCCGACGCTGCACCTTGGCCTCGGCCACCGTGGGAAAGACCCCCCACCCGATGCGGCCACCGGTCCACGAGTAGGTCTTCGAGGCTCCGCTGGCGACGATGGTGCGCTCCGCCATCCCGGGGAGCGAGGCGATCGACACATGGCGAGCTCCGTCGAACACGATCGCCTCGTACGCCTCATCGGAGTACACCCGTACTTCCGGACCGGTGCGGTCGAGGATCACGGTGGCGATCTCGGTGAGTTGCTCCCGGCTCGCCACTCCCCCGGTGGGGTTGGACGGGAAGTTGAGGAAGATCATCTTCGTCCTCGGGGTGATGAGCCGGCCCAGGTCCTCCCCGGTGAAGTTGAACCCCTCCTCCTCCCGGAGCCGCAGCGGGACCGGGACTCCCCCGACGTAGCGGATGAACGACTCGAACAGGGGATACCCCGGTGACGGGTAGATGATCTCGTCGCCGGCCTCCACGTAGGCGTGCTGGGTCAGTCCGATCGGAGGCCGGCCCCCGGCGTAGACCACCACCCGCTCCGCATCGAGCTCCATGCCCCGGTCGGCGCCCACCTTCGTGGCGATGGCACGGCGCACCTCGGGAAGACCCTGCGGGTCGCAATAGGTGGTCTGACCCGACCGGATCGCCTCGATCACGGCGTCGGCGACATGGCGGGGAAGCGGGAAGTCGGGTTGGCCCAGGTTGCAGCGGATCACCCGGCCCGACTCCGCCTCGACCTCGGAGATCAATGGGCCGAGGGCGAACGCCTCCTCGGTGCCGATCACGGCGATGCGATCGGCAAAGAGCGCTCGAGACATCAGCGAGAGTCCTTCCACAAGGCCGCCGGACAGATTAGGGGAGTTGCCAGAGGCCGATACGCGATGCCCTATGCCCGACCGGGTGCCGGGTGGGGGCACGGGGGTACCGGAGGCCCGTTGCCCGTAACCCGTCCATCCTCCGTATTGCGCATTGCGTATTGCGTAATGCGAATTGCGAATTGCGTGTTTCGTATTGGGCATTGCCCCCTTCCGCCCGGAACCGGCGCCCGGTGTCCTACCGTCACACCGACAGCCAATCGAAGGGACGCTCATGAAGCGCTCACTTTTCGCGTTGCTCGCCCTCGCCCTGGTTCTCGCCGCCTGCACTGGCGACGACGACTCCGCCCCTGCGGGAGGTTTTGCGGACGAGGACTCCTACTCCACCACTTACGCCGCCACCACGACCATGGCGCCCGGGCAGACACCCGGCATCAGTGACGACGGCGGTGCCGCCCCTGGAGACCCCGGAACCGACGCCGAGCGAGTGGCGGCGTTGACCACCGCCAACCTCGCCCGGATGATCATCTTCACCGCCACCATCGAGGTCGAGGTCGAAGACATCACGGTGGCGAATGCCGAGGTGCAGCAGGCCATCGCCGGGCTCGGCGGAATCCTCTTCGGGCAGGAGACCACCACCGGCGATGCTCCTCGCTCGGTGCTCACCATCAAGATCGCTCCGGAGAACTTCGACCGGGCCCTGGAGCGCCTCGCCGGGATCGGCGACCTGATCAGCCAGACGATCTATGCCGACGACGTCACCGACCGCGTCGTCGACCTGGAGAGCCGGATCGCCACGTCCGAGGCGAGCGTGCTCCGTCTCCGCGCCCTCCTCGAGACCGCACCGGGCATCGAGGAGGTCGTCGCCCTCGAGTCCGAGTTGCTGCGCCGCGAGACCGATCTCGAGGTCCTGCGCGGGCAGTTGCGCACCCTGGAGGACCAGGTGGCGCTTGCCACCATCGTCCTGATCCTCTCCGAGCCCAGCCGCATCCCGGAACCGGCGATCGAGGTCATCGAGACGATCGAGCTCGGCCACGACGCCGCATGTCCCGGCCGCGATGAGGTCGAGATCGACGAGGGCGAGCCGATGACGGTGTGCTTCGTGGTGACCAACGTCGGCGACACCGCCCTCACCGAGATCGAGGTGTGGGACTCCGGCCTGGGTCTCGATCCCGACGACGTGGTCGTGGTCGAAGGCGACCTCGCCGTGGCCCTGCTCCCCGGTGAGCGACTCGTGCTCGCCTACGAGACCGAGGCCGACTTCGATCGGTGGGTGTCGGTGTCGGTGTCGGCGATCGCCGTGGACGAGGACGACGAGCCCATCTACTACGAGATCGCCGAGGATGTGGAGGCCGTCGAGCTGACCGTGATCGAGGACACGTCGCTCCCCGGCTTCACCGATGCCCTGGGCACGGCGTGGGACGGGATGCGCTGGCTGGGCGGCGTCGTCGTGCTGGCCGCCGGTCTGGCCATCCCCTTCCTGTGGATTCCGCTGATCGCCGGCGGGGTCTGGTGGTGGCGCAGGCGGCGGGAAGAGGAGTAGGCACCCGAGGCCTGAGCAGAAGGCGGAGCGCCCCCAGCCAAACGGGGGCGCTTCGTTTCCCACTGGTCACGGTGACTTCATCGCAGTGCCCGGTGCCGTCACTCCCGATTCCGCAGTGCGCGACGGGCGATGGGCGACGGGCGACGGGCGACGGGCGACGGGCGACGGTAACTTGACCGCCATGACCGACGACGACCCGCGGTCACGGGGGCGGACGTGACCGGGATCCGCTGGGCTCGGATCCTCGGCAACACCACCCTGGCCATCGTCGTGACGGCGGCCGCCGTGGTCACCGCCGTCACCCTCTTGCTGGCCATCGTCGTCCGGCACGTCCCCAACGCCTCCGAGGCCGCCACCGGGGTGGTGGCCGAACTCGCCATCGCCTTCGACGTCTCACCCGACGATGCCGACGAGCTCGCCGACCGTGTAGTGACCGCGGTGGACACCACCCTGCTCGGCGGCACCCTCTCGACCGCCGATGAGATCCGCTTCGTGGTGCGGGTGCTGCCACTCGTGCCGATCGCCGTGGTCCTCCTCGCCGTCGCCCTGGCGGGGCGGGGGCGACGGCTCCGCTGGCTGGGATGGGGAGGCCTCGTCACCGGCGTCAGCCTCCTTGGCTTCACCTGGATCCTGGAGCGGGCCGGCGACTCGGCTTCGTTCGACTCCGAGGCGGCCGAAGTCGGAGCCCGCTATGTCGCCGGCCTCGTCGGTCCCGGATGGGTCATCGGCGGCGTCTGCGCCCTGATCGGACTCGGTCTGTTCCTGCTGGGCAGGCGACCGTCGGACGCGGTGACGGTCAGCGCAGGCTGAGGTCCCGTCATCGGATCGGTAGACGTATTGCGTATTGCGCATTGCGAATTGCGAATTGCGAATTGCGAACTGCGAGCTACAGGGCCCACGCCGAAGCACACGACGGCTAGGGGTTACGGGCTAAGGGCCACCCCCGCCTCGATCGCCGCCAGGTTCTCTGCGGCGAAGGGGCCGGCAGCGGCGGCGCGCAGGGCCTCCACCGAGACGAGATGGCGGCGACGGGCGGCGATGGTGAGCAGCACCAGCGCCAGCGCCGCCTTGGCGATCCGCCCGGGAGCAGCCGCCGGATCGACGATCACCTTCTCCGCGGCGGTTTCCAGGGAAGCGAGTTCGGGGATGGTCACCACCAGGCCGCCGGGCTGCATTCGACCCACTACGCCCCGCGCCTTGCGCAGTCCGTCTTCTGATACGACCACCGCCACGTCGGGGACCGCGCCGCCCATCGGGGCCATCGGGGTCGGCGACAGCATCACCTCGGAGATGCTGTGGCCGGTCTTCACCGTCACCGGATAGTCGTCGCGCTGGGTCACCCAGAGCCCGCTGCGGATCCCCGCCTCGCCGACAAGACGGGCCGCCGAGCGCACCTTGGCTCCGGCCGAGCCGGCGACGAGCAGGGCCACCGGGGCGTCGAGCGGCGCGGTGAACTCGATAGGGATCGTCGTCGGGGCGCTGCGTGACGGCAGGGCTGCCGCCGCCGCCCGATAGGCGGTGCCGTAGTCCTCCACCGCACGGTCCATCAGCACCCCCCGGGCGAACCCGAGACCATCGATGGTCGCCTCCATGCTGCGGCGGGTCGCCTTGTTGGCAGGGACGAAGTAGGCGGTGCACAACTCCCAGATGTCGAGCAGGGCGAAACCGGGATGGGTGATCGCCTCGGCGATGCGCGCCGCAAGGTCGGCATCGAACGAGGTGCCGCGGTAGGTGTAGCCGGCGCCGTTGACCCCCACCGTCGCACAGATGTCGAGCGGATGCTCGAGATTGCCCCCGGGCGTGGTCGAGGTCACCGCGCCTTCCGGTGTGGTGGTCGAATGCTGGCCGCCGGTCATCCCGAAGTTGAGGTTGTTGAACACGAGCACCGTGATCCCGACGTTGCGCCGCGCGGCATTGATGAGGTGCGCCCCCCCGATACCGGTTCCACCGTCGCCCATGATCACGATCACGGTGAGCTCGGGCCGCGCCAGCTTGATGCCGGTGGCGTAGGTGATGCTCCGTCCGTGCAGGCCATGGAAGGCGCTGGTGGCGAAGTACTGGTCGGAGAGCCCGGCACAGCCGATGTCGGAGACGATCACCACGTCTTCGGGATCGAGCGCCAGCCGTTGCAGCGCCTCGTCGAGCTTGTCGAGGATCGAGCCGTGGCCGCAACCCGGACAGAAGGGATACGGGGTGTCGTTGCGATACGGGGCGGCGATGGTGACGGTCATGCCGCCGCCTCCCGGATCTGCTGCGGCGAGAGGAGCTCGCCGTCGAGCCGCTCCACCCCGATCACGGTCCGGTTCCCGGCGATCCGTTCGATCTCACGCCGGTAGAGGCCGGGATTCAGTTCGGGGACGATGACCCGCTCCACACCGTCGAGGGCGACGGCCAGTGCGGACTCGGGAACCGGCCACAGCGACTGCACCACCAACCCGGAGATGGGCTCGCCGGCGCCCCGGGCGGCGGCCACCGCGGCGCGCACCGCTCCCCCGGTGATCCCGTAGCCCACCACGAGCGTCTTCGCCCCGGGCTGGAGGTCGGCATCGACGAGTTCGATCTCCACCCGATTGGCCTCGATCTTGTCGATGAGATGTCGGTTGAGGGCGTCGACGGTGGGCAGGGTCTTCGTGATGAAGCCCGCCTCGTCATGGGTGGAGCCGGTGAACCGCACCGTGGTCCCGCGGCCGAACTCGTGGAGCGGGGCGACGGCAGCCGCCGGCTGGTAGCGGTAGGGGGTGCCGGCAGCACCCGTGACCCGGGCGGCGACGGGTTCGGCGACCAGCGCCTCGGAGTCCACCGTGGTGAGGGTGGTGCCGAGCTCCTTGTCGGTGAGAACGAACACCGGGCAACGAAACCGCTCCGCCAGCTCGAAGGCGCGCACGGTGAGGTGATAGGCCTCGGGAACGGTCGAAGGGGCCAGGGCGATGATGGGAAAGCCCCCGGCCGTCCCCCAGCGCACGAACTGGACGTCACCCTGGGACACCGTGGTGGCCCCACCGGTCGAGGGGCCGAGGCGCTGCACGTCGACGATGACCAGCGGCACCTCCCCCATGATCGCCAGCCCGATGTTCTCGCTGTAGAGGCTGATCCCGGGACCGCTGGTGGCGGTCATCGCCCGGGCTCCGGCGAGTGTGGCGCCGATGCACATGCCGATGGAGGCGATCTCGTCCTCACCCTGGATGGCTACCCCGCCGACCCGTGGGAGCTGGCGCATCATCGCCATGAGGATCGAGGAAGCCGGCGTGATCGGATACCCGGCGAAGAAGGTGCAGCCGGCATCGAGAGCGGCGCGCACGATGGCGGTGTTGCCGTCGATGAACTCGCGCATGCGCCGCCTCGTCTTACGAGGCCTCCTCCAAGACAGAGTGTCGGCGCGCCAGGGCGGTGCTGCTAGGGGCGAATGGCCGCGTGCCGCCACCAAAGAGCGGGGGTGCGGTTGCCCGCACCCCCGCTCGCCCAGCTATTTGGGCTTCTTGTTCTTCTTGGCGGCTCGCTTCTCCTTGAGGGTGTGAGCGGCCGGCTTCTTCGTGGGCTTGGCGCCCTTGTCCTTGTTTGCCATGGGTGGCTCCCTTCTCGAAAGTTCACCCACGCAGAACTGTAGGAACCCGCGGGCAGCAACCGCGGTCAGCCGCCGCGAGTCTCGCGCGACACCGACCCCGGACGCGAGGAAGGGCCGTGTCACCACGGCCCTTCCTCGCTGGGGTTCGTTGGGAGGAGAGCGATCCCGATGGGCGCTTACGAACCGATGCTGAAGGTCACCGAAACCACGACGGTCACTTCCTGCTGGCCGGACTGGATCGGGGTGCCGGCTCCGTCGGCGGCCATCGCCCGCTCCTCGTAGTAGATCGGGGGCTGGTTGTAGGAGATCGACTCCGTGATCGAGATCGCCCCACGCAGGCTGACGCCGGCGAGACGAGCCAGCTGCTCGGCCTTGGCCTCGGCGTCGTTCCACGCCGCGGTACGGGCCAGCTCGAGGAGCGCCGTGTTGTCTTCGATGCTGAACGAGAGGTTCTGCACCACGGTGTCGTTGCCCCCGGCGGCGGTGGCGGCATCGAGGATGTCGCCGGCCTTGTCGAGGTCTCGCACCTTGACCGTGAGGTCGTTGCTCACCCGGTAGCCGACGAGCCGCTGGGTCTCACCGCTGTAGTCGTACTCGGGCCAGATGGCGTAGTTGGCGGTCTGGATGTCCGCCTCCGCCACACCGTTTGCCGTGAGGGCGGCGATGATCGCCTGGGCCTTGGCGGCGGCTTCGGCGGTGGCGGCATTCACCGTGGGGCGAACCACGGCAACCCCGAGGTTCAGGGTGAGGGTGTCGGGGGTGCCGAACACTCGTCCCTGGCCGGTGACGTTGATGCCGTTGGTGGCGGTGCCGTCCCCGGCACCGAAGCCGCTCACGGAACCCTCCGCACCGCAGGCCGCCAGGACGACGGTCGAGAGGGCGAGGAGCACGAGGAGTCTGCGCATGTCATTCCTTCTTCTTCTATCGGTTGACCTTGCCAGTGTGACGCACCGGGGAGCCGAATGGGTTCCCGGGAGCCAAGGACGGGGACTTGCATATGCGTCAGACCATGCCACCATCCCGGGCCCACCCCCCAGAGAGGGACCCTTGTGATCACGCGTCGACTTCTCCTTTTGACTACAGCGCTGCTGGTGGTGACGGTGGCCTGCGGCGATGACGCCGGCACCCCCACCACGGCGGCGGCGACCACCACCGCGGCTACCTCGACCACGGACGGCGTCGTCTCCACGACCACGACTCTCGGAACGGACACCACCGTTCCCAAGCCGGACGACACCCGCGTCGACGGGCTGGCCCTCGCCGGCGGCTTCTCGGTGGGTGGCACACCCGTGACGGTTCCCCCGGATCCGACCACGGTGGACGAGTACACCGACTACGTGACGGTCACCGATGACAGCGGCGTGCTGTCGGTCAATCTCCCCGTCGAGTGGGTCGACGTCAACGGCGAGCCCTGGACCGACAACATCTTCGGTCTCGATGGCACCGTCGAGGGCGGCATCGGCGTCGCCCTGAGCGCCTCGCCCGACTACGAGGGGTGGAGCAACACCTGGACCGTCCCCGGCCTGTTCTTCGGAGCGAGCGATCAGATCGGCGGCAGCGTCGACGACGTGCTCGATGCCTACGGCTACGTCGCCGAGGAGTGCACCTACGACGGGCGTTACGACTACGACGACGGCGTCTATGCCGGCAAGTACGACTGGTGGAACGACTGCGGTGGTGTCGGCACCGTGTTCGTGATCATCGCCGCCCGCCCCGCGGGAGGCGAGTTCACCGCACTGGTCGAGATCACGATGGTCACCGAGGCCGACCTCGCCGTCGCCGACGAGATCGTCGCCTCGTACTACGTGACCGTGCCCGAACTCACCGGTGACGGTGGGGCCCTCGACGCCAGCCTCGACGCCAACTACGGCGCCTTCGAGTTGCTCACCGGCTTCGCCCCCGACCCGCAGGGGCTGGAGGTCTCCGCCGGTGGTGACGTCGACGTCTCGGCGTATCTGGGCAGCGAGTGTGCCGGGTTCGTGACCGCAGCTCCCGACCTCGAGATCACCTGGACGGGTGGCGGCGGCGGTTTGCGGTTCTACTTCGTGGCGGCGACGGCCGGTGATGACACCGTCCTCGTCATCAACGATCCCAATGGTGAGTGGTGGTGTGGAGACGACTCGTACGAGGGTTTCAACCCGACGATCGACTTCACCACCGCACCCGATGGCGTCTATGACATCTGGGTGGGCAGCTACGGAGCGGACACGCTGATCCCGGGGACGTTCTTCGTCACCGAGGTCGACGCCAACCACCCGTAACCGATCCCACGACCGACCGAGTCGAGGCCCGGCGCAGAAGCGCCGGGCCGCGCCGGGTTTCGGGGTGGGGGGGTTGGCCCGGCCGGGGGGTGGGTGGGGTGGGCATGCTGGTGACGAGCCGACGCAGGTTTCGGGGCGCGCCGATGGTCGGAAGCGTCGCTGAAAGGGACCGCCGTGCGTCATCGCCTCCTCCCGCTGATCGTCGTCATGCTCGTCGTGGCTGCCTGTGGTGGCGATGGCGGGTCGGACACTTCGACCACGGCTGCCATCACCACGACTGCTCCCTCGGGGGCGGTGGATTCGTTGCAGGGGGTGGAGGGGGCGGTGATCCGCATCGTGGCTCAGGGCAGCTTTGTGGATCCCATCGAGGGGTCGCAGGGCAATGTCACCGGTGGCGGGTCGGGGGTGATCATCGATGCCAGTGGTCTGGCGATCACCAACAATCATGTGGTCACCGGCGCCGCCCTCTTGGAGATCTATGTCGGCGGTTCGGATGAACCGTTGAATGCCCGGGTGGTGGGGGTGTCGGAGTGTTCGGATCTGGCGGTGATCGACATCGCCGGTGACGGCTTCCCCTTCGTGGAGTGGTTCGACGGCGACATCGACGCCGGACTGGCCGTCTATGCCGCCGGCTACCCGTTGGGCGACCCCGAGTTCACCCTGTTGGAAGGCATCATCTCCAAGGCCGACGCCGACGGCGAAAGCACCTGGGCGTCGGTGGACGCCGTGGTGGAACACACCGCCGAAACCCTCCCCGGCAACTCCGGTGGTCCTTTGGTCACCGGGGACGGTCAGCTCGTCGGCATCACCTACGCCGGCAACGAGGCGGGACAGAAGTTCGCCATCGGACGCGACGTCGCCCGACCCGTCGTCACCCAACTCCTCACCGGCATCGACGTCGAATCCATCGGCGTCAACGGCGAGGCGTTTGTCGGTGACACCTTCTCCGGAGTGTGGGTCTACTCCGTCGAAGCCGGATCGGCCGCCGACGTCACCGGCATCCAGAGCGGCGACCTCATCTTCGAGTTGGGACGGCTCGACATCGGCGTCGACGGCACCCTCGCCGCCTACTGCGACGTGCTGCGCACCCACAGCGCCGACGACGTAGTGGACATCACCGTCTACCGGGCCGAAACCGGCGAAGTCCTCGCCGGACAACTCAACGGACGCCAACTCGAAGTCACCACCACCATCACCAGCGGCGGCGACCTCCCCGCAGGCACCCCCTACACCGCCTACACCACCATCACCGACGACTCCGGATCCATCACCGTCTCCGTCCCCATCGAATGGGCCGACATCGACGGAACGCTGTGGGACGGGTTCCCCCTCATCGAGACCACCGGTGGCGCTGGTCCCGGACTGGCTGCCAGTCCCGACATGGCCGCCTTCGACGCCGGATGGGACGTCCCCGGCGTGTTCATCATGGCCACCACGATGCTCGGCGGGTCCATCGATGACCACCTCGACACCTTCGGCGCCGCCTACGGACCCGCCTGTGTCTACGACGACCGCTACGACTACGACGACGGCATGTATCAGGGCAAGTTCGACCGCTACGACGATTGCGGCGGCGTCGGCACCACGATGATCATCATCGTCGCCCAACCTCCCGACGGGTCATTCACCGTCGCCGTCGACCTCCAATTGCTCACCCAAGCCGACCTCGACGCCGCCGACGAGATCATCCGCACCTTCCAGGTGACCGCACCCGACTCCCTGAGCGGGGCCGACTACGACGCCTACATGACGATCACCGACGACAGCGGAGCCATCACGGTGAGCGTCCCCGTCGAGTGGTCGGACATCAGCGGAGCCTTCGCCGGTACGCCAACGGTCACGGCAGCGGGAGGGCCCCTCCTGATCGCATCGACCGATCGCGGCGGATTCGTCAATGACTGGACGACCCCGGGGGTGGCCGTCGGCGCCACCGGAGAACTCGACGGCCTGGCTCTCGACGACGTCCTCGACGCGGGTGGCGAAGCGGCCCGTGCAGAGTGCACCTACGTGGGGAGGTTCGACTACGAGATCGCCGGCCTCGCCGGGCGAGTCGACCAGTTCAGCGACTGCGGAGACACCGGAGCCGAGATGATCATGTTCTACGTTCGCCCGCCCGACGAGGCATATACCGTCGCCGGCATCTTCCTCACCCTCGAGGCGCGCGACTGGGGTGCACTCGCCGAGTTCGAGGCGACGCTGACCTTCACTCCGCTGGGTTGACCGGACCGGCCTAGAGTCCCTCCCTCATACCGGGAGTGACGCCATGGCCAAGCCCACGAAGAACGCCACGCTCGTCTGTCTCATCCTGACCGGGGTGGCGGCGCTGGGGATCGCGCTCGGCTTCATCACCGACGAGATCATGTGGCCCATCGGCCTCCTCGTACCCACCGTGGCCTACGAGGCGTACCGCACCGAGGGTGCCTCCACCCGGTGGGCATCATGGACGATGGCGGCGCTCCTGGTGGCGCTCATCGTGGTGGTGCTCTTCGACATCGACTACGACCTGCGCGAGCTCTTCGGGAGCGGGGCGGCGTATGTCGGCGGCGAGGACGTCCCGTTGGGCGACGTCAAGGTGGTGTTCCCGGCGGCGATGGCGGTGCTCGCCGCGGTGCTGTGGAGCCGTACCCGGGGCATCTACACCCGGTGGCTGGCGGCGATCATCTTCGTGACGGCGGGGGTCATCGTGTACCTGCGGGCGCCGGCCGATCTCACCAACCTGCTGAACACCACGGTCGGCTGAGGCCCCGAACCCGACACGCCTCGCCGCAGTGCCAAACCCGGCCGCGCTACGCGGTCCAGCCGAAGATCGTCTCACCGACGTACAGCACGATGGCCCAGGCGGCTGCGGCGGCGAACGGGATGGCGAGCACCTTCCACGGGTTGCCGCGCCACCAGCGGATGAGCACCACCGCCAGCACCACCCAGATCACCCAGAGGACCGCCAACCCCCACAGCGGCGCCACCAGACCGGAAACGGCGTAGAGGAATCCCGTCCCGAGGAAGAGGGCAAGGCCCACCCAGCGCATCGCTCCTGGTGCCGCTCGATCCGCCATGGTCCCCTCCCGGTGTGGCGGGCATCTTGGCACAACCCCCACCGTCGGGGCGACGACTACCTCCCCTCTTGGCCGACTGAGACGAATCAGCCCGTGGAGTACAGACCTTGGCCTGCGATGGCGCCTCGCCCGCAAAGGCGGCCGGTCCTCCTGCGGCGCAGCGGCACCTACGCCCCCGGCTTGCGCTCCTGATGGAAGACGTCGGCTTCGATCTTCCGCGCCATCGCCGCCTTCTCCCGGTGCTTGCGCGTGGAGTACTCGAGGTCGTCGTACATCTTGCGGACACCGGCCCCCGACTTCTCCCAGCCGGCGGTGTTGGTTCCGGCCACACCCATGCGCCGGCCCTCGGCGTAGGCGTCCTGGTCGGCGCCCAGGAAGGTGAACACCCAGCCCAACTGGCGGTGCTGCTCGACCAGGGCGAAGATCGACGCTCGGTCGTGCTCCCGGCTGGCGTTCTCCAACCCGTCGGTGATGACCACCACCACCTGGTCCTCCTCGGGAAGGGCGTGCGTGCGCCGATGCACGATGTCGCGGTCGATGCGGGCGATCATCCGCCCTACGGCGTCGAAGAGCGGCGTGCTGCCCCGCGGCGCATAGGAATGCCGATCGAGCGGCCGGACCTCGTGCAGGTCGAGGCCGTCGAAGACCACCTCGAAGGGGTCCTGGGAGTCGAACTGCACCAGGCTCATCCGGGCGTCACCCTGGACGTCCCGCTGGCGGGAGAGGTACTCGTTGAACCCGCCGACGATGTCGTCGGCGATTGCCGCCATGGAACCGGAGCGGTCGAGGACGATGGAGATGTGGACGGGTGGCTTGTGGTCGGTGGATGCGGTCTCGGTCATGGTGATCCTCCTTGCCCTCTTGATAGCGCCACGGGGTGACAGATTCGGGGGTGTTCTTGCCCCATGGGGACCATTATTACTCTGTAGGGATAGGCACTGTCAAGTGGAGGGCTCAAATGGCCGGAATCCGGCCCCAGCGGGGTAGCATCGGCCCCATGGGAGGAGACACCCGCTACGGGACCGCCGAGTTCGCCACGGCACTCGGCCACACCATCAAGGTGTTGCGCACCGATCGCGGCGTGGAGCGCAAGGACCTGGCCGACAAGGCAGGCCTCTCCTACTCCCATCTCGCCGCCATCGAGGCCGGCCAGAAGCAGCCCTCACCCCAGGCGCTGGTGGCCATCGCCGAAGCCCTGGGGCTTCGCAGCCACGAACTGCTCGAGTCGGTGGAGATGCGGCGGGAGCGCACCGAACGCCGCCCCGGCGACCCGTGGTGGCTCACCGGCGACGCCGCCATCCAACCCGCGGCGATGTCCGTTCCCAGCCCTGCGATGCGTCTCGCCATGAACCCGCCCACGGAGGACCTCGCCGACTTCGTCCGCGAGATCACCGACCTCGCCGAGCACCTCGGCATCAAGGAGCGCGCCGCCATCCTCCACCTGGCGCGGAAACTGGCCGACCCGAAGCGCTAGGCCCGTCGGCGAAGCCGCCACCACCCGTTCACCAGGGCCACCGCGGTCACCATCGCCGCCACCACCCCCAGGTACCACGCTCCCTGGTCCCCGTACGACCCGGTGTCGGGGTCGAGGGTGGCCGCCACCCGATAGGCCACCGCCACCGCCGCCGCCGAGGCCAGAGCGAGGATGGCCGCATCGCCACTTCGCCAGCGGCTGCGCCCCACGACGACCACCATCGCCGCCACCACCGGGAGGCCGAGGGCCACCCCGGAGACATCCACGACCGTCCCGATGACGATGACCGCCGCGGTGGCGCCGATCACCACGAGCAGTGGGCGATCAAGACGCCTGCCGAGGAGGCGGCGGCGTAGCACCGCCACCCCGACACCGACGACGGCTTCGACCGCCGCCGCCACGATCATCGCTCGGCCGGAAACGGGGCCACCGTGCGGGCGAACCAGAGCAGGATCGGCGCCAGCAGCATCGGGTAGGCGGCGGCACCGGCGAGCCGCTGCCACAGCGGCAGCTCCGAGGTGAGGACGCCGAAGATCACCAGCGCGGCCGGTGCCGCGGCGAGGATTCCGAGGACGAGGCGGGTGCGGTAGCCGACCACCAACACCAGCACCACGACACCCGCCAGGGCGGTAGCCACACCCGACGATGCTCCCGCAGCGCGCGTGCCCAGAAGGACCACCGGCGCCAGGATGCCAAGACGCACCGGCAGCGAGATGCGGGGACGCCCCAGCGCCACTCCCCCGCCCACCACGGTGGCGAGGAGGATGCTGCCGGCTCCGGTACCCAGGGGGACGATGAGGATCCCACCGAGCACCGAAGCGATCTTGCCGAAGCGCCAATGATTGCGCCGGGCGGCGGCGGCGATCGCCATGCCCAAGCCGGCGATGGTGGCGGCACCGACGATGAACACCGACCCACTCACGGTGAACTCGGGATCCTCGGAGATCAGCCGCATCCAGGCCCGTATCGCCACTCCCCACAGCAGCCCGGCCCCGGCCCCCACGGCCAGGGCCACCGGCACCCGCACCCGCCCCGCGTCCATCGTCGTCACCTGCATCTCGTGCCCCTCCTCTGGGAGAAGGAGTACGCCTCGATCGTGACGGGATCATTACGGGCTGCCGGCTTCGCGTTGCCTTCTCGCTCCTTCTGCCCTGCCGGGCGGTTCGCCAAGCACATCTCCCCGACCCGATACCATCCGCCGGTGACCGCACGCCACGTCATGACCGCCGTCGCCCTGTGGGCCGCATCGGGCCTGCCGATGATGCACGCCGCCACCGCGGCGGCGTCGCCCGGTGACCACGGAGAGGACGACGCCACCGCGCTGAGCCTCTGCGTGTTCATCCTCGCCGGCGGCGGGATGGCCGCCATCGTCGGCAGCGGTCCGGCGCACCTTCCCGGCCGACCCCGCCACCGGGGTGTCGCCTGGTCGCGGGTCCGTGTCGCCGTCCCCCTCCTTCCCCGGCGCCGACCGGTGGCGTGGTGTGTGCTGCGGGCGTGAACCGTCCCCCGCATTCCGGCGACACACTTCACCCTCGAGAGGAGATCTTCATGTCCCGCATTCGCCTCGCCGCGGCCCTCGCCGCCGGTGTCCTCGTCCTCGCCGCCTGCGGTGACGACGAGGCCGCCACGACCACCACCACCACCACGACCATCATCGATCACGGCCACGACGCCGACTTCGCCTTCGGCGAGCCGGGCGACGCCGCCGCCGCGGATCGGGTGATCGAGCTCGTCACCAACGACGTGCTCCGTTTCGAGCCGGACACCTTCGACGTCGCCCTCGGCGAGACCATCACCTTCCGGGTCACCAACGACAGCCCGGTGATCCACGACTTCACCCTGGGTGACCTGGAGACCCAGGAGGAGCACGCCGCGGCGATGGCACAGATGGGAGCGGCCGCGGCGACCATGCCCGACGAACCCAACGCCTTCGTGCTCGACGTCGGCGAGACCAAGGAGCTCACCTGGACCTTCAGCGTGGCAGGCGCCGTCCTCATCGGCTGCCATCAGCCCGGTCACTACGACGCGGGCATGGTGGCGACGATCAGAGTGCGGGGGTAGGAGAGGGGTTCTCCGCCTGGCGCCGCTTCTCCACTCCTCCCCCTCAGGGGGAGGTGGCGGCGGCGTCTTCGCCGCCGCCGGAGGGGGGCTCCACCTTGCGCGACGAGACCCGCGACGCGTCCATGCCGGCCTGCCGAGATCAGGCCCCCGCCCCTACACCTTGCTCTGGTCACCCGGGATCGGGAACAGGTAGGCGCCGCTCACCGTGGAGTGGTGGCCGTCGTCCCAGGAGACATCCACCCCGGAGCCGTGGATCGACACCACCCGGCCCATGCGGGGCACCTGACCGACCTTCTTCACCAGTTCCCGGACCCGCATCCCCTTGCGTAGTCGCATGGCACAACCGTACGCCTCCCGCGCCGCCGACGCGGAGGGTCCTTTGGCCCTCGCGTATGCTCCCCCCGTGACCGCCACCCCTGACACCGTTTCCCTGAAGAAGGCCGTCTGGATCCTGGGATCCCTGTTCCTCGTCGCCGCCGGGATCACTTCGCTCTTCCTGGGGATGCGCGCGGTGATGGACATCGGCGGGGCCTGCGGACAGGGCGGAGCGATCGTCTACGTGCGGCCCTGCCCCGAAGGGGTGCCGCTCCTCATGATCGGTGGCATCTGGATCGGGATCATCGCCGCCTTCGCCTACGGCTGGGCCTCGCTGGGCGCCGGCATCCCCTCCTTCGTCGGCCTGTTCTGGCCGGCCCTCTTCATGTCCCTGGGATGGAACTTCCTCCAGTACGCCTTCGATCCCCCCTTCGGCGAAGGCATCGTCTACGGCTGGCTCATCCCCGGGATCATCTTCGAGCTCATGGGGGCGATCCCGCTCTGGCTGATGTTCAAGACCGTCGGCCTCACCCCGCGCTCCACCCGGGTGCGGTCGGTGCTCGCCCCGCCCGGGGCGAAGGCGATGGCCACGGCGATGCGCGCCGTGGTCGATGCCCGCAAGGCGGCGCCGTCGCCGCCCCGGCCGGACATGGTCTCCGAGTTGGAGCGCCTCACCGCCCTGCACCGCTCCGGGGCGCTCAGTGACGACGAGTTCGAGAAGGCGAAGCGGAGGCTGCTGGCATGACCAAGGACCGCGTCACCTGGATCGCCCTCCAGATCCTCGTCTCCGCCGCCGGGATCTGGTTCGCCCTGTGGGTGTTCGACAACCTCACCCGGTAGGCAGCCCGCACTCCGCCAGGGTCTGCGCCTCGTCGGCACCGCCGTAGGTGACTCGCTCGAAGGCGGCCACGGAGGCGATCTCCTCCGGGGTGAAGCGATCGGCGTGACCGGGCATGCCACCCAGCACCGGCTTGTCGGTGGCGCCGTAGGTGTCGCCGAACCCGGCCCGCCAGCCTTCGGAGCCGATCGAGATCCAGGTGACCTGGTCGGCGCACGACGGCCAGGTGGCGGTGACCGTCGCCAGGGCCGGACCGACACCACCATCGCCCGCCGAGCCGTGGCAGGCGGAGCAGACGTCGCCGTAGATGCGACGCCCCGTGACCAGCGCTCCGGGAGTGGCAGCCTCGCTCGAGCACGCCGCGGCGGCCAACACGACGAGCAGCACCAGGCCGGAGAAGCGGTTCACGGCGGGGGACTCTAGACGCAGGCGCAATGCGCAATGCGCAATGCGCTCCCCCGATGCCTCCCGATCGATCGATCGCCGCCGAAGACGGCGACGCGTTGTTGCTCTCCGCTCCGTATCACTCCCCCCTTGTGGGGGAGTCGACCGGACGCAGTCCGGTCGGCGGAGGGTCATGACTCACGGATCACCCCCCATCGCCTCGGCTCGCTCCGCTCCCCGAGGCACTTCCCCCACAAGGGGGGAAGGATCAAGAACGATCGCCGCCTGCCACACCCAAATACCCAGGCACCCCGCCTTTCCGCGGAGTAGTGTCCCCGCCGGATTCGAACCACAGGAGGGGAGAACTGTGAATCGCCAGGCCTGGTCGATCGCTCGCGTTCCGTTCATCGGGGCGCTCGTCGTGTTCGTGTTCACCATCGCGATCGGGATCCTCAACGGGATCGACGTGTATACCCCCGATCACGACACCCTGATGGGCCATGTCCATTCCGGCACCCTGGGGTGGATCACCCAGGCGTTCTCCGGGGTCGCCATCCTCGCCATGCTCGGCGAGCGCACCCTCACCGACGCCGAGGTGAAGAGAGCCCGCACCGTGGCCCGCTGGGTGACGATCGCCGTCGTGGCCTACGTGACGGCGTTCTTCATCGGCGACGCCATCACCGACCGCATCCAGCGCCCCATCACCGGCACCCTGCTGCTGGTGGTGCTCGTCATCTTCTCCCGGTGGCTGTTCACCGCCCAGAAGCAGGTGCCCCGCACCGTGGCCCGTCTCGGCATGCTGCTCGCCAGCGTCGCCGTGGTGATCGGTGCCGTCTTCGGCATCGTGCTCGGCCTGGTGACGGCAGGACGCGACATCCCCGGGATCTCCGAGGACATTGCCGACGGCATCGCCGGGGCCCATCCGCCGGCGATGGTGGTGGGGTTCCTGCTCCTTGCCGCCATGGCGATCATCGAGTGGCTGCTCGGTGACCAGCCCGCCGCGGGCAACCGCGCCGGGGTCATCCAGATGTGGCTGCTCTTCCTCGCCGGCCTGGTGCTGATCGTGGCGTTCGTGTTCGAACTCGACGACGCCCTCGCCGGACCGGCCAACGGGATGATGATCGTCGGCGTGGTGATGCTGCTGGTGCGCCGTCGCAAGCAGCTGGCACCGTCGGCCTGGAAGGGCGCCGGCACCGGGGTGTTCCCCCGGATGAGCCTGGTGTTCCTCATCGGCTACATGGTCCTGCTGACGATCATCGTCTCGAAGTTCGTCAGCGGTGAGATCGACCCAGATGCGATGACCCCGGAGGACGAGGGGCTGCTGCTCGCCTTCGATCACCTCATGTTCGTCGGGGTGATGACCATGTCGCTCTTCGGCACCCTGGCAGCCAGCCTCCACGGCAAGGCTCTGGCGATGATCGACAAGGTGATCCTCGTGGGCATCAGCATCGGCGTCACCGGCTTTGCCGTCGGCCTGGTCATGGTGGAGCAACTCCCCAAGCGGATCTTCACCCCGATCATGGGCACCGCTCTCCTCCTCGGGATCGCGGCCTACCTGAAGGAGATCAGCGCCAAGAAGGGGTAGGGCAAATCGCTCCCCCTTTGTGGGGGAGCCGACCGGAGGCAGTCCGGTCGGTGGGGGTAGACCACCTACGGCTCGACCCTCTCCACGCTCCCCACCCGATCGAAGGCGCGATCGAACGACACGATGTCGCTCACCCCTGCGGTCTCGGCACACGCCACCAGGTAGGCATCGGCGAAGTCGAGGCGGTGGGACTCATACAACTCCAACGCGCGATGTAACAGCCCCGGGTCGAGCGTGTGGATGGCGTCGGCGGCGATCACCGCCCGCAGCAGGCGGGCCACCTCGAGACGCGGGACCTCGTAGAACGACTCCAGGACGAACACGATCTCGGCCGCGATCACATCGGGCAGCAGCAGATCCTGAGCCGTCGCCAGGAACCGGGTGGCCCGCGCCCCCGCCTCCGGAGGATCGGCGGTGAGGTGGCGAATGATCACGTTGGTGTCGACGAACGCGGTCACCGGCCGGCGCGCGCCTTGCGGGTGGAGGCGATGACCTCGTCCCAGGCCACCCCGCGCTTGCCCGCAGGTACCGGCACCGTTCCGGCGAGGTCGAGCAGGCGCGGGGTTCGCGCCACCACCGCACGACCCTTCTCCACCCGGAAGATCAGGTGATCACCCTCGGCAATGCCGAGAGCATCGCGCACCTCTTTGGGGATGGTGACCTGTCCCTTGGCCGTGACCCGAGCAGCAACGTCCACCATGTGCTCCTTACTTCTCTCTAGAAGTAAGGATGCTCGTGCTCTGCCCGCGAGTCAAGGCCTCCGTTTCTCCCGCCGAGCACCGCACTCGAAGACCACTCCCAGTACGGGTCGTGACCACTATCGGTATAGTTCCCGCTCCAGGAAGGGGACGCATGGGTCGGGCCGGAACTCCGCGGTGGCGCCGCGCCCTCGTGCTCGCCGCGGCCGGGATCGTCGCCGGGCTCCTGGCACCACTCGACACGGCGAGCGCCGCCCTGGCTCCCCAGTCCTTCGACATCCGCATCGCCTCCGGCAGTGACGACGTCGAGCAGAACTCCAACGGGTATCTCTACACCGACTCCTCCGATCTCGAACTGACCACCGAGGGCACCATCGTCCAGACGATCGGGCTTCGCTTCCGCGGGGTGGCGATACCGGCGGGCGCCACGGTGAGCGCCGCCTGGGTCCAGTTCGCCGCCGACGAGACCAGCTCGGGAGCCACCCAGCTCGCCATTCGCGGGGTGGCGCAGGCCAACCCCCTGCCGTTTTCCGGCACCGGCAACGTCTCGGCGCGACCGACCACCGTGGCACAGGTGCCGTGGTCCCCGGCCCCCTGGACCGCGGTGGGCCTCGCCGGCACGGCCCAGCGCACCCCCGACCTGACGAGCGTGCTCAACGAACTGCTCGCCGCCCCGGGATGGACCAGCGGCAATGCCATCGCCTTCACCATCACCGGGACCGGGTCCCGGGTGGCCGAGTCGTATGAAGGCTCCGCCGCCGCCGCTCCCCTGCTCCACGTCGAGTACACGCTGAACGGCGGCAACGCCCCACCCCAGGTGACGGCGCAGGCGTCGGCGACCAAGGCCCCGGGGGTGACCACCCTGACGGGGACCGCCGTCGACGATGGGCTGCCCTCGGGAACCCTCACCTGGCAGTGGGCCCAGACGGCAGGACCGGCGGTCACCATCGCCGATCCCGCCGCCCTGATCACCACCGCCGCCATCGCGGTGGCCGGCACCTACCGGTTCACCCTCACCGCTTCGGATGGTGCGCTCGGTGGATCGGCAACCGCGATCATCACCGCCGACGGAAGCGCCGGGCCCCAGCCGCGGTTGCCGGATCTCATCAGCGTGCCCCCGGCTCCCGGCCGCCAGAAGTTCACCATCGGCGACCCGACCTTTCCGGCGCTCGACGGTCGCCTGCTCCTCCGCTTCGACGGGTACGTGACCAACGTGGGCCAGGGTCCACTCCACATCACCGGCAACCCCCAGCACCTCGTCCCCACCGACCTCAACTCGCACGACGTGTGGCAGTGGGCCGAGCAGGCCGACGGGTCGCTGCTGCGGGTGCGCAAGGTGCCGGTCCGCTACGAGACCGACGACGACCACAACCACTTCCACTTCATGGAGCTGGTGCGCTATAGCCTGTTCGTCGGGGACGGATCGAGCGGTCAGGTGGCGGCGGGCGGGCAGAAGGTCGGCTTCTGCCTCGAGGACACCGAGCTGGTACCGGGCCACGCCGACCCCGGCCCCAAGACGTACACCTATCAGTTCACCGGGGGATGCGGCCAGGACAACCCCGGAGCCACCACCCTCGTCATGGGGGTCACCGACGGCTGGCGCGACGTCTACGGATGGGACACCAACTTCCAGTGGGTGGACGTCTCCGATGTCGTCCCCGGTGAGTACCGGGTCGGCACCACCGCCGACCCCAACGATCTCGTCGTCGAAACGAATGAGACCAATCCGACCACTCTCTCCACCCAACCCACCATCATTCCCGGACACGCTCCGGTGGCCGCGACCGCTACCACCGGCACCGGGGCCCCGGTGGCGATCACGCTGGCGAGCACCACCTTCACCTCCACCTTCACCGGCGCACCTGCGGTGGGTGCCTCCCGTTATTCGATCACCGCCTTGCCCGCACATGGCCAGCTCGATGTCGGGATCGGACCGATCACCGGCGCCACGGTCACCTACACCCCGACTCCCGGCTACACCGGACCGGATTCGTTCCGCTTCGGGGTGCGCGACGCCACCAGCGCCTTCCCCATCACCACGCCCACCGCCGCGGTCACCATCACCGTCGCTGCGGCGACGGCGAACACGCCGCCCCAGGTGTCGGTGTCGGCCACCGCGGTGGCGTCGCCGGGCGGAACCACCACGCTGAGCGCCACCGTGAGCGACGACGGGCTCCCCAATCCCCCGGCAACCACCACCTGGACCTGGTCCCAGCAGAGCGGACCGGCGGCGACCATCACCGACCCTGCCGCCCCGACCACGACCGCCGTGCTCCCGGTCGCCGGAACCTACGTGTTTCTGGGTACCGCCCATGACGGTGCTGCCACCACCACCGGGACCGCAACCGTCACGGTGACCGATCCCTTGTCGAACATCAGCGACTATCGCATCTCCGCCGGGGGCAACGATGTCGAACAGACCGCCACCGGCAGCCTCTACACCAACTCGTCCGATCTCGAGTTGACCGTCGATGCCACCACGCAGACCGTCGGCCTGCGCTTCGTCGGGGTGGCGATCCCCCGCGGGGCGGTGATCCGCCGGGCGTGGCTCCAGTTCACCGTCGATGAGACCGGAGCCGGGGCCAGCGCCTTGCAGGTTTCGATCCAGGCGATCGGCAATGCGGCACCCTTCTCCGGATCATTCGGCGTGACGAGCCGAGCCGTTGCCGGCACCCCGGTTGCCTGGAACCCACCGCCGTGGAACGCCATCGGTGCCGCCACCGCCGACCAGCGCACCCCCGATCTCGCCGCCCTCCTGCAACTCGTGATCGCCCGCCCCGACTGGGTGTCGGGCAACGCCCTGGTGTTCATCGTCACCGGCACCGGCACCCGCACCGCCGAGTCGTACGAGGGCAGCCGCAGCACCGC
>JACRIT010000081.1 GCA_016215655.1 Acidimicrobiia bacterium
CCGAGGTCATCCTCATCCAGGCGTTCCACCACGGCACCGAGCACCGTGGCCAGGTGTGCGCCATCCTCACCTCGCTCGGGATCATCCCGCCCGAACTGAGCAGTTGGGAGTGGGGCCTCGCCGTCGGACGGATGCGCTCGGCCTAGCGGCCCCCGCGAATCTCAGCCCTGGAGCCAGCGCTGCAGCCAGCCGAGGAACTCGCCGTGCCAGTGCAGCGAGTTCTGCGGCTTCAGGATCCAATGGCCCTCGTCGGGGTAGTACACCAGGCGGGCCGGCACCCCCTTGCCACGCAGGATCCCGTACAACTCGAGGCCCTGGGTGACCACCACCCGGTAGTCCTGCTCGCCGTGGATCACGAGGGTGGGTGTGGTCCAGCGCATGCTGTGATCGGTGGGGCTCCAGCGGTGGGTGTTGGCCAGGCCGTCGGGATCCCAGGGATGGCCGCCGAAGGAGACGTGTCGTCCATAGGTGAGGTCGGTGGCCCACTGGCCGAGCAGGTTGGTGACTCCGGCGTGACAGATGGCGGCGGCGTAGCGATCGGTCTCGCCGATCAGCCACGACACCAGGTAGCCGCCGTAGGAGCCTCCGGCGATGGCCATGCGCTTCGGATCGATGGTGCCCGTGGCGATGAGGTGGTCGGTGGCGGCCTCGACATCGCGGGTGGGGAGATCGCCCCAGGCGCCGTGGATCGACTTGGCGAACCCGTTGCCCCATGACGACGACCCGTGGAAGTTGACCGCGGCCACCACGTAGCCGGGGGCGGCGAATACGTGCGGGTTCCAGCGCCAATGCCAGGTGTCGCCGTTGACGCCGTGCGGCCCGCCGTGGATGTCGTGGACGAGCGGCCACTGCTTGGTCGCATCGAAACCCGGCGGGTAGACCACCCACATCTGGATCTCGTCGCCGTCGGCACCGGCGAAACGCACGTCCTCCACTCGCCCCAGCTCGAGGTCGGCGAGCACCGCGGCGTTGAACTCGGTGATGCGGCGGACCTCGCCGCCGGTGGCGATGGCGACATCGTCGGGGGCGTTGATCGAGCCGTGATTGCACCACACCGCGCCGTCGGCGGTGGGGGTCACTCCGCTGATCCACCCGCCACGGGCAATCACCGCGGGGTCGCCGCCGGCGGCGGGAATCGAGAAGAGGTGCTGGCGGGCATCGTCTTCCCCGACGAACACCAGGTGGGTGCCGTCGGGGGTCCACTCCCAGCCCGCACACGACCGATCCCACGCCTCGGTGAGCACGACGGGGTCTGCCGCCACGCGATCGTGAGTCGCCAGTCGCACCCGGTCGCCGTAGAACCCGGGGTACTCGACGGCGAAGCCGAAGGCAATGCGGCTGCCGTCGGGGGAGTAGCGAGGGCGCCGCTGCATCGTCGGTCCATCCGGCCAGAGCCGCCGCGGGGCCTCCCCGGGCACGACCGTGTACACCGCAAAGGCCATGTCCTCGTAGGGGCGATCGACCGACATCGAATGGAAGGCGATCTCCGTGCCGTCGGGCGACACGTCGAAGGCGGTCTCCACGTTCTCGTAGTCGAGGGGGCGCTCCCATCCCGGGGTGAGATCGGTGAGCGCCTTGGAGGCGATGTCGAGGCGGAAGAGATGCTGCACCTCGCCGTCGGTCATCCAGCGGTTCCAGTAGCGGTAGAAGCGATCCTCGGTCACCTTGGCCTTGAGCTTGCGATCAGCGCGGGCCTTCACCTCGGCCCGGGTCTCCTCGATGCCCTCCTTGCCCACGATCACCGTCACCGGGACGATGAGCGCCGTGCCATCGGGCATCCACTGCGGGCCGGCTGCTCCCAGGGGAAGGTCGCTGAGGCACTCCGGTTCGCCTCCGTCGAGGGGCATGACGTGCACCTGGGGCTTGGCGTCGTCGGCATCGCCCTTGCGGAGGAAGGCCACCCGGGTTCCGTCGGGCGACACCACGGGGTTGGTGCTGTCGGTGCCCTCGGCCGTGAGCGGCGTGGCCGTGCCGTCCCGTCCCACCCGATAGAGGCGGGTGCGTCCCTTGTTGGCCTCGACGTCGTAGGTGGTGACGGGAACCACGGCGAACCCGCCCCCCGGCGCCATCGCGGGACGCCCGACACGCGCCATCTTCCACAGG
>JACRIT010000012.1 GCA_016215655.1 Acidimicrobiia bacterium
CGCGTCGCCACCGTTTCGGGGAGCCGTCGCGCCATGGCTTCTGCCGGTGGCGTGCCTCCTGCAACGCCGTCGCCCGGCGCGGCAAGCCGCGCCGGGCGGACGATGCGATCTGCCTCCGCTCTACGCGGCAGGGGTGATCTGCAGGCTGAACTTGGGGTAGTCGTCCGTGATGCCGGCGAAGAAGGCGTTGACCCGCAACACCCATTGCATGGCTCCGGCGGCGAAGTCCTGGATGCCCACGGGGAACGATCCGGTGAACAGCACGGCGAAGTAGCCGAACCAGACGGCCAGGCTCGCCGCGAGCAGCACGAATGCCAGTGCGATGAAGTGGGGGATGAGCACGACGGCCTTCAGGAAGAAGATCCCGGCAACCGCCCAACCCTTGCTGGGCTTGTCGGGCTTTGCCATCCGCACCGCGACCGGGTACTCGGGATCGATCTCGAACGGCGGGTAGACATCGGTGAACCCGATGATCCATCCCCAGGTGCGAGCCGACCACCCGTACCAGATCTCGAGGAACCGGTAGATGCCTCCCGGCATCGCCCCGGTGAAGGCCACCACGAAGTATCCGATGTAGGCGACGGCGAAGCCGAGGGACTGCAGCGCATTGACGATGATCAGGTGGGGGATGGCGAGCAGGAACTTGATGAAGACGATGCCGGTGGCGGCCAAGCCCCGCTTGGGATCGACCGCACGGCGGTAGACGAGATCGGGCATGGACATGGCGGCGACTCCTTCTCGACGAATCGCCGCGGAGCGTACCGCCCCTTTACCCGGCGATGCATCCGCCGAAAGGCCCCTCCGGTAGCCTGCGAGCACGCGCAGATCGGACCAGCGCCCGATTCCGGGGCAAGCCTGTCTGCGTGTACGCGGAAGGCCAGGAGGCACCATGAGCGGTCCACGTCCGGTGCGCGCTCCGCGCGGCACCACCCTCACCACCAAGGGTTGGTTGCAGGAGGCGGCACTGCGTTGTCTGATGAACAACCTCGATCCCGAGGTGGCCGAGCGCCCGGACGATCTGGTGGTGTACGGCGGCACCGGCCGGGCGGCCCGCTCCTGGGAGGCCTTCGACGCCATCGTGCGGATCCTCGCCGGGCTGGAGGGTGACGAGACCCTGTTGGTGCAATCGGGCAAGCCGGTGGGTGTGTTCCGCACCCACGAGATGGCCCCGCGGGTGCTCATCGCCAACAGCCTGCTCGTTCCCGTTTGGGCCGACTGGAAGCATTTCTGGGAACTGGAGGCGGCAGGGCTGACCATGTACGGCCAGATGACGGCCGGGTCCTGGATCTACATCGGCACCCAGGGAATCCTGCAGGGGACCTTTCAGACCTTCGCCGCCATCGCCGAGCAGCGCTTTGGCGGGACTCTTGCCGGCACGCTCACCCTCACCGCCGGTGTCGGGGGGATGGGGGGCGCCCAGCCCCTGGCGGTGACGATGAACGATGGCGTCGCCCTGTGCGTCGACGTCGATCCGGCGCGGATCCTTCGGCGCATCGAACTTCGATACCTCGATGAGATGGCCGACGATCTCGACGATGCAGTGGACCGCGTGCTCGCCGCCAAGCGAGAGCGCCGCCCGCTCTCGGTGGCCGTCGTCGGCAATGCCGCCGAGGTGTTTCCCGAATTGCTGCGTAGGGGCGTGGAGATCGACATCGTCACCGACCAGACCTCGGCACACGACCCGCTCAACGGATACGTTCCACTGGGCTACGACCTCGACGAGGCGGACCGGCTTCGGGACAAGGATCCCGATCGCTATGTGGAGGAGGCGCGCCTCTCCATGGCGAAGCACTGCGCCGCCATGGTCGGGTTCCACGAGGCGGGTGCCGAGGTGTTCGACTACGGCAACAACCTGCGCGGTGAGGCCCGCCTCGGAGGGTTCGCCGACGCCTTCGCCTATCCGGGATTCGTGCCGGCCTACATCCGTCCGCTCTTCGCAGAGGGCAAGGGCCCGTTCCGGTGGGTGGCGCTCTCCGGCGACCCGGCCGACATCACCGCCACCGACCGTGCCATCCTCGACCTCTTCCCCGAGGACCGGGCGTTGCATCGCTGGATCGCCATGGCCGAGGAGCGGGTCCGGTTCCAGGGCCTGCCGGCGCGCATCTGCTGGCTCGGCTACGGCGAGCGCGACCGTGCGGGCCTGGCCTTCAACGACCTCGTGCGCGCCGGGAGGGTGTCCGCTCCGATCGTGATCGGCCGGGATCACCTCGACTCCGGCTCGGTGGCCTCGCCGTATCGTGAGACCGAGGCGATGCTCGATGGCTCGGACGCCATCGCCGACTGGCCGATCCTCAACGCACTGCTCAACGTCGCCTCGGGCGCGGCATGGGTGGCGGTCCACCACGGCGGCGGTGTCGGCATGGGCAAGTCGATACATGCCGGTGCCCAGGTGGTGGCGGATGGCACCGATCAGGGTGCCCTGCGTCTGCAGCGTGTCCTCACGAACGATCCCGGGACCGGAGTCATGCGCCACGCCGATGCCGGATACGAGATCGCACGGCGGGTCGCCCGCGACCGCGGGGTGCGGATTCCGATGGAGGAAGGATGACGCCTCCCGCCTCCCGCCGCCCGCTTCCCGCCAGAACGCGCGGTGGCTTCTTGCGGGAAGCGGGTAGCGGGTAGCGATGCTCATCACCAACATCGGTCAACTCGTCACCAACGCCTCGGGCGTCCCCGGCGATGTCGCCGTGGTTCGCGACGCCGCGATCGTGATCGAAGGCGGCGACATCGCCTGGGTGGGGCCTGCCGCTGCCACCCCGCGAACCCATCCCGACACCGTGATCCTCGATGTCGAGGGGCGGGCGATGATGCCGGGGTTCGTCGATGCCCACACCCATCTGGTGTACGCCGGGGATCGTTCCGAAGAGTTCGCCCGACGCCTCCGTGGTGAGTCGTATGAGCAGATCCTCGCCTCCGGTGGGGGCATCCACTCCACGGTGGCGGCGACGCGGGCGGCTTCGAGCTCGGAGTTGGTCGATGCGGCGGCGTCACGAATGGGCCGGATGCTTCGGATGGGCACGACGACCGTCGAGGTGAAGTCGGGATACGGGCTCACCGCATTCGACGAGATGCGCCTGCTCCATGCCGCGGTGGCGGCAGGGCAGAGGGCCTCCCGAACCATGGGGAGCATCGACCTCGCTCCGGACGGGACCTCCCATGAGCTTCACGAGTGGCAGGTCACCGTCGGCTCGGACACCCGACCGACCGTCGTCCCGACCTTCCTCGGAGCCCATGTCCCCGATCGGGGAATGGAGCGTGCGGACTACGTCGCACTGGTCGTCGAGGAGATGCTTCCCACCATCCCGGGCAACGCCGACTTCTGTGACGTCTTCGTCGATCGGGGCGCCTTCACCGTCGACGATGCCCGCCGCATCCTCACCATCGCCGCCGGGCTCGGCCTCGGCCTCCGTCTTCACGCCGAGCAGCTCTCTCACACGGGAGCGGCGGCACTCGCCGCAGAGCTCGGCGCCGCCTCTGCCGACCATCTCGACCACGCCACCCCCGAAGACGCTGCGGCGCTCGCCGTCGCCGGGGTGGTGGCCACCCTGCTGCCGGCGGCGTCCTTCTCCATGCGTTCACCGCAGGCACCCGGCCGCATGCTGTGGGATGCCGGGGTCACGGTGGCGATCGCCACGGACTGCAACCCCGGTACCTCGAACGTCGAGAGCATGCCGCTCGTGATCGCGCTGGCCTGCCTGGAGATGGGCCTCACCCCGGAGGAGGCGATCTGGGCGGCGACGCTCGGCGGCGCCCGGTCGTTGCGGCTGGCCGACCGCGGCCGTGTGACTCCCGGCGCCGTCGCCGACCTCGTGATCCTCGACGCCCCGTCGTACCTGCACATCCCCTACCGCCCCGGCACCGACCTGGTGTGGAAGGTCATGAAGAGCGGGGAGTGGGTGGGATGAGGCATTCGGCAACTGGCGATTGGCAACTGGCAGCGGACTGCGGAGGCGCATTGCGCATTGCGCATTGCGGATTGCGGAGCTCGTGAAGCCCTATCTGCTCCACGAGCACCCCATTCGCTTTGCTCATCGCGGCTCGCGGGTCCTGTGGCCGGAGAACACGATGGTGGCGTTCCAGGGGGCGGTGGATCTCGGGTACCGCTACATCGAGACCGATCTCCACGTCTCGCACGATGGCAAGGTCGTGATCTTCCATGACGACTCGCTGGAGCGACTCACCAACGGGGTAGGGCGGTTCTGGGATCACGACTGGGCAACGCTTCGCGACCTCGACGCCGCCTACCGTTTCGACGCGGTGCATGGTTTTCCCCGTCGCGGCACGGGCGTGGGGATGCCCCTCCTCGAGGAGGCGGTGCGAGCCTTTCCCGCGGTGCAGTTCAATCTCGACCTCAAGCAGCCGGGGATCGAGGCGGCCGTCGCCGCAGAAGTGCGTCGTCTCGGGATCGAAGACCGGGTGCTGATCGGATCGTTCTACGACCTCAGGGTGCGTCGTGTGCGGGCGGCCTCGGGGGAGCGGGTGGCGACCGCGGCCGGTCCCGGCGAGGTGGTGCGAGCTCTGGGTGTCGCCAGGCTGGGCCGCACCGTCACCGGGGCCTTCGATGCCCTGCAGATCCCCGAGCGCAGCGTCACCCGTCGGCTCGTCGCGGCATCCCATCGCGGGGACAAGCAGGTGCACGTGTGGACGGTGAACGATCCGGCGTCGATGCGGCGCCTCCTCGACCTCGGCGTCGACGGGATCGTGACCGATCGGCCAGACCTCCTCAACGAGGTGCTGGGACGCGGTTGAAGACGTCATCAGCCGGAATCGCGTTTCGGACTGAAGACTGATGACTGGAGACTGACAGCTGCAAGAATCCCGCCATGTCTGACCGCCTGCTCGGCCCCATCGTGCGACTCCAGGTGCAACGCGATCCGTTGAAGGCACGCGGAATCGGGTACGACCCCACCGCGATCCTCGCGGTGGAGGAGGCCGCCATCGGACCGTTGGGGATCGTCGGCCGTCATGAGGGCGCCTGGGTGCTCGATACCCATCACGCCGCCCACCCTCGCAGCCAGGCCGGGGGACGGCGGGCGCTCTCGATCGGATTCACCGGACACTACGACCGCATGGCGGGACGGTTCGGTGCCGCCCCGCTCGGATGCGCCGGCGAGAACGTGATCGTGGAGACCCCGGGCCGGCTCGCCCTCTCCGATCTCACCGGTGCCCTCGTGGTGCGGTCCCGCGATGAGGAGTTCGAGGTGCGTCAGGCCCGGGTCGCCGCCCCCTGTGCCGAGTTCGCCTCGTGGATCAAGGGCCTCGATGTGGTCGTGGCGAAACACGACCAACCCGAGGACGTCGCCTTTCTCGACGACGGGATGCGCGGCTACATCCTGGAGGTGACACACCTGGCTCGTCCCAGGACGGTGCGGTTGGGCGACGAGGTGTGGCTCCGAGCCTGAGTGGCCCGTCACCCATTACGGAGTCCAAGCTCGAACCCGCTCACGGCGTCGTCGCTCCAACCCACCAACCGCACCTCGTCCAGGGCCTCGGGGTGCTCGGTGCACCAGTCCAGGACCGCCTGCGTGATGACTGCGGTCGCCTCGGTCATCGGATACCCGTAGATCCCTGCGGAGATCGCCGGCAGCCCCACGGACCGGGCACCGACCGACACCGCGGCGTCGAGCGCGGTGCGTACCGCAATGGTGAGGAGGCCGGGGTCGTCGTGCCCCTCGCCATGGATCGGACCGGCGACGTGTACCACCCACCGTGCCGGCAGCGCACCTCCCGACGTGATCGCGGCGATCCCGGGGGAGAGCAGCCCGTGGGCTGCCACCCACGCATCGGATTCGGCCTGGATCGCCGGTCCTCCGGCTCGTGAGATCGCGGCGGCGACACCACCACCGTGGCTGAGGCGTTCGTTGGCTGCGTTCACCACCGCGTCGACAGCCTGAGCGGTGATGTCGGCGCGAATGACGGTGATCCGGGTCACGGCCCAAGCTTGGCAGGGATGTGGTGGTGGCTGGGGCGATCTGGGAGACTCGTCGGCATGACGACGGCTGCTGCGCCACCCAAGGTCCGCCTCGGCGTCAACTACTGGAGGCTGTGGCTCGCGAGCGTGGTGAGCAACCTCGGTGACGGCGTCGGGGCGATCGCCTATCCGTGGCTGGCCTCGGCGGTGACGCGCAACCCGGTCCTGATTTCGCTGATCGTGGTGGCGCAGCGGCTGCCCTGGCTCCTGTTCACCCTCCCCGCCGGTGTGATCACCGACCGCATGGATCGCCGCAAGCTCATGGTGGCCATGGATGTGGTGCGCGCCGTCGTCACATGTGGTGTCGCCGTCGCCGTGATCGGTGTCGGCGACCGCCTGCCCTCGCCTGGAGACATCGCCGGGGGTGCCGGCGGCGGCACCGAACACGGTCTCTATCTGGCGCTGATGGTCGCCGCGGTGCTCATGGGCATGGCCGAAGTGCTCCGTGACAACGCGGCGCAGACGTTCATGCCCGCGATCGTTGCCGCCGACCAACTGGAGCGAGCCAACGGCAACCTGTGGGGAGCTGAGATGGTGATGAACTCGTTCCTCGGCCCGCCACTGGGGAGCACCCTCCTCGGCATCGGTCTCGCCCTGCCGTTCTTCGTCGACGCAGGTTCGTTCGCCGTCGCCGCCGGGCTGGTGTTCCTCATCGGTGGCGATTTCAGGTCGCGTTCGCGTTCGGAGGCGCACATCGCTTCCCGGGTCGACTGGAAGGGCGAGATCAAGGAGGGTTTCCTCTGGCTGTGGAAGCACCCCGTACTGCGGCCCATGGCGGTGATCCTCGGCTTCCTCAACGCCTCGGGGATGATCATCTTTGCCACCTTCATCCTGTTCGCCCAGGAGAACCTGGATCTCGAGACCGGCCTGTTCTCCGGCGTGCTGCGTCCGGTCGCCGAGTTCTTCGGAGCTGACACCGTGGCCGCATTCATCTTCTCCCTGCTGATGATGGGCGGGGCGATCGGCGGGGTCTTGGGAAGCGTGCTCGCACCCAAGGTCACCGCCCGGATGGGAAAGGGTCCCGCCCTCGCGATGGCGATCGCCTTCGGCGGCATCACGTCGGCCATCACCGGCATGGCCGGCCGATGGTGGATCGTCTTCCTCATGTTCGTCATCGGCACCTTCACCTCGCTGGTGTGGAACGTGATCACCGTCTCGTTCCGCCAATCGATCATCCCCGACGCACTCCTGGGCCGGGTGAACTCGGTGTACCGGTTCTTCGCCTGGGGGATGATGCCGATCGGCTCGATCATCGGTGGGGGTGTCGTGGCCCTGGCGACTCCGCTCGTGGGGCGGTCGGATGCCCTGCGCTGGCCGTTCTTCGTGGGCGCCCTCGTGAACGCCGTTCTGCTCGTCTACGCGTTGCCGCGTCTGTCCTCAGAGCGTCTGGCCGCGGCCGCCGCCGCGGGCACCAAGGACTCGTAGCCCCGTCCCACCGGAAGGAACCCCATGTCACACCCGTTGGTCGACCAGCTTCGCTTCACCCGTTCCGAGTTCGCCCGCGGGCTGGCGGGGTTGACCGACGAGGAGGCCCGGATGCGACTGCTTCCGGCGAACTCGATCTCCTGGAACGTTGGGCACCTCGCCTGGCAGGAGCAGCGCTACTTCGTGCGGTATGCCGGGGGCGAGGTGCTCTTTCCCGAGATCGATACCGCCTTCGCCTTCCGGGCGCCGGCGAGCACGCCTCCCCTCGACGAGGTCATGTCCGCCTGGCGGGCGATCACGGTTGCCGCCGACCAATGGCTCGATGAAGCCACCGACGAACGCCTCCTCGCCATGGCCGTGAACAAGGGTCGGGAGATCACCTCGTTCGGCAACCTCTTGCAGCGCACGATCTACCACTACTGGTATCACAACGGGGAGAACCAGGCCATCCGCCAGCAGCTCGGCCACACCGATCTGCCGCAATTCGTGGGTGACATCGATTCCGAGGCGCCGTACCGGGCGTGACGCGTATTGCGCATTGCGCATTGCGCACTGCGCTCTTCAGCCCCTCGGGAACTTCACCCCGCACGAGTGATCCGGGCAGTACCCGTTCGGGTTCTTCATCAAGTACTGCTGGTGGTAGTCCTCGGCGTAGTAGAACTCGCCGAGCGGGCGGATCTCGCTGGTGATCGCCCCCATCCGAACACTCGTCAGCGTGGCCTGGAAGACCTCACGACTGCGCTGCGCCGCTTCGAGTTGGGCATCACCCGTGGTGTAGATCGCCGAGCGGTACTGGGTGCCGTGGTCGTTGCCTTGCCGCATTCCCTGGGTGGGATCGTGACGCTCCCAGAACACGGCGAGCAGGTCGTCGTATCGCACCTTCGAGGGGTCATAGGCGACGAGCACGACCTCGGCGTGACCGGTGCGGCCGGAGCACACCTCCTCGTAGGTGGGATTCGGGGTGAAACCGCCGGAGTATCCGACCGCCGTCGAGTACACGCCGGACGTCTCCCAGAACTCCTTCTCGGCGCCCCAGAAGCAGCCCATGGCGAACACCGCCGTCTCGATGCCTTCCGGAAACGGCGGCTGCAGCGGCGTGCCGAGCACGGCGTGGTGCGTCGGCACCGGCATCGCGGCGGTGCGGCCCCTGAGGGCGGCGTCGGCGGTGACCATCGTCGACTTGGTGGACATGGATACCCCTCCTGAGCTCGCGCCTGCGATGAGAACGGTAGGGGTGGCTGCGGTGTTCCCGACCGCGCTCAGGCCTGATCGCGCTTCTTGCGGATGATCGCCCAGGCGATGACCGCTCCGATCACCGCCGCCACCGTCGCGCCCGAGATCAGCGGCACCGGCTGGGTGAGCCGCTTCGCCAGTGACACTCTGCGGCGGAACTCGAGGATCGGCCACGACCGCTTCTCGGCGATCTCCCGCAGTTCCCGTTCCGGGTTGATGGCGTGGGGATGCCCCACCGATTCGAGCATCGGGAGGTCGGTGACACTGTCCGAGTAGGCATACGACTCCGCGAGCGAGATCCCCTCGGCGTCGGCCACGGCTCTGACTGCCTCGGCCTTCGCCGGCCCGTAGGCATAGAGGTCGACTTCGCCGGTGTACTTGCCGTGCTCATCGACCCGGGCGCGGGTGGCGATCACGTCCGGCACACCGATGTAGCGGGCCAGTGGCCGCACCACCTCTTCCGGAGAAGCGGAGACGATGAAGACCCGCCGACCCTCGCGGACGTGTTCGTCGATGAGAAAGAGGGCCTCGGCATACACCAGGGGCGCCACGACCTCTTCGAGTGCCTCCTCCACGATTCGTTCCACCTCGGCGCGGTCCCACCCCTTGGTGAGGGAGAGCATGGCCTCGCGGGCTCGGTCGAGCGACTCCTCGTCGGCGCCGAAGATGAGGTACATCAACTGCCCCATGGCAGCGCGCAGCAGCGTGCGCCGTCCCAGCATTCCGGCCTTGTAGAGCCTGCCGCTGAATGCCAGGGTCGAGGACTTGGCGATGATCGTCTTGTCGAGATCGAAAAAGGCGGCTTCGGTCATTCGGATCGGATCATACGGGGGATGGCTTGCTGCGATCAGACCCCTTGAAGCGCGTGACACCGATTCGTACGGTTTCGCCGCCCGATCAGGAGCGTGAACGATTCCGGCGGTTGCGGTCTGGACCCCGGAGGACGGACTCCTCGGCGCGCTCGCCCCGCTGGGCCTCGCCATTGCCGCCGGCTCCGCGATCGTGGTCGATCTCGATCCTGGCGGCCCGAACTACCCGGGGGAGCGCTCGCTGGCCGCTCTCGTGTCCGAAGGCGTGCGGCGTCCCGACCTCGTGCCTCGTCCCGGTGTGGGGGTGGTGCGCAACGGCGGAGTGGCCCCTGCAGACGCCGGTGAGGTCATCCGGGCGCTGATCGCCGCCCACGCCACCGTCGTGCTCCGGCTGCCCCCGCGCCCGTACCCCGAGGGATTCCCGTTCCCGGTGGTGCCCGTTCGATTGCTCGTTCCCGGCCGCCTCTTTGCCGCCGGGGATCGTCCGGCGGTCTATCAGGCGACCCCGATCCTCGCCCGGATGCCCACCGAAGGAGTCCGGCTTCCGGTACCCAATCCCGCCACCGTGGCCGCGCTCCTCCGCGGCCGTCGCCCCGTGGGGCGCGATCGCTGGATCGGGGCGTGGAGGCATGCCTGGAGGTTCCCATGGTCGCGGTGAGTCGCATCATCGAGCGGATCGTCGCCTCGGGGGTGCCGCTGCGGCGGTCGGAGGTCACACGAGCGGCTATCGCCATCGCCGCCGAGGAGGCGCCGCTCGATCCCCATGCGGCGGGGCGCGCCGTCGATGAGTTGATCGGGCTCGGCCCCCTCGAGCCCTTCATCGCCGATCCGCTGGTCACCGACATCCTCGTCAACGGACCCGACGAGGTGTGGGTGGAGCGGGCGGGCGTGCTCGATCGCGCCGCGGTGGCGTTCTCGGGCGAAGCCGCGGTGGTGGCAGCGGTGGAACGGGTGATCGCCCCCCTGGGGCTGCGCATCGACCGGGCTTCTCCGGCCGTCGACGCTCGTCTCCCCGATGGCTCACGGCTTCATGCGGTCATCCCGCCGGCCGCGGTGGATGGGCCGGTGCTGGCGATTCGACGATTCCGCACCGCGATGACCTCGCTCGATGATCTGGTGAACGCCGGCGCGATCGATCCGACAGGCGCGGCGCTGCTCGCCGAAGCCGTGCGCGAGCGCCGCAATGTCCTCGTGTGCGGTGGGACCGGTTCCGGCAAGACCACGATGTTGAACGTGCTCTCCGCGGAGATCCCCGGGGGCGAGCGGGTGGTCACCGTCGAGGACGCCGCCGAGTTGCGTCTGCACGGGCATGTGGTCCGGCTCGAGTCCCGGCCCCCCAACGCCGAAGGAGCCGGCGAGATCACGCTGCGCACGTTGGTGCGCCATGCCCTGCGCATGCGACCCGATCGCATCGTGGTGGGGGAAGTCCGTGGCGCCGAGGCCTTCGACCTCATCCAGGCCATGAGCACCGGTCACGCCGGCTCGATGGGGACGGTGCACGCCAACGGACCCGACGAGGCATTGTGGCGTCTCGAGACCCTGGCGCTCGCCGGTGACACGCGGCTTCCCGAGGCGGCGATGCGCCGCATGCTGCGCGCCGCCATCGAGATCGTGGTCCATCTCGAACGGCGTGGGGGTAGGCGCCGAGTGGTGGAGGTCGCCCGGGTCGAAGGCGAGGGGATGCGGACGGTGTGGGGATGGTGACGGTCGTGCTGGTGGCTCTCGGGCTCATTGCCGGCGTCCCGACCGTCCTCGTGACCATCGGGTGGCTCGTGGCGATCGAGCCCGCGGTGGCACTGGCCGGCATTGCCGGGTACGCGGCGTGGGCCGGGTGGAGTCGGCGGGGTCGCCGGGCCGGTCCCGACGAAGAAGCCGCCTTCTTGCTGGCGTTGAGTGCGGAGCTCTCCGCCGGAGCCTCGTTGCGATCGTCGCTCGTGTCCGCCGGTGAACGCAGCGATCGACTCCCGCTCCGAGCGGCGACTCGGGCCGCCGCTGCCGGCCTTCCCGCCCCGCTCGTTGCCGGGATGCTCGGCGACGCCCTTGCGGTGAACGGCCGGATCGCGGCTGCGGCGTGGCTCCTGGCCGCAGAGAGCGGCGGCCCGGCAGCGGCGGTGATGCAATCACTGGCGGTGAGCGCGGCGCGCGAAGGCGAGCTGATCAGGGAGCGACGCGCCCTGACCGCCCAGGCGCGGGCTTCGGCGTGGGTCGTGGCCGGCCTTCCGATCCTCGTGTTGGCGGGATCGTTTGCCTCGGGTCGCCTCGACATCGCCGGCGATCCCGCGCTCGGAGTCGTCGTCGCTGTCGGGCTCGCTCTGCAGGTCGCCGGCGTCGCCGTGGTGGCGACGATGGTGCGGCGGTCAGAACGATGATCGCCGCCGCGGTGGCACTCGTCGCAGGGTGGGCCGCGGCCCGCCGCGGTGAACCCCGCCCCGAGTCGGCTGCCCTCGCCGGATGGGCGGTGGTGGCGATGCCGGTCGCCGCGGCGGCCGTGGGCGCGGTGCTCGTGGCGACGATCCGCTGGCGGCGGGCCGCCGCCGTGACTCGTGGGCGCCGCCGCGCCGACGAGGACGTCGTGTTGCTCGCCGATCTCATCGCTCTCGGGGTGGCCGCAGGTCGCACGGTGCGCGGGGCACTCGAGTCGGCCCGAGTCCACCTCCATCCCCAACTCGGTGCCGAGATCTCGGCGCTGCTCATCGACATGGACCGGTGCGGATCGGGTCCGGCGATGCTCGGCGTCGGTGGCCGGCTGGCCGACCTGGGGAGGGTGGTGGCCGCAGCCGCCACCTCCGGGGCACCGGTGGCGGCGGCGGTCGCGGCGCATGCCGACCGGGTGCGGCACGCCCGACATTCGGCGCGTATCGCCGCGGCCCGCCGGCTCCCGGTGCGGCTGCTGCTGCCCCTTGCCTTGCTCATCCTCCCCGGGTTCGTCGTCCTCGCCGTCGGTCCGGCCGTTCTCCAAGCCCTGGCGCGGCTCGCCCCCATTCCCTGAAGCAAGGAGCTTCGCCATGCAATCCGAGTCGGGTCAGGCGACTGCCGAGTACGCCCTGGTGATCGTTGCCGCGGCCATCGTGGCCCTGGCGCTCATCTCCTGGGTGGCCGGCTCCGACGTGCTGCCCTCGTTCTTCGAGGCGGTGGTCAACCGGGTACGCGGCTTTGCGACGCAGGGTTGAGCGGGGGAGTGCTGTGGTGGAGTTCGTGCTCGTGCTCCCCCTTGTGCTCGCCGCCGTCCTCGCCGTCGTCGAGGTGGCGGTGGCGGCTCGTCTTCAGCTCGAGGTCAGCCACGCCGCCCGCGAGGGTGCGCGGGAGGCCGCAGCCACTCCGGAGATCGAGCGTGCGGTCGCCGCGGTTCGACGATCGCTGCCTCCCGACGCCGCGGAACGGGCGCGGGTCTCGGTGAGCCGGGAGCATGTGGTCGGTGGCAAGGCAGAAGTGGTGGTCCGGCTGCGCCATCGCATCGCCACTCCTCTCTTCGGGGGCTTCGAGGTGGTACTCGTGGCGAGAGCAGTGATGCGGGTGGAGCGGTGAGGGAGCGGGGGAGCGCGGCCGTGGCGGTCCTCGGACCGCTCGCGGTCGCACTGGTGCTGGCGGTGGGGATGAGTGGCGTTGGGGGTTGGTTGCGGGCTCAGGCGGAGGCCGACGCCGCCGCCGATGCCGCCGCACTCGCCGCGGCCCCTGTCACGTTTCTTCCGTTTGGCGCCCGTGGCACGCCCGCCGAGGAAGCGGCACGGTTCGCCGCCGTGAATGGAGGCCGCCTGGTCTGGTGCGTGTGTCCCCCCAACCCCACGTGGGACCCCCGCATCGTGGAGGTCGAGGTGGAGCGAGAGGTGGAGATCTGGCCGTTGGGGACCTTCGTGGTGAAGGGCCATGGCCGTGCCGAGTTCGTGCCGTCGATGCTGCTGGAGGAAGAGACGTCTCAGGTGTCGGATGTCAGGTCACGGCCGGAGGGAGACTCCTGATACCTGCGCCTCATGAGAGCACGTTCTTGAGCACCTTCTTGACCGCGGCGTCCGTGAACTCGTCCGTGGTCTTGAAGTTGAGGCTGCCCTTGCCGGTCTTGATGTGCGGGTAGCGCTCCTTGAACGCGGCGATCACCTCGAAGTCCACGGCATGGAGCGACACACCCTGTTTCCACAGTCCCAGGAACACGTATCGGCCACTGGGGGCGCGATACCGGGGGACCCCATAGGAGATCCTCACCTCGGCATCCGGGCACATGCCGAGGATCAAGCCCTGGAGGCGATCGAACAACGGCCGCTGCGACGGCGGGATGGCCTTGATGAAGCGAGTCACGTTGGCGTCGATCCGGGCAAGCTAGCGCGTCGGTGGCTGCCGGCCGTCAGCCGATTCGGCAGTAATCGCGCGCCTGTTCCGGACATGTACCAGCATGGACAGCACCATGACTGTGGTCCGTGCCGGATCTCGGGGGGTTGCGATGGAAGACACCTTCCGGGAGTTGTTCGGACGCCACTACGGGGCGGTGTACGGCTATGCGGCACGCCGGCTGGGAAGAGACGATGCCGCCGATGCCGCTGCCGAGGTGTTCACGGTGGCGTGGCGGCGGATTCGCTCCGTGCCCCCCGAACCCGAGGCGCTGCCCTGGTTGTACGGGGTGGCCCGCCGGGTGGTGGCGAACCAGCAACGCGCTCGCCTGCGCAAAGACCGGCTGGAGGCTCGGGCGATGGCCGAGCCTCCGCGGCGGTTCGAGGCAGAGGCGACCGATCTCGATGCCGCGCTCGAGGCCCTGCGCGACGCGGATCGCGAGGTGCTCCGATTGGTCGCCTGGGAAGGACTCGGTCCCGACGGCCTGGCCAAGGCGTTGGGGTGCTCCCGGAACGCAGCCGTCGTGCGGCTGCATCGGGCTCGGGCCCGGTTGGAAGCAGCATGGGATGAAAGAGGTGGGCGATGAGCCGCGACCCGTTCGACGAGATGAAGCGCAACAATCCGGTCCCGGGCGAGGATCTGCCCGGGGCCCCGGCATCGGTCGCCGACCGCATCATTGCCGGCAGCGTCCGCCGTCCCTGGCCGGCCTGGGCGACGGCCGTCGCCGCGGCGGTCTCGGTGGCGGTGGTCGGATTCGGCCTCCTCTGGTTCTTCGATGAGCCGGCGCCCCGCGGTGTCGCCGATGGTGGCGTCACGACGACCGCCCAAGCCACCACGACCTCGAATGCCGTGGCGACCACCACCAGCCTGGCCGACCTCGACGAGGCCACCACCGTGTACTTCTTCGTGGACACCACCGGTGAATCGTGGCCCGGCGGCCCCTTCCTGATGCCGGTGGCGCGCATGGTCGATGGACCCGACGAGCTCACCGGGACCCTGCAGGCGTTGCTCGACGGTCCGACGGCCGACGAGGCATCGTCGGTGCCGGCGATCTCGAGCGCGGTCCCGCCGGGCACGACGATCAATGAGGTGACCGTCGCCGATGGCATCGCCACCGTCGATCTGTCCGCCGAGTTCGGCTCCGGGGGCGGAACGCTCTCGATGATGGGTCGTCTCGGCCAGGTGGTGTTCACCCTCACCCGGCTCGACGGGATCGACGGCGTGCGCTTCGAGATCGAGGGGGTGGCCACGACGGTCTTCGGTGGTGAGGGGATCATCGTCCCCGACCCGGCGACCCGAGCCGACTTCGAAGGCCTGTTGCCGGCGATCCTCATCGAGTCGCCCACGTACGGCGACTTCGGCACCGCCAATCCGCTGATCGCGCGCGGCTCGGCCAACGTCTTCGAGGCGACGGTCAGCCTGGCGCTGGTCGACGGCGATGGTCTCATCATCTGGGAAGGCTTCACCACCGCCACCTGCGGCACCGGGTGCCGGGGCGAGTGGGAGGTCACGATCCCGTACGAGGTCGATGCCCCGCAGATGGGCAGCTTGATCGTGTGGGAGTCGTCCGCCCGTGATGGCAGTCAGACCAACATCCGCGAGCATCCGGTGTGGCTGCTTCCGGCGAACCCAGAGACCACCACGACGCTTCCGGACGGGACCTGCTCAGGCTTCCGGGCCTCCACCGAACTCGTCGACCAGCCCGGCCTGCCTGCGATCATCGCGGCGAAGCGTGAGGCGATCTTCGCCGCCGCCGTGAGCTGCGACTGGCCGACCCTGGCCTCGCTGCTCGGCCCCGGGTTCTCGTACACCTTCGGGATCGACACCGACCCGATCGCCTACTGGCAGGAGCGCGAGGCCGCCGGTGAACCCGTGCTGTACTTCCTCGCCGAGTTGCTCAACCGGCCGTTCGGTGTTCAGACGGCAGGTGACGTCACCTACTACGCATGGCCATCGGCGTTCGTCACCGAGTGGAGTGCAGTCCCGGAGGCCGACCGTCAGGCCCTTCTCCCGCTCTACGACGATGCCGACCTGGACACCTTCGCCGAGTTCGGCAGCTACTACGGCTACCGGATCGGCATCATCGATGACGGCACCTGGGTGTACTTCATCGCCGGAGACTGAC
>JACRIT010000084.1 GCA_016215655.1 Acidimicrobiia bacterium
ACGACCACGACGACGACGGGTCCGGCTTACCAGATCCGACTCGCCGGTTCGCCCAACAAGCTCAAGCCGGGCTGTTCGCGGACGTATACCGCCTACGTCGAAGATGCTGACGGCAATACCGTCGACGACGACACGACTCAGGTGCTGTTCTTCGACTTCGAGGGGGGTGGTGAGGTGACGTTCGCCGGAGGTGGGTCGGCTACCGCAAGCAATGGTGTTGCCACGATGGTCGTCACGGGCGCCAACAATGGGGTCGTCAAGCTCAGGGCCTCGGCCTCCGGATTGGTCACATCCCTCGAGATCCAGTTCCAGGTGAACCCTGCTGGCGATTGCGCGGGCGCATCCTCCCTCCCCCTCGGGGGCGGCGGCGGTGAGCCTCCGACATGGGTCCTGGCGATGCTGGGACTGGCGCTCGCAGGCGCGGTGGCGGCAGATCGGCTCGCCATGCGAACTCGGCCGGGGCTCGGCCGCGTTCGTCACGGTCTGACCTCCTAGACCCACCGCCCTTTGGGTGATGCCCGGGCGTCCTGCGATCGGGTAGGCGGCGGCGGAGGCCTCGCTTGGCGGGCTTGTCCGCTATGGTTTCGTCGTTCCCGGGTCCAATGTCCCATACCGAAGAGGTCGAACGCCCGTGATGTCTTTTCCGACGCGTCGCGCTGCGGTCCTTGCGGTCGTCTTTTTCACCGTTGCTGCGGCGGCGTGTTCGGGTGGTGGGTCCGATGATGCCGAGGTTCCCGAGGCGTCGGCCTCGCTGCGGGTCCTCGCCGGCACGGTCGAGGTGCAGCCTCCCTCGGCTGACTTCGGTCTCGCCGTGGATGGTCAGGCCCTGGAGGAGGGTTACACGATTCGCACCGGTGTCGATGGCCGGGCGGCGATCGAGTATTTCGATGGGAGCATCACCCGTTTGGATGAGAACACCATCTTCACCATCGTCACCCTGGTGGACGGTGGGGATGGTTCGAAGGTGATCGTGGGGGAGCAGTCGGAGGGCAGCACCTACAACCGGGTCACCGAGTTGACCGACTCGGCGAGTCG
>JACRIT010000014.1 GCA_016215655.1 Acidimicrobiia bacterium
GAGTGGCCCCAGGTCAGCACCTTTACGCTCGTATGGGTGCATCTGGCGGGTACTCCCACGTGCTCGCGGACTTCGATATGGGCTGCGCCGGATCGTTCGGCACAACGTTCTCGGAGAATTGGCCGCCGGGCACTTGGTTTCTGCAGGTCGTCGAAGAGAACACCTCACCCGTGTGGTTCTACTTCGATGCCCAACCTTGAGCGAGAGGTCCTCGAGGTCGCCTAAAACAGCACCCCAGCGATCTTGCCGAACCCCACCTCGCGGCCGATCACCATCACGTCCAGGGTGAGCGCCACTCCCCAGTGGAGCATCCAGCCCCACAGGAACGACTTCGACTTCAGCGCCAGATAGCCGAGGACGAAACCGGCCACGATCGCCGAGAAGGTCTCCGGCGCCGGCTTGCCGAAGTGGATCATGACGTAGGGGATCATCATCACCGCCACGGCGTGGGTGCCGAGGCGGGGATACAAGCCGAACAGCAGGTACCCGCGGAAGAAGGCCTCCAGGCCGAGGAACTGCAGGCCGTAGAAGAGGTGGTACCCCCAGAAGTGCCACCCCCCGAGCACGGCCGCGTCGTAGAGCGGGTACTTGGCCTGGAACTCCCCGATGCCCGACACCAGGAACAGGACCGGGATCATCAGCCCGAGGGCGATGAGGTAGGGACGCAGCTGCGGCCACTGGCCGCGCAGGCGGAACCCGAAGTCGCGTGGCCGCTCCCGCAACACGAAGACGATGAGCGCCGCAGGCACCAGCACCCGCAGCACGATGCTGGCGACACCCCAGTACTGGTAGCCGAGCAACTCGCGGTACTGCGCGGCGTCTTCGCCGAGTCGGGCCACGATGCGATCGGGCAGCGACGTGCCCAGGAACCACGAGGGCAGGGCCCAGTAGTTGAAGACGACGAGGAGCACCGTCGCCGAGACGTAGATGATGACACTGCGGCGGTCGAGGACGGGAACGGACGCGGCAGAGTCGGACACGAGCGATGAAGGTAGCGGACGGAGAGGTTGGAGTCCTCAGTCGTCAGTCCTCAGCCAGATTCGGGCTGATGACTGATGACCACCTCGCGCTTATGATTCGCTTTCGCGATCTGAGGGGCTTCGCCATGCGTCCCATCTGGAAAGGCGCCATCTCGTTCGGGCTGGTCACCATCCCGGTGGGGCTGTACAGCGCCACGGACGACCTGAGACCCAAGTTCCGCCAGTTGCGCAGCGGCGATCACTCCCGCATCAAGTACAAGCGCGTCGCCGAGAGCGACGGCGAAGAGGTGCCCTTCGAGGAGATCGTGAAGGGCTACGAGTTCGAGAAGGACCGCTACGTGGTCTTCACCGACGACGAGCTCGAAGCCGCCCTGAAGGCGAAGAGCACCGGCGGCATGGTCGACGTCGTCCAGTTCGTGAAGTCGGAGGAGATCGATCCGATCTTCTACCGCTCCTCCTACTACCTCTCGCCCGAGAAGACCGGGATCAAGGCCTACCGCATCCTGGCCAAGGCGCTGGCGACGCGCGGCATGGTCGGCCTGGCCCGGGTGGCGATCCGCGACCGCGAGTACCCCGCCACCCTGCGCACCGAGGATGGGGTCATCGTGATGGAGACGATGTACTGGCCGGACGAGATCCGCGAACCGGACTTCGAGGAGCTCGCCGAGGAGATCGAGGTCCGGCCCGAGGAGGTGCGGATGGCGGAGATGATCATCGACAACCTCACCGCCCCCTTCGATCCGACCCAGTGGGTCGACGACTCCCGCGAGGCGGTCGAGGAACTGGCCCGACGCAAGATGGAGGGTCAGGAGATCGTGTCGCCCACCGCTCCCCAGCCCACTGGCGTCGTCGACCTCATGGAAGCGCTGAAGGCGAGCGTCGAAGCCACCAAGGCGAAGCGCAAGGCGGGGTAGGCATCCGAGACCCGATGCCCTGGGTCTACGCCGTCCCGGCCTCGGTGGGGGGCGCGACGCCGGATACCGGGGCAGGCGACCGTCGCAGCGCCCCGACGTAGACACCGGCGATCACGATCGCCCCGCCGACGATCCCGGTCATGGTGATGGGCTCAGCGGCGATGAGGCGACCGGCGATCATCGCCACCACGGGAAAGAGCGCCGTCATGTACGACACTCCGGAAGCCGTCCACCGTCCGAGGACGAAGAGGAACAGGGCGAACAGCCCGATGGATCCCGGGACCGCCAGGTACGACAGGGCCAGCCACGAGGATGCCTCCTCGGGGAGACGCCACGACTCACCGGCCACGGCCGAGATCGCCAGCAGGATCGTCGAACCCACAGCCATGCCCACCGCGTTGGTGGCGATTGGGTTGCTCGGTGGAACGAGTTTGAGCACGACGCCGGCCTCGGAGGCGGACAGGGCGGCCACGAGCATGGCGAGGAGCGGGAGGATGGGGACGGCCGCATCCGACGCCGGATTGGCGAGCACGGCGATGCCGGCCATGGCGAGGAGCGCACCGGCGATCCCTCTGCCTGAGAGACGCTCGACGCGGTGCGCGGCGGCGAGAAACAGCGTGATGAGCGGCGTGGCCCCGAAGACCACGGCACCGACACCGGCAGAGAGCTCCTGAAGCGCCCAGTAGGCGAGGGCATACGCGATCGTGAACGACAGGATCCCGTAGATCAGGGTGGCGCGCAGGACCCTCCCGCGCGGCAGGGGGACTCCTCGAATCGCCACGAAGCCGACCAGCAGCGCGGCCGCGACCACAAAGCGCAGCCCGGCGCCGAACAGCGGGGCGAGCTCCCGGTTGGAGTACCGCACCGCCACGAAGTTGACGCCGCCGATGAGCACGAGGACGCCGAACGCCCCGAGCGTGACGCGATCCGGCGACTGGCGCGACATCAGAACCATCCCCCTCGACACCGGGAACAATCATGCCATCTGCAAGTAGATCGTGCCGGGTGCCGTCGAGGGCTCACGGCATGGTGAGCGCCTCCGCAACCCGCTTCACCCCGGTCCCTCCGCCTCCCAGGTGAGGCTCTTCGCGGCGTCGTCCGTGAATCCCTTGAAGCGGGGGTGGCGGATCCTTCCCGCCGTGGTCCAGTTGCGGTAGCCGACCGCCGCCACCAGTGCCGGCTCGACCGGCGTGATCGCCGGGAGCTCGCCATCGGGATGGAACGGGGTGTCGTCGCGCCCCATCTCATCGAGGGCACCGCGGATGGCCACGAGCTGCCGGTCGTCGAAGCCGGTGCCGACATTGCCGATCCAGCGCAGCCGGGGTCCGTCCCACAGGCCGAGCACGAGCGCCCCGAAGGTCGCGGACCGGCCGCCCTCACCGCGGGTGAAGCCACCCACCACCGCCTTCACGCTGTGGAGGTGGGCGACCTTGCGCCAATCGGCGGACCGCACGCCGGGCCGGTAGGGGCTTCCGAGTCGCTTTGCCACCATCCCTTCGAGGTCGCGGGCGATGACGACGTCCCACAGGGCGGCGCCGTCGTCGAGCGGCGCCACCGTGACGAACGGGGCGCCCAGCCCGAGCCCGTCGAGGAGTCGACGGCGTTCCTCCAGGGGAGCCTCCACGAGTGAATCGGAGTGGAGATGCAGCAGGTCGAAGGCGACGAACGACACGGGATGGTCGCGGAGCCCCGCCGGGGTGAACGACGACCGCTGTTGAAGGCGCTCGAACGATGCCCGGCCCTCGGCGAGCACCACCACCTCGCCATCGAGGACGCAGGGAGGCGTCGACCGCGCCGGGAGCAACTCGGGATATCGCGCCGACACCTCGGCGTCGGTCCGGGTGTGCACCGCCACCGCCTCGCCATCCCAGCTGAGGATCCCGCGGATCCCATCCCACTTCGGCTCGAACAGCCACCCCGGCTCGGCAAAGGGTGCCGGCACCGCGGTGGCGAGCATCGGCCGGTATCGGGGCAGGATCATCGGGTCGGTGATGGTACGCCCGACCCCGGTGGGCTACCGGACCGGGTCTTCAGGCCCCGAGAGCTTCGCGCACGAGACGGCTCACCACGGCCCCGTCGAGGCCCTTGGGGCCGTTCTTCATGATGTGGCCGATGACCTGGCCGGCCTGCTTGGCATCGGACACCCGCAACTCCATGAGGGCGACCCGGATGACCTCTTTCACCACCGAGTCGTCGGCCCCCTTCGGAACCCAGCGCGACAGGTAGTCGATCTCGAACGTCAGCTTGTCGACGGCGTCCTGGCCGCGTTCGCCCGCGGTGGCGAACTCCTCGCGGGCCTTGTCCATCTTCTTGATGTACGAGGCGATGACCCTGCTGTAGAGGGCATCATCGACGTCGCCGGAGAATCCGGGCTCGCTCTTGGCGCGCGACACCTCGGTCTCCACCTGGCGGATCACGTCGAGACGGCGGCGATCCCGCTGGCGCATGGCGTCCTTGAGCTCGGCGGAGAGCTCGTCATGGATGGGCATTTCGGGCCCGAGATTAGACCCGACCGGGTTCCTTCCCGCCCGGAGGTCCCGGGACGGTGTGCCAACAAACCCCTTGACCAGGGCGCAGGTCGCGCCTACATTGCGCCCGACCTTGTGAAAGCTTTCACATTCACAGGCGGGTTCCAGGAGGATTCCCAGACATGTTGACCATCACCGATTGGCGGGAGCTTGCGGCCTGCCGGGATTCAGACCCAAGCCTCTTCTTCCCCATCGGGACGACCGGCCCGGCAGTCGACCAGATCGAAGTGGCCCGGGCCATCTGCGCCCAGTGCTCGGTACGCGACGAGTGCCTCAACTACGCCCTCGAGACCAACCAAGAGGCCGGGGTGTGGGGTGGCTACGCCGAGGACGATCGTCGCCGGCTGCGCAAGCGCTGGCTCGCCGAACGTCGCCGCCGCGCCGGCTGACCCCCTCGATTACCTGAACCCGACCGTGCGGTCGCGCTCCGGCGCGACTTCGACGTAGGCGATCCGTTCCACCACCAACCCGTGGCGGTTTCCGTCGTCGTCGGTGACCCACCACAGCTTCTGACCCTGACTCAGGGCCGCCTCGAACTCACGCATGAACGCGTCGGCATCGGTCACCTCGACGTCGATCTCGCGAGGGGCGTTCGTCATCCCGATCTTGACCCTGGTGCTCATGGAGCCATGGTAGAGGGAGGCCGACGGCTGCGCCCTCACCCCGAAATGGCATTCGGCCCCCGGGTCACCGCGCCCTCAGCGCAGCCGGGTGGGCAGGAAGGCGTCCTCGACGGCGCGACTGGCGTTGGCTCCGACGCGGCCGGCCAGCATGAGAAGGATGGTGGTCGAAACCCCGACGGCGCGCTCGAGGACCAGCAGCACCAACTCGGCATCATCGGAAGCTTCGAGTTGGGCGGTGATGCGCTCCACGGAGATCGAGTCGCCGCGGACATGGGCGCTCAGCAAACGATGGGCGATTTCGTCCGCTTCGACGGCCTTCGGATCGAACACACCGGGCACGCTGCCAGCCTACTGCCGAACCGATATATCCGGGGCGATATCCAGGGCGATTTCGTGCTACCGGATCACCAGCTGGGGGTTGGTGCGCACCCTGGGCCGGAGCTCCACGATCCGCGCCGCGATCGCGCTGAACCCTGCCTCGGCCTCCGAGCCGGGGGCGGCAAGAGCCACCGGTTCGCCCCGATCGGCACCGTCGCGCATCGCCGGAAGCAGCGGGATGGCGCCGAGGAGGGGCACCCCGAGTTCCTCGGCCAGCGCCGCTCCCCCGCCGGAGCCGAAGATCTCATAGCGCTTGCCGTCGTCGCCGGTGAACCAGGACATGTTCTCGACGACGCCGAGCACCTCCTGGTTCACCTTCTTCGCCATCCCGGCGGCTCGCTTCGCCACCCGCTGCGCGGTGATCTGCGGCGTCGTCACGACCAGGGTCTGTGCCCGGGGGAGGAACTGCGACATCGAGATCGCCACGTCGCCGGTCCCCGGCGGCATGTCGATGAGCAGGAAATCGGGCTCGTCCCAGAACACGTCTCCAAGGAACTGCTCGAGCGCCTTGTGCAGCATCGGTCCCCGCCACACCACGGCTTCGTCGCTCGGCACGAAGAAGTCCATCGAGATCGCCCGCACCCCGTGCGCCCCGGCAGGGATGATGAGGGTGTCGACGGCCTGCGGCGGGAGTTCGATGCCGAGCATGCGGGGAATGGAGTACCCCCACACGTCGGCATCGACCACGGCGACGTCGTGACCCGACCGGGCGAGGGCGACCGCGACGTTGGCGGTGACCGAGGACTTGCCCACCCCGCCCTTCCCCGAGGCGACGGCGATCACCCGGGTCTTCGAGCCCTGGCCTCCGGGCATCGATGGACGGTCGCGGCGCAGTTCGGTGGCGAGCGCGGCGCGGGCGTCGTCGTCCATGAAGGCGACATCGATCTCGCCCCGCTCGATCCCCAATCCATCGACCGCGGCGCGGATGGCGTCGCCGAGCGGCGCGGCGTGCCACCCCGACGATGGAACGACCAACCCGATGCTGGCGGTGCCCTCGGCGAGCGACACCTCGCGCACCATGCCGAGGCTGCCGATGGGACGGCGCAGGTCGGGATCGACGACGGCGTGCACCGTCTCGGTGAGTCGGGCCAGGGTCACGGTGGCCTCGGGGTCGGGTGCGGGATGCTACCGGTGACCCGCCGTCACCAGGCCCCACCGCCACCGCCACCGCCGCCGCCACCGCCACCGCCCGAGAACCCGCCGCCGCCGCCGGAGGACGAGGGCGCGGCAAAGGCGCCGTTGAGGGCTCGCTCGATGCCGGAGATGGCATTGCTCGAATGACCCCCGAAACCCTGGCTGCCGTACCAGTAGAGGTGGCTGCTGTCGGCGAGGTCCTGGGGGGCATGCAACCGAGCGGCTTCGAGCACGTCCTCGGCGACACCGAGGGCGATGCCGTACACCAGGTACTGCTCCCACAGGGCGAGTGACATCGGCGGGGCCTCCTTCATGCGGGAGAAGTCCTCGAGGTAGCTGCGGAAGGCACCCCAACGCGCCGCCAGCAGTGCTCCCGGCCTGGAACGGCGCACCCAGAGCCGTCGAAAAGCGGCGAGGCCTCCGAAGATCATGAAGGCGAAGATCGCCACCACCACCACTCCGGCATGGAACGCCGGCTCGCTCACGGTGCCCGTGACCATCTCCACCACGGTGGGTCCGGCCAGCCAGGCGATGACGGCGACGACGATGGTGAGACCGATAAGCACCGCCGGTCCCTTGATCCGCCCGCTCAGATCGAGCAGGCCCGCCGACTGGGTGGCCTCGCCGACCGCTCCGCGGAACGATTGGTATGTGGCGGCGTTGGCCGCGGCGTCCTCGCGAATCGCCTTGCGAAACTCGTGCAGGGGCTTGGGGCCATCTTCGAGCACCCGGCCGACGATGGTGACCACATGGCGCTCGAACTCGCGCAAGGTGTCCTCGGTGTTGCCGAGGCCGATCTGGAGATCGGAGATCTGCTCCCGCTTCAACCCGGCCCACGTGCGCCGCTCCACCGAGACCGGATCCGCGGTGAACACCCCCTTGCGGATCAGGTCGAAGAGCGTGGCGGTGAAGGCCGACTCGTCCGCCTTCCCCTGCGACACCAGCGCCGACACCATCGCCGGGAGGTGGTCGGAGGGCGGCTCCTGTTCGTACTCGCGGTCGTAGTCGACGCCGGGCTCGCTGCCGAACCGAGCGTATCCCCACACCAGTCCGAACGGGATCGGGATGAGCAGGAACAGCACGGCCAGCACCGCATTGCGCACTCCGGTGGCGGTGGTGGCGACGGCGTCGCCCCGGGCGATCTCGGCCTCCTCTTCGGCGAGGATCCCCTCGAGCCCGGGCCCGGCGTGCACGGTGGCGCCTGCGGTGGAGGAGAGCAGATGACGCGGGAACACCACCCGCATCTCCACGAAGGTGGATGGTTCGACGTTCACCGCGTAGAGCGTCGGGGTGACGCCATCAGCGGCGAACTCGGTGAAGCCCTGAACGCTGGCGGGGTGGCCCCACACCCGCACGTCCCCCGGATCGGGAGAGCCGGGCACCGTCATCACCGCCTCGATCTGATCGAGATCGACCTTCCACTCGTCGCCCCACACCTGGAGGTTGACATCGACCACGTCGTCGTAGGCGACGGCGAGGCCGGTCATGCGGTAGGACACGGTGAACGTGCGCACCTCGTCGCTCGCCTGGTAGTGCCAGACGACGCGGACCCGGGACCCGAGATCCTCCACGCCGAAGGAATTCGGGGCACCCGAGGACCCGAGCTCGGTGGGGGCACCCGGGGTGAACACGGTCACCCCTTCCATCACCACCACGTCCGACACCCGCTCGCCCGGGCGCACCGGGATGTCGCGGTACGCCCCGGAGAACGATCCGTCGAAGTCGAATGAGATGTCCTCGGTGACCGACAGGGTGCCGTCCGGAGCGATCGCCACCTCGACCCGGGCATCCGAGATGTGATAGTCCTTGGCGAAGGCGGGCGGGATGGCGAGCACCAGCAGGGTGACGAGCACCCCGCCGGCGACGAGGACCCGGCGCACCGCGATGCTCAGAAGCGCACCTCGGGAGCACTGCGGGCGTCGCCCTCGACCTCGAAGTAGGCCCTGGTGCGGAACCCGAACATGCCGGCGACGAGGTTGGACGGCACCGTCTGCACCGCGTTGTTGTAGGTGAGGGTGCTGTCGTTGTAGATCTGCCGCGACACCGAGATCTTGTTCTCGGTCTCGGCCAGTTCCGCCTGCAGCTGGCGGAAGTTCTCGCTGGCCCGCAGCTCGGGATAGGCCTCGGCGAGGGCGAACAACTTGCGCAGCGCCCCGGTGAGCATGTTCTCGGCGGCCGCCTGCTCCTCCACTCCGGTGGCCGCCTGGGCGGCGGTGCGGGCCTTGGTCACCTCCTCGAAGGTGCCCTTCTCATGGGCGGCATAGCCCTTGACCGACTCCACGAGATTGGGGATGAGGTCGTACCGGCGCTTCAGCTGCACGTCCACCTGCGACCAGGCGTTGTCGGTGCGGTTACGCAGCCGCACCAGCCGGTTGTAGATGGCGATGACGACCAGGACCAGGAGCCCGACGACGACGGCGATGATGATGACTGGCATGGGGGAAGGTTACCCGCTGGCCGTTTCCCGATGCCCGACTCCAGATTCCCGAGTAGCGGGTACCGGCTGCCGGACACCCGATGCCAGATGCCAGATGCCAGAGAAGAGGGACGCCGGCGGTCCTTGCGGGCAGGGGGTAGCGGGCCACGGGCAACGGGTTGCTGGCAACACCTCCCCTCGTAGACTCTGCCCCCTATGTCCCACGATCCCTTCGGCGCCCGCGCCACGATCGACACTCCGCTGGGGAGGCGGGAGGTGTTTCGCCTCGATGCGGTGCGCGACCTCGGCGACGTGGACAGCCTCCCCTATTCGATCAAGGTGCTCCTCGAGGCGGTGCTGAGGACCCATGACGGCCATGTGGTGCGCGACGCCGACGTCACCGCACTGGCCACCTACGACGCCACCAAGGTCGCCGAGACCGAGGTCGCCTTCCGCCCCGGGCGGGTGGTGCTCCAGGACTTCACCGGGGTGCCGGTGGTGGTGGACCTGGCCGCGATGCGGGCCGCCATCGTCCGCATGACCGGCGATCCCGCCAGCGCCCGCCTCGTCAACCCCCGGGTGCAGTGCGATCTCGTCGTGGACCACTCGGTGCAGGTGGATGCGTTCAACTCGCCGATGGCGCTGCAGATCAACAGCGAGCACGAGTTCGTGCGCAACCGTGAGCGCTACGAGTTCCTCAAGTGGGGCCAGGGTGCCTTCGACCGGTTCCGGGTGGTGCCGCCCGCCACCGGCATCGTGCACCAGGTGAACCTGGAGTACCTGGCAAAGGTGCTCTGGGACGAGGGCGGCCAGGTGTTCCCCGACTCCCTCGTCGGCACCGACTCGCACACCACGATGATCAACGGGCTCGGCGTGCTCGGTTGGGGCGTGGGCGGCATCGAGGCCGAGGCCGCCATGGTGGGCCAGCCGATCGTGATGCTGCTGCCCGAGGTCGTGGGTTTCCGTCTCGACGGGTCGCTCCCCGAAGGCACCACCGCCACCGATCTCGTCCTGCGCGTCACCCAGCTGCTGCGTGCCCACGGGGTGGTGGGCAAGTTCGTCGAGTTCCACGGGCCGGGTCTGGCCGGCATGCCGGTGGCGAATCGGGCCACCATCGCCAACATGGCTCCGGAGTACGGCGCCACCGTCGGGTTCTTCCCGGTGGACGACGAGACCATCCGCTACCTGCGCCTCACCGGGCGTGACGAGAACCTCGTCGAGGCGGTGGAGCAGTACTACCGGATGCAGGGGATGTGGCGCGACGAATCACGCGTCATTGCCTACTCGTCGACGCTGAGCCTCGACATGTCGACCATCGTCCCCTCCATCGCCGGACCGCGCCGGCCCCAGGATCGCATCGACCTCACCGATGTGAAGCAGGCCTGGCACCACGAGATGGCCACCACGTTCGCCGGCAGGGGCAGCGGCAAGGTGGGGGCCCCGATGGAGGCCGGTGAGCGTCTCGAGACCCGGGTGCGCAACGGCGACGTCGTCATCGCCGCCATCACCTCGTGCACGAACACCTCGAACCCCTCGGTGATGGTGGCCGCCGGCCTCGTGGCCCGCAAGGCCCGCCAGCGCGGCCTCAACCGCGAACCCTGGGTGAAGACCTCTCTGGCGCCGGGATCGAAGGTGGTCACCGACTACCTGGAGAAGGCCGGGCTCATGACCGACCTCGAGGCGCTCGGCTTCCACGTCGTCGGCTACGGATGCACCACCTGCATCGGCAATTCCGGGCCGCTGCCCGACCCGATCAGTGCCGCCATCCGCGATCACGATCTCGTGGTGGCCTCGGTGCTCTCGGGGAATCGCAACTTCGAGGGCCGCATCTCCCCCGACGTCCGCGCCAATTTCCTCGCCTCCCCTCCCCTGGTCGTCGCTTACGCCATCGCCGGCACCGTCGACATCGACCTCACCACCGAACCGCTCGGCGCCGACCGGGACGGCAACCCGGTCTATCTGCGCGACATCTGGCCGACGCAGGAAGAGATCGCGGCGATCGTCGCCGCCACCGTGACCGACACCGAGTTTCGCCAGCAGTACGCCGACGTCTTCGAGGGCTCCGACGTGTGGAAGGCGGTCGAGGTCGAGGGCGGCGACCTCTACGACTGGGACGAGACGAGCACCTACATCCACGAACCCCCCTTCTTCATCGACCTCACCCCGCAGCCGGCCCCGATCAGCCCGATCCGCGGCGCCCGGGTGCTGCTCTATCTCGGCGACTCGGTGACCACCGACCACATCAGCCCGGCGGGATCGATCGGTGTCGACTCCCCGGCGGGGAAGTACCTCCTCGGCCTCGGTGTCACCAAGGCAGAGTTCAACTCGTATGGAGCCCGGCGGGGCAACGACCGGGTGATGACCCGCGGCACCTTCGCCAACACCCGGATCAAGAACCGCATCGCCGACGGGGTCGAGGGCGGCATGACCACGGACTTCACCGACGGCACGGTGAAGTCCGTGTATGACGCCAGCGTGTCGTACCGCCAAGCCGACATCCCCCTCGTCGTCATCGGCGGCAAGGACTACGGGATGGGATCGTCGCGGGACTGGGCGGCAAAGGGCACCTTCCTCCTCGGCGTGCGGGCCGTTATCACCGAGTCGTTCGAGCGCATCCACCGCTCCAACCTCGTGATGATGGGCGTCCTGCCCCTCACCTTCCTTCCCGGCAAGGACGCCGCCGCCTACCGCCTCGACGGCACCGAGACCTTCGACGTCGCCGTCGACGATCGCCTGGTGCCTGGGGCCGAGATCACCGTGACGGCCACCCGCACCGATGGCTCGCAGGTGGTGATCCCCACCATCGCCCGGGTCGACGTGCCCGTCGAGGTGGAGTACCTCCGCCACGGGGGAATCCTCCACATGGTGCTGCGGGAGATGGCGGCGCGCCACGGCCGTGGCTGAGCCCCCGCGGCTCCACCTCTGCGACGTGGCGGTCGCCTTTCGTCATCCCCTCACCACCGCAGATGGCACCTATCCGATGCGGCACTCGGTGCTCGTCGGCTTCGAGCACGATGGCGTCACCGGCTGGGGCGAGGCGGCGGCGTTCCCCTCGGGGCGCTGGGGCACCATCGACCAGGCCTGGGATGCCCTGGTGTCATGCGATCCCGAGGGACGCAGCGACATGCCGCTGGCCGATGCCGCCCTGCAGGCGGCGCACCGCGACCACGCCGCCCGACTGCAGGGCACCGCGCTGTACCGGGCGCTCGGCGGCCGTCCCGGCGGCATCACCGCCCGCCTCACCGTCGGCCTCGTGGACGAACCCGCCGATCTGGTGAGGCGGGTGACCGAACTCGTCGCCACGGGGGCACGGGCCGTGAAGCTGAAGATCGGCCCGGGACGCGATACGACCCATGTGGCCGCGGTGCGCGCCGAGTTCCCCGCGCTGGCCCTCTCCGTGGACGCCAACGGCGCCTACCCCGACCCCGACGACCCGGTGTTCGCCACCCTCGATCGCCTCGGGGTGGATGTGATCGAACAGCCGCTGCCTCCCGGAGACCTCGCCGGGTGCGCCCGCCTGCGCACCCGCCTCGAGGCCCGCATCTGCGTGGACGAGGATCTGCGGGCGGTGTCCGACGCGATGCGGGTGGTCGACGCCGATGCCGCCGATGTGCTCGCGGTGAAGTCGATGCGCCTCGGCTACGAGGCATCGCTGCAGATCCTCGAGCGCTGTCGCGCCGAGGGTGTCGGCGTCAAGGCGGGCGGCACCTTCGACACCGCCATCGGCCGCCACCACGTGCTCGCCTTCGCCACCCTCGATGGGGTCGTCGATGCCGAGGCGGGACCGCCGGCCGCCTACCTCGTCGATCCCCTCGGCGACTACCCCGGATTCGTCGACGGAACGATCACCCCGATCGAGGCACCAGGCATCGGCATCACGCCGGATCCCGGTGGGATCGCCGCCGCCGTCCGCTCACTCACCGTGGAGGCACGGCGATGACCGACTTCGCCGCGATCGCTCGCCGCATCCACGACACCCTCCCGGTGGTGGACGGTCACAACGACCTTCCCTGGGAGATCCGCATCCGCGCCGCGGGGTCGCTCGCCGCCGCCGACCCGCGCCACCACCTCGCCGGGTACCACACCGACTTCCCCCGCATGGTCGCCGGAGGAGTCGGTGTCCAGTTCTGGTCGGTGTACGTGCCCTCGTGGAGCCAGGAGGCACGGGCCGCCTGCCATCGCCAGATCGACCTGGTCGAGGAGATGACTGCCCTGGCCCCCGAGTTCACGGCGCTCGCCACGGGTGCCGATGCCGCCGAGACGGTGCGCCGCGGCGGGCGCATCGCCGGCCTGCTCGGCGTCGAAGGGGGTCATGCCATCGAGAACTCGCTCGACGCCGTCGCCGAGTTCCACCGACGCGGTGTGCGGTACATGACCCTCACCCACGCCGACACCATCGACTGGGCCGATTCGGCGACCGATGTCGAGCGCCACGGTGGCCTCACCGAGTTCGGCAGGGAGGTCGTCGCCGAGATGAACCGGGTGGGGATGCTCGTGGACATCTCCCACGTCTCGGCGAACACGATGCGCCAGGCGGTCGAGACGAGTCGGGCGCCGGTGATCGCCTCGCACTCGTCGGCCTTTGCCATCGCCCCCCACCCGCGCAACGTCCCCGACGACGTGATCGCCATGGTCGCCGCCGGTGGCGGGGTGGTGATGGTCACCTTCGTGCCCGCCTTCGTCGTGGCCTCCACCGCCCGCCAGTCGCTGGAGATGTTCGCGGAGCGCCGCCGCCTCCGCGCGGAGTTCGCCCCCGACGACGAGGCCGGATATGCCGCGGCGTCGCGGGAGCGGTTCGGTTCGATCGCCATCGACCGCGGCACGGTGTCCACGGTCGCCGACCACATCGAGCACGTGACCGCGGTCGGCGGCGTCGACCACGTCGGCCTCGGTGGCGACTACGACGGCGTCGAGGTCCTGCCCGTCGGCCTCGAAGACGTCTCCTGCTATCCGGCGATCACGGTCGAACTGCTGGCACGAGGATGGTCGGAACCCGACATCCGCAAGCTGCTGGGAGAGAACGCCCTGCGGGCGTTGCGCGGGGCCGAAGAGGTGGCGGGACGGTAGGGAGTCCGGTGTGATCGGGCTGGCGGAGGGGACTGTGGTGATACCCGATTCCCCTCCACGAACCAACTGGGGCGGTAGCGTCGCCTCGTGATCGGTGAGTCGCCCTTTTCGAATGAACCCGCTACGAGCATTGACTTGTACTGGATTCCCCTGGGTGCCGGCGGAGCCGGTTTCGTTCGCTTCAACGGGCGCGTATACGAGGCCATCACGGCGCGCATGGAACGAAGGCGACCGCTCGACCTCTACCACACAGCACTCGAGGTGCGTGTAACCGGCGACCGATTCATCGTGGAGAATGCGTGGCCAAGCCCTAACGCCGACATCGCGTCGCGTGGGGTCGTGGTGGAAGGCCCCGTGTTCAGTCGCCGGCTGGCCCGTTTCCGACCGTTTCGCTACGAGGTCCGCTGTTGGCGCGATGGCCTCATCGCGGATATCGGCGCCGCGGTGGCAAGTCCGCATGTCCTGAGCAACGACCCTCATCGGGCGCGGCGCCTACTCGACCTGGTGGCTTCGGTGCCGACCCAGATCTGGGGGCGGGACGAGCTGCACGCGGGCGAGATGTGGAATTCGAACTCGGTGATCTCTTGGCTACTCAGTAGGTGCGAGTTTCCGGTGCACGAACTCCGGCCTCCGGCCGGTGGCCGGGCACCGGGGTGGGACGCGGGCATCGCCGCCGCCCGTGGGTAGGCACCGCGGCCAGGCATCCGCAACGGTGCCGCTGCCGACAGCTCATGTGACATTCCCGCACGCTGGCCGAGGGGACAGAACCACTCGCGGTGAACAGTCATCAAGAGCAGCGACGAGGACGAGGACGACCGCAAGGCGAGCTAGCCCGCGTTGGCTCTCGCTACCGGCGCAAGGCGCGAATCGCCGCCCTGCGGACCGTCGAAAGGGTTTCCGGCAGGGCGACCCCAGCTAACAACCCCGCCTCGGCGGCTCGCTCCGCCCGCTCCTCAAGGCTTACCCAGTCGATACGGTCATAGGCCGCCACGGCCAGGCGGACCGCTTCCTGGAAGGTGACCGGCTCTCTCCCGGTAGCTTGGAGGAGTCGATCCATCATTAGGTCGTTGATAGAGATGACAGCCAACGTCCCAGGCTCGAGGTCGACTAACAGAGGCGCCTCTGTGGCGAAATCCGCCAATGTGTCTCCGGGAACTTCGACCGCCAGCGTTTCGCCGTCATCGAACTCGAATAGCCAGTGTCGCCCGTCCTTCTTGAAGCCCAACTCCGCGAGCGCCCCGACCTGGTCGGTCTTGCGATACCCGACCAAGTCGATGTCGGTGGGTCGGTAGGACCCAGTGTGGAGTTCTTCGGCTGCTCCGCCGACGAGGACCGCCTCCTCTAGGCACGCTTCGGCAAACGCTGCCGCGGTCAGTAGCTTCCTCTCGGTGGAGTTGCGTGGCGCATCCGACGCTCGTTGGAGTAGAGCGGCTACCTCCTGGTCAGGCATCGGGGTTCAGAAGCGCCTGTTCGACGGTGACGTCCACACCGCGACTCCGTTTGGTATCAAGTCGATCCTGTGGGGACGATGGGCCGACCCCCGCCGCAACGAGCCGCGAGCGACCAAGTTGGGACCATCCCACCACTTCGCTCATCGACACTCGAGAGGTTCGAGGCACTAGTCGAACCTCGAGTCCCAGCGCATCCAACATGCGACCCAGGGTGCTCATCCTCAGGTCGGCTTTCCCGCTCTCGATTCTCGACAGGTTTGGAACAGCGATGCCTGTGGTTCGAGACACCGCGGACTGAGTCAGTCCTGACGCCTCTCGGGCAACGCGGAGTCTGCTGCCAATATCCATTTCTAGGCTCCTCTGTTATGGAATACGATAACTTATCGTATTCCATAAGTCAATAGTCGAGCAGACCTGACCGTCATGTGTGCTTCACGCACGCTGGCGGAGGCCACCGTTTCCTCCCCCGCAGGGGGAGGTGGCACGAAGTGACGGGGAAGCCCCCTCCCCCCTCCGGGGTACTCCCCCCTATCGGGTGGGAGGGAGACGGAGCGAGTGACACCGCAGGGGAGTGCCCGCACTCCGTCGAGGAGAGGCGGTGTCAGGTCTCTGCTTCGATCAGAGCCTTGATGTTGTCCGCGGTCCCCTGGATCATCGTCTTCAGGCGCTCAGAAGCTGCGGGGTCTGTGAGCCAGGGCATGTCCACGCTGATCACGATCCTGGTGCGATCCGCTCCCAGTGGCTCACACACCATCCGGCCCAACGTTTCCGTATCTCCATCGTGGATTCGGGCACCGAATGCGTGGTTCTCTTCGAACTCGACGACCTCCATGGTCCCCTCGACCGGGTCGCCGAAGTGGGTGTTCCGTCTCCGGATGATGGCTCCGACTCCGATCGGACCCTCGGTCAGTTGCTCCAGTTCCATCATCCGATCCCAACGGGGATGGTTGCGAACGTGGTCGTGCGCGTAGAACTGGAACACCGTCGACACCGAACGATCGATCACCTGGGACACCTCGGCCTTCATGGAACCTCCCGACAAGATGTCTGTTCGCTGAGACGGGTGAGGCTACGCGAAGCGTGACTCGGCCGTGGGTGCGGCATTGGTTCGGTGTCATTCGCGATATCTGCCACCGACTCCCGCACCCGGGAGGCACCGAATAGCATCGACATGTGACGGACGGGTTCCCCAAGGGTGACTGGCAGACCGCGGTCGAGCACCGCGACGGTGTCCTCTACCGTGCCGCCGGAGCTTGGAGTCCTGCGGTGATCGCGCTCCTTCGACACCTGGACTCGGTGGGTTTCGCTGGTGCGCCCCGCGTCGTGGGGACCGGGTTCGCACCAGACGGGCGGGAGACCGTCACCTTCGTTGCCGGTGAGAGTCCCCATCCGTACGCGTGGACGGACGCCGGAATCGTGGGTATTGGAGTCCTGCTTCGGGAGCTCCACGAGGCTGCAGCCACGTTCGTGCCTCCCGCCGATGCCTCCTGGAAGCCCTGGTTCGGCCGCACCTTGAGAGGTTCCCGGCCAGTCATCGGACATTGCGACCTCGGCCCGTGGAACATCATGGCGGTCGAGGGGCTCCCCGTCGGCTTCATCGACTGGGAGTACGCCGGACCGGTCGACGCCGTTTGGGAGCTGGCGCAGGTTGCCTGGCACAACGCCCAGCTCTACGACGACGACATCGCCGAGAGGCTGTCGCTCCCCTCTCGTGAGGCTCGGGCCGAGCAGTTGCGATTGCTCGTGTCCTCCTACGGTCTCGAGCCGGATCAACGTGCCGGCTTCGTCGACAAGATGATCGAGTTCGCCGTGCACAGCGCTCGGCAGGACGCCGAGGACTATGGCGTCGGTCCGGACACCACCGCGGCGGTTGGCGACGACGGCTTTCCCGTGCTGTTGGGGATCACCTGGCGGGTTCGGAGCGCCTCGTGGATGCTGCGCAACCGTGGCCTCCTCGATCGTGCCGTGCTCGGCTCGTGACATCCCGGTCGGCTCCCCCACAAGGGGGAAGCAATCGTGTCTCCGAGGGGGAGCGATCTCCCTAGTCCCCCCAGTACCGCTGCTCGCGGAACGGGTCGCCGTACATGTGGTACCCGTTGCGCTCCCAGAAGCCGGGCTGATCGCGGTCGAGCAGGTCGAAGCCCCGGGTCCACTTCACCGACTTCCAGAAGTAGAGATGGGGGACGACGAGCCGCAGCGGCCAGCCGTGATCGAGCGCGAGCTCCTCACCACCGAAACGCCAGGCGAACAGATTGCCCTCGCGGGCGAAGTCGTCGAGGGGCAGGTTGGCGGTGAAGCCGTGCTCGGCGCGGACGAGCACGTGGGTGGCTTCCGGCCGGGGACCCGCCAGGTCCAGCACGGTCCGGACGGGAACGCCCTGCCACTCGGTGTCGAACTTCGTCCACTTCGTCACACAGTGGATGTCGGCGACGGTCGTCGCCGTGCCGAGCGCTCGAAACTCGTCGAACGACCATCGCCGCGGTGTCGCGACGAGTCCGCCGACGGTGAAGTCCCACGTGTCGGTGTCGATGGTCGGGACGACTCCGGCGTGCAGCACCGGAAACCGGTCGGTGTGGTACTGCCCGGGCGGCAACCGCGCCGGATCGATGCCCTTGGCGGCGAGCTCTTGCCGATTCCGTTCGAAGAACGAAGCCACGCGGCGATGGTACCGCCGGTTCGATGGACGCGGCAGGTAGCCTCGCCCCGTGACCGACGCCTCGCCACTCGACGACACACCATCCCCGACTCCCCGACCGCGTCGCCGCCGCTGGCCCCTCGGCACCCTCACCCTCATCGTCACCGGGTTCGTCGCCATCGGTCTCGTGCTGCTCGCCGACGACGACCCCGCCGCCACCACGATCACGACGCCGTCCGGTTTCGACATCCCCCCGCACATCATCGGCAACGCCGCCCCCGATTTCACCATCGACCTGCTCGATGGCAGCCGCTTCGATCTCTCCGATCACCTCGCCTGCTATGGGCGGCCGGTGCTGCTGAACCTGTGGGCTTCGTGGTGCGCACCCTGCCGCGAGGAGATGCCGGCGCTCGACGCCGCCTCCCGCACCCACACGGACGTGTACTTCATCGGAGTGGCGGTGGAGGACGACCCGGCCGCCGCCGCGGCCTTTGCCGCGGAGGTCGCGGTCTCCTACCCGCTGGCCATCGACGAGTCCGGGGAGGTGGGACGCGACTACCCCTCGCCGGGTCTGCCCGCCACCTTCCTCATCTCCCCCGACGGCATCATCGTGAAGACCGTCTACGGCGGCCTCGACGAGGCCGACATCGACGCCATGATCGCGGACGCGTTTGGGCTGTAGGAAGTCGCCGGTCACCAGTCACCGAGGAGGATCGCACCCAAGCCACGCGAAGCTCCAAGGCGGCTCGGGCTGAAGACTGAAGACTGGCGACGTCCTCAGTCCACATCCCCCAGGTACACCGGACCGGGCGGACCGCCGCGGAGATACGACTGCAGCGCCGGGACGAGGGTGGCCGGATAGAACCGCAGCGTGGAGAGGGTCTCGGGACTGATCCACTCCACCGACTGCTGGTACAGGTCGGCCTCCGAGGGATCGCCGTGGTCGGCGACGAACTCCGCGGCGAACATGAACTCGAGGGCGTGGTCCCCCGGATCGAAGGGCCAATCCGCACGCAGGGCGACGATCAGCTCCCGCACCCACACGAGCGGTCCGGGAACGATCTCGATGCCGGTCTCTTCGCGCACCTCGCGCACCAGGGCGACATCGAGGGTCTCGCCGGGGATCTGGCCGCCACCGGGGAGGATGTACCAATCGGGGCGGTGATCACCCGGCGTGCGGTTGCGGGTGGTGAGGAGCAGCCCGTGGCGAACCACCACCGCCTTGGCCGAGGGACGGAAGCGCTCCGACCGAGGGATGCTCACCGGCCCTTCCACCGGGGGTGGCGCTTGTCGATGAACGCCGCCACACCTTCGGCGGCATCCTCGGTGGCCGCCACCGCGGTGAGACCGGCATGGAGTCGATCGAGGGCGGCATCGAAGTCCATGTCCTCGACGGCATAGAAGGCGTCGCGGCCGAGGCGCAGCACCGCAGGGCTCAGCGCGGCGAACCCCGCGACCACGAGGTCGACGGCGGCGTCGAGCTCACTCCGCGGCACCACCCGCGACACCGCTCCGAGGCGCTGGGCCTCGTCGGCCGAGATGCGGCGTCCCGACATCATCAACTCGAGTGCCGCCTTGTGGGGCATCACCCGCTGCAGCACCGCCGTGATCATCATCGGCCACAAACCCACCTTGATCTCCGGCGTCCCGAAGGTGGCGTCGTCGGTGGCGATGACCACGTCACAGGCGGCGGCGAGCCCGAAGCCGCCGGCGAGGGCATGCCCATTGACCCGGGCCACCGTCGGTTTGCCACAGGAGCGCAGGGCGCGCAGCAGATCGGCGAGTGCCCCGCGGGTTTCGTGGTCGGCGAGTGGCTTGTCGACGAATCCACCGCTGAGATCGCCACCGGCGGAGAAGGCCTGGTCACCGGCGCCGGTGATCACGATGACCCGCACCGCCGGATCGGCTGCGGCGCGCCGCACCAGGGTGGCGAGTTCTGCCATCGCCGGATTGGACAACGGGTTGCGTCGTTCCGGGTCGTCGATGGTGATCGTCGCCCGGGGCAGGTCGAGGTCGTAGCGGAGCACTGGCGGCGAGGTTACCCGTTGCCCGCATCCCGTCACCGCCCGATCGACCCGGCGCGGCTCGGGCGGCGCCGGTAGCGTTCGCCGGGTGGAGCTCCCCGACTACTGGCTGCATCGTCCCGTGGCCGAATCGGGTCACGAGGCCTCCTTCGACAGCCTCTTCGCCAGAAGCCTGGCGCAGGGACCGAACCCGCTGATCCACTACGACCTGCCCGTCCCCAAGTGGCAGTTCCTGTGCCACCTCGCCGATCACACCGGCCTGGCACTGCACGGCTCCGGCGACGCCGCCATCACCGAATTCGAGCCGCGCCAGGCGAACGACCTGAGCGAGTTCGGCAATCGCAAGGCGGTCTACGCCGCATCCGACGGTCTGTGGGCGATGTTCTTCGCGGTGGTCGATCGGACGGGGGTGGTCGTCACCAACGCCTGCATCCGCCTGGTCGATCCCGCGGGCAGGACCGGCGAGCCGCGCTACTTCTTCGCGGTCAGCCGTGACGCTCTGGCGCGGCGGCCATGGCGGTCCGGAACCGTGTACCTCCTGCCCAAGGAGGGCTTCGTCGGCCAGGATCCGATGCGATTCGGGGACCACCTGGTCAGCATCGCCCAACTTGCCTCCGTCGACGCCGTCGCCCCGCTGGCACGGGTCACGGTGACTCCGGAGGACTTCCCGTTCCTGGCCGATGTCCGCGGCCTCGACGACGCCCGGCTCGCCGAATACAGCCAGGCGCTGATGACCGGCCAGCCGCTTCCGGGGTGAGCCGTTGGCCGTTGCCCGTCACGCGTGCCGAACACATGCTCGACAGGTGTCCGAACGCATTGCGCATCGCGCACTGAGCACTACGCCGCCACCACTCCGCGCCGTACCAGTACCCCGCGGAGCACGGCGATGACGTCGGGGTCATAGTCGTAGGCCGACCGCACGTGGAGCGACTCGATCGCCTCGATCGGGCTCTTCCCCGTGGAGACGGCGTGGTCGTAGGCCGAGGCGATCCGCAGCGCCTGCGCCGCCGGGGCGAGTCCGGGGTCGCGCGGCTCACCGGGTCGGCGATAGGGGTCGCGCATCACCGCCACCAGGTCCGCCACGGGGGCGAGGTGTGCGGCCTCACCGATGATGGCCGAGCTCCATGCCGCCACGTCCGCAGCCGACGGCGCCGTCGCCGCAACCGCCGGGTTGGCGAGCACGAGCCGGCCGACGTCGTGGAGGAGGGCGGCGTGCTCGAGTCGGTCGAGGGCCTGACCGCCGAGTCCCAGCTCCGAGCCGATGGCCACCGCCAGCTCGGCGGTCCGCTCCATGTGACCGGCGACGACCATGCCCCCTGCTTCGGGAATCCGGCCCAGGGCGCGAATCGTCTGGTCATAGGTGCGACGCGTGACCTGCAGCCGGTGGAGGGAGAGATAGCCGAAGCCATACGGCAGACCGGCGAGGGGAACGGACCACCACCCCATCGACGGCAGGGTGATGGCGTAGAGCGCGGCGGCGGCGTAGAGGACCGCATGCGCCGGCCAGTCCTCGAGGGCCCGGATGAGACGGAGCCGCCGCGGCAGCGGCCCGCGCGCCGCGATGGTGGCCCGCACCAGTGACGAGGCGACGAACCCGCAACAGGCGGCGGCGGCGTAGGCGAGGAGCGTGACACCACCGGCGAGGTCGTACTCGGCAAAGGCGGGCACGACGAGACCGAAGGTGGCGCCGAAGACCGCCACCCCCACCGGTTCCGAGGGAAAGCGTTCGTTGCCGACGCCCCGCCCGTGGAGGATGTGGACGACGAGCAGCGACAGTGGCAGCGAGGCCGCCCCGGCGCCGACGACGAGCACGGCGGATCCATGCGACACCAGTGCGGTGGCGCCGGCCAGCGCCGGGACCATCGATACGCCGAGGCGCGACGGCGTCGGCATCGGAATGACCTGGGCGAGAACGAAGCCGATGGCGATGAGCACGAACACCGGGCCCGGCCACCAGACCGCGCCGGTGGCCACCCCTGCGGCGCAGGTGACGGCGGCGACGAGGAGGCGGGTGCGATCAGGCACGGATGGCTCGCTCTCGCACCAGGCGCTCGACCACCGCCGAGCTCTCGTCGTCGGGAGAGCCGTACTGCTCGCCACTCGCCTCGATGGCGGCGATGAGCGCCTCGACCACATCCGCACCGTAGACGTCACGGCGCCGACGGAGTTGATCGAAGGCGGTGTCCTGCGTGACCGCCGCCCGGTAGGACCGGGTGCTGGTCATGGCGTCGAACGCATCGGCGGCGGCGAGGATGCGCCCCTCCACCGAGACCCGGGAGGCACCCTCGAGCAGGGAGTGGTGCGCCGCGGCGATCTCCACCATCGGGGCGAGGAAGTCCACCCCGGCGAGGACGTCTTCGACGACGAGCATGTGACGCACCATGCGCCGGTACTCGTCGTCGGTGAGCGATCCGGGCTTGTGGAGGAGCTCCGCCGGTACCGCCACCTTGCCGACGTCGTGGATGAGCGCGGCCCACTCCAGCCTCTGCAATCGCTCCGGGGTGAACTCGAGGCGCTCGGCGGTCTGTCGGGAGAACTGGGCGACGCGCTCGGTGTGACCTCGGGTGTAGGGATCGAGTGCCTCCAGGGCCTTGACGAAACCGCGGATCGTGTCGAGATGGGCGCCGCGCAGCTGCGAGTAGGAGCGGAACCCCATCTGTCCGACGAGAAACGTGACGAAGATCAGGGGGAGGATCACCGGGCCGACGAGCACGTAGGCGGCACCGAACACCCCGCCGAAGGCGCCGAGTACGCCGAGGGCGACGTGGTTGACGAGCATCTTCGACCAGGGGCGCACGGTGCGCTCCGGGTACAGCCGGCGGACGATGAACCGCACCAGATGGAAGTTGACCCAGTCGTAGACCATCGCCGAGATGGCGGCGCCGGCAGCGAGCAGTGGCAGATCGGCCGGCGTCACCACGTCGCGGGGAAGGAACGGCACGAACACCGCCATCCCCACCGCCGCGGAGAGCACCAACTGTCCTAGGTTCACCGCGGGTCGACGCCATCTGCGTTGGCGGATGTCATCGGGGTGAAACGCGGCGATCGCCGCCATGAGGGCTACGGCGAGCACCGCACTGCTCCGGCCAAAAGCCACCGCAGCCGTGTACCCCACCATGATCGACCCGGATACGAAGAGGCGGTCGCTCACCTCCACCGAGGAGAACTCGAGCGCGACGAAGGCGGCGGCAAAGCTCACCCACAACCACGGCGGTTCCGGGGCAGCCTGGAAGATCGCCAGCAGCACGATCGTGGCGACGCCGAGCACCGCCAGGGTGGCGGCGAGGATGGTGCCGTTGCGCTGTTGGGTGCTCATGGGTGTGTGGGTAGTGGGGTTGCCCGGGTGCTATTCGATCAGCCGACCCGCCAGCTCACGTGAGTCGGCAGGTCCCATCGACTCGCATTCCCACGGTCTGCCACATGTCACCTACCGCTTCCCTTCATGGGGGCTCGGCGCCTTCCCTAGTCCGGCGCCGGCATGGATTCGCTTCGCTCTCTTTCGAGGGCCTAGCCGTACGGTGACCCGGGCAACCCCTGGGGGTCGCGTGTCCGCTATTGCTTCGGCACACTTCGCGTCCACCTGAATTTGTCAGGGGGGCCGCGATGACCCCTTTCCACTACCTCGTCCGGACTAGTCCGGACAACACAAAGCGGACGCGCCCTGCACCGATGCAGGGAGACGTCCGCCCAAGGGAAGGCTAGCGAAGTCGCGCCGCCGGGGAAGCGATTTCGCGACCTCACCCCCGCCATGACACTCGGTATCCGCCATGACTACGCTTCGTGGCGGGGCGGTCCAGTGGCAGCCGCGTGGTCTCGGGGAGTCGGATCGTGAACATCCAGGAAATCGAAGAGACCCTGTCCCGACTTCCGTCGGTGAACGCGGTCCGCATCGCCGCCCATCGCGACGAGATCCGCGAGGTCCACGTCCTCGCCGCCCCCGACAAGGCCCCCAAGCAGGTGGTCCGCGACGTCCAGACCCTGGCGCTGGCCCGCTTCGGCATCACCCTCGACCGCAGGACGATCTCGGTCGTGCAGATCGGTCCGGAACGCCTCGACCCGGGCGACGACCGGCCCGCCATCAAGGGAGTCCACGAGATCCCGGAGGGGACCCGGACCACCGTCGTCGTCACCCTGGCCTGGCATGGCGAGGACTACGTCGGCACCGCCACCGGGCCCGCCGCCCCGACGGCGCGGTTGCGTCTTGTCGGCGAGGCGGCAGTGCGCGCCGTCGAGTCCCTCCTCCACGGCGACGCGTTGGCCCTGGACTCGGTGGGCTCGCCGGTGATCGGGATGCGCACGGTCATGGTCGTGGTGATCGTCTCCACCGGCGAACGCGGCGAAGAGGTGGCCGTGGGCTCTGCGATCAGCAACGGCGACGACTCCGAGGCGACCGTGCGAGCCGTGCTCGACGCCCTCAACCGAAGGATCACGAGGCCGGATTAGGGACGGTCGGGTACCGTTCCCTCGTGCTCTCCCACGCCGGTTCCGGCTGCGTCGCCGTCACCCCGCACCACCTCGCCACCGATGCCGCGGTGAATGTGATGCGCCATGGCGGCAATGCCGTCGATGCCGTCATCACCGCCAATGCGGTCCTGGGGATGGTGCTGCCCACGACGTGCGGGATCGGTGGTGACCTCTTCGCCCTCGTGCACCGCCCCGGGATGGAGCAACCCGAGGTGCTCAATGCCTCGGGACGGGGCGGGTCGGGACTCAGCGCCGACGCCCGTCGCGGTCGCGGTGCGGACATGCCGTACCGGACCCCGGAAACGGTCACCGTGCCCGGTTGCGTCGACGGCTGGGTGGCCTTGCTGGAGCGGCATGGCACCCGGTCTCTCGCCGACCTCCTGGCACCGGCGATCGCGCTCGGTGTCGATGGCTTTGCGGTGTCTGCGGAGTTCGCCCGTGATCTCACCGTGATCGAACCCATGGTGCGCGGCCAGCAGTCCGCCGAGGCCCTGTATCCCCAGGGTGCCCCACCACCGGCCGGCACCACGCTGCGGCGCCCGGATCTCGCCACCACGCTCCAGGGCATCGCCGCCGGAGGACGCCACGGCTTCTACACCGGAGGCGTCGCCGCCCAGATCGCCGCCGCCACCGCAGGGGTGCTCACCGCCGCCGACCTCGAGGCCAACCGACCCGACTGGGTGGCGCCTGCCGGCGCCACGGTGTTCGGGATGGAGGGGTGGACGATTCCACCCAACAGCCAGGGATACCTCACCCTCGCCGCCGCCATCATCCTCGAAGGACTCGACGTCCCCGCCGATCCCGACGACCCCCGCTTCCATCACGCGGTCATCGAGTCCTACCGGGCGGTGGCGTGGGAACGCGACGACCTCATCGCCGACCCCCGCTTCGCCCCGATGTCGGCGGCGGAGTTGCTCGATCCCCGGCGCCTGCGCCCCCGGCGCGATCGGATCGACGCCGGGCACGCGACGCGGTGGCCGCACCCGCGCCCGGTTCCCGGCGGCACCGCCTACTTCTGCGCCGTCGATGGCGACGGCATGGCCGTGTCGTGCATCCAATCGAACTTCGCCGGGATCGGAAGCGGGATCGCCGCCGGATCCACCGGGGTGTTCCTCCACAACCGCGGCGCCGGTTTCAATCTCATCCCGGGCCATCCCAACGAGGCCGCTCCCGGCAAGCGGCCCCTCCACACCCTGTCGCCGACCCTGTGGACCCGCCACGGACGGCCGGCCCTCGTGCTCGGAACCCGCGGCGGTCATCAGCAGCCGCAGTACCTCATCCAGATCGCGGCGCTGCTGCACCTCGTCGGCCTCGACCCGGCCGCCGCCCAGCAGTTCCCGCGGTGGAGCGCCGACGCCATCGACGGGGAGGCATCGGTGCTCGACGTCGAAATGGGCATGCCCGACGCCGTGGTCGCCGGCCTCCGCCAACGCGGCCACCAGGTGCAGCCCGGCCCCACCCACGCCGTGGGATGGGGTCCGGTCTCGATGATCGCCATCGATGGTGAGGGGACGAGACGCGCCGCGGCGGACCCGCGGGTGAGCACGGCGAGCGCGGCGGGGGCGTAGGGGCGAGGGAAGAAGGGGCGAGGCCCGCAATTCGCAATTCGCAATTCGTCAGGTGAGAAGAACCTCATCTGGCATCTGGCATCTGGCATATGGCATCTGACATCTGGCATCTGACAACTGGCATCTGGCAACCGCCGAAGCGCGAAGCGGGCACCGATTACCCTTGGCTCATGAAACGCGTCACCAAGGTGACCGGGATCGTCATCGGCGTGGGGGCTGCCGTGGCCGCGGTGGCGTGGATGCTGCGCGACCGCATCGCCCGGCCGCCGCGGGTGGCCGCTCCCCAGCCGGTACCGGCGTTCCGGGTGGCTCCGCCGGCGGCTCCGGCGCGCAGCGATGCCGACGACCTCGCCCTGATCCGCGGGATCGGACCGGTGTTCAAGGCCCGGCTGGCGACCGCGGGGATCTCCCGGTTCGACGAACTCGCCGCGGCCGATGCCGGTCGGCTCGCCGAGGTCGCCGGGGTGCCGGAAGGTCGCGCCGCCGAGTGGATCGACCAGGCACGCAGCCTGGTCTGACGTGCCCTACCTCACCGCCCCCGAGGCCCTCGAGTCGCTCCTGCCCGGCGAACCCCGCTATCGCGTCGATCAGGTCCGCGAATGGCTGTATCGCCACCCGGTGCTCACCGCCGGGGAGATGACGAACCTCCCCCGCGAGCTGCGCGAGTCGCTGGCGCCGCGGCTATGGCCGATGCGGGTGGAGGCCGAGCATGTCGGCGATGGCGGCAAGACGGTGAAGTGGCTGTTTCGCACCCCCGACGGCGCCGCCGTCGAAGCCGTCCTCATGGGCTATCCCCGCCGCACCACCCTGTGCATCAGCAGCCAGGCGGGATGCGCCATGCGCTGCACCTTCTGCGCCACCGGGCAGTTCGGGTTCGAACGGCATCTCCAGGCAGGCGAGATCGTGGCGCAGGTTGCCTACGCCAATGCCCATCTGCGCGCCCACCCCATGGAGGGAGCGCCGCCGCGGGTGGGCAATGTCGTCTTCATGGGCATGGGAGAACCCCTCGCCAACTACGACAACGTCCGCGAGGCGATCCGACGGATCATCGAAGTGATGGGGATGTCGGCGCGCGCCGTGACCGTCTCCACCGTGGGCATCACCCCGGGGATCGACCGCCTCGCTCGGGAGCCGTGGCCGGTGACCCTGGCGCTCAGCCTCCACGCCGCCGACGACCACCTCCGCGAGCAACTGGTGCCGCAGAACCGCCGGTACCCCATCGACGATCTGCTCGCCGCGGCCCGCCGGTTCGGCGACAGCCACGGTCGCCGGGTGAGCCTGGAGTGGACGCTCATGGCGGATGTGAACGATGGCGCCGACCAGGCCCGGGCCCTCGCCGCCATCGCCCTCGAACTGGGCGCCCATGTGAACATCATCCCGATGAACCCCAACCCGCTCTCCCCCCAGCGCCGTCCCACTGCCGAGCGCACCCGCCGGTTCGTCGACGAGGTGATCCGCCACGGGGCGACGGCGACGCTGCGCGACACCCGGGGCACCGACATCGATGCCGCCTGCGGCCAGCTGCGGGTGCGTGCCGCCACCGAAGGCGCGCCGATGGGCTCACCCCGGAATAAGGTTCCGGCCCAGGATCGGGCCGAGAGCCCATCGAACCCGTGATCTGTCTACACGCGCTCGAGGAGGCGTCATGACCGTCGATGCCGGCGATCGCGCTCCCGCGTTCGCTCTGCAGGACCACACCGGAGCCAGGGTGTCACTGCGTCACTTCGCCGGGCGCAACCTCGTCATCTACTTCTATCCCAAGGCGATGACCCCGGGGTGCACCACCCAGGCGTGCGATCTGCGCGACCGCCACGAGACCTTCGCCAAGGCCGGCTACGCCATCGTCGGCATCAGCCCCGATCCGGTGGCCCGCCTCGCCACGTTCGTGGAGAAGGAGCACCTGCCCTTCCCGATGCTCTCCGATCCCGACCATGCCGTCGCCGCCGCCTATGGAGCATGGGGGACGAAGCAGAACTACGGACGCGAGTACCAGGGGATCATCCGCTCCACCTTCGTCGTCGACCCCAAGGGCGTCATCACCACGGCCTGGCGCAACGTCAAGGCCACCGGTCATGGCGAGCGCCTGCTGCGGCGGATTTCGGGGGATTGAACCCACAAGAACGAGCCCCGGATACAATCGCTCCCCGTCCATGGTCAAACTCCGTCTTCCCAAGTTTCGTAAGTCCGCGACCGGGTCTCCTGCCACTCCGCAGGCGACCATGCCCGGCTATACCCCGCCCAACACCGGGGGCGAGACGCCGCCCGCCACGACCGGCGCCATGACCGCCCCAACGGGTGCGACACCCGAGACGACCGGTGCGACACCCGAGGCGACGACGCCGAAGGCCGACCTCCCCAAAGCCGGACTCCCGGCCGTGCACAAGCCCTCCGGCTTCGTCGCCGGCCTGCAGAACATCGGGAGCAGCATCGCCGCCTTCTTCGCAAGGATGGGACGCGGCATCGCCGCCGGGTTCGCCACGGTCCGCCGCGGTACGGTCTCAGGGTTCGCCACGGTCCGCCGCGGCATCGCCTCGGGCTACTCCCGGCTCCGTCGCCTCACCGCCGGTGGCCTCCCCCGCCCCGTCGCCATCGGCCTCATCGCCTTCGGCTCGACCCTGCTGGCGGCGACCCTCGTCTTCACGGTGGACCGCATCACCAACGGCGGCGAGGTGCTCGGGTCGGTGGTGGTCAACGGTGTCGACCTCGGCGGGCTCGGCGAGCGCGATGCCGTCGCCCGCCTCCAGGAGATGGAGAACGCCCTCGCCACCACGCCGGTGCCGGTCACCGCGGCGGGTCACACCTTCTACCTCGACCCGCAGTCGATCGGCTTCGACCTGGACTCCGAGACGATGGTCGCCGCCGCCATGCGCAATGGGCGCAGCGGCACCGTGTTCGGGCAGTTCGGCTGGTGGGTGAGCCGGATCGGCGGGGGCACGAACGCCACCGTGGTCCCGGTGTACTCCTACGACACCGAAGCCCTCGCCGACCTGGTCGACGAGTGGGAGACCGCGGGCATCGCCCAGCCCGCCTACCCGGGCGACGTCCGGGTGGAGGAGGGCACGATCGTGTACGAGTACCCGGCCGAGGGACTCGGCATCGACCGCGACGTCGCCCTTGCCGCCCTCGACGCTGCGTTGCTCGATCCCACCCGCAGTCCGGTGGCACTCACCACCCGGGTGCTCGTGCCCGCCGTCACCGACGCCGACATCGACGCCGCGGTGCAGACCGCCTCGGAGCTGATCGCCGACGACGTCACCCTCACCTCCACCGAGCCGGCCTTCGAGCTCGTGCTCCCCCGTCACCTGCTGGCGCTGGCACTGCTCATCACCCGCGACGAGGGTGCCACCATTCCCGAGTACACCTTCGACTTCGACGAGGCCATGCTCCAGGATTACGTCGCCGCCCTCGGGCCGTATCTCGAGACCGATGCCGTCGACGCCGTCATCGACATCGATGTCGAGACCGACGAGATCGAGATCATCCCCAGCATTCCCCGCCAGGAGCCGGATCGCACCGTGCTCATGGACGAGGTGTGGGCGGCGCTGGGGACCCCGGACCGCCGCGGCGACCTCGCCTACGCCGTGGGGCGCGAAGCCGACTTCTCCACGGCCGATGCCGAGGCGCTCGGCATCACCGGGCTCATCGGCGAGTTCACCACCTACCACCCCTGCTGCGCCCCGCGGGTGACGAACATCCACCAGATTGCCGACGACGTCGACGGCGCACTGGTGATGCCCGGCGACGTCTTCTCGCTCAACGACCACGTCGGCCAGCGCACCGTCGCCAAGGGCTACGTGTGCGCTCCGGCGCTGCTGGGCAACGAGACGGTGGAGACCGGCGACATCTGCATCGGCGGCGGCACCAGCCAGTTCACCACCACCCTCTACAACGCGGCGTTCTTCGCCGGGCTCGAGGACGTCAAGCACACCCCGCACTCGGTGTACTTCAGCCGCTACCCGGAGGGCCGCGAGGCCACCCTGGGCTGGCGCGAGCCGGAGTTGATCTTCCGCAACAACACCGACCACGCCATCATCATCAAGACCCACTACACCGACACCGAGATCACCGCCAAGATCTACGGTGACAACGGCGGGTTGGTGGTGACCGCCGGGCTCTCCGGCCGGTACAACCACACCCCCATCGTGGAGTTGCCGCTGCGCGTCGACCGTGGCCTTGCTTGCCCGTACGACCTCGATAACCCCAAGGTCGACCAGAGCGGGTCGCCGGGGTGGACGGTGACGGTGTACCGGTACATCACCTACCCCGATGGCACCCAGACCACGGAGAAGTGGTACGTCCGCTACCAGGGGGCCTGGCGGATCACCGAGTACAACCCCTCGGCTTCCTGCACCTGATCTAGAGCCCTGCGGCCACCGCCGCCTGGAAGGTTCGGTTGACGGCGAGGATGGTGGTCGGGGCCCCGGGCAGCGCCGGCCTCACCAGCGCACCAGCATCGACGCCCAGGTGAACCCGCTGCCGAACACGACCCCCATCACCAGGTCGCCCGGCGTGAGCAATCCGGCGGCCCTCGCCTCGACCATGCCGATGGGGATGGTGGCGGCGCTGGTGTTGCCGGTCCACTCGATGGTGTTGAACACCCGCTCCGCGGGGATGCCCAGGTTCTTGGCGACCGCCTCGTTGATGCGCAGGTTCGCCTGGTGGAAGAGGAACAGGTCGATCTCCTCCAGGGACTTCCCGTTGGCGGCCAGGGTCTCGTGCACCGACTCGGCCATGCGCTGCACGGCATGCACGTACGTGACCCTCCCGTTCATCTTGGGGTGGTGCATCCCGGCGTCGAGCAGGTCGTGGTCGATGAACCCCGGCAAGGCCATCCCCGGCGCCGGCACCCACAACTGCTCGGCAAAGCGGCCGTCGGCGTGGAGATGCGTGGAGAGGACGTGAGGGTCGGCAGCACCGGCGACCTCAGTGGCCTCGAGCACCATCGCCCCGGCTCCGTCGCCGAAGATCACCGTGACGTCACGCCCCTCGGTGGTCTTGTCCAGCGCCTTGGAGTGGATCTCGGCGCCCACCACCAGAACGCGGCGCGCCCCGCCACCGCGCACGAACTGGTCGGCGATGGCCGAGGCGTAGACGAACCCGCTGCACTGCTGGCGCACGTCGATGGCGGGCACCCCCGCCGGCACGTCGAGTTTGGCCTGGAGGAAGCAGGCGGTGCCGGGGAAGAAGTGGTCGGGGCTCAGGCTCGCCACGAAGATCATGTCGAGGTCGCCCGGACCGATGCCGGCGTCCTCGAGAGCGGCCCGGGAGGCGTGGAGGGCGAGGTCGCTGGTGGCGACGTCGGGCTCCACCCAGCGGCGCTCCCGGATCCCGGTGCGCTGCACGATCCATTCGTCCGAGGTGTCCATCATCCCCGCCAGGTCGTCGTTGGTCACGACCCGCGGCGGGAGGTAGGAGCCGACACCGATCACCCGGGAACGGAGCATGGAAGGGCGAGGGTAGCCGCGGGCAGATGCCGGACACCGGAAGGGGGCGCCAAAGCGGTCAAGTTCGTATGAGGTGCGCCGATTTACCAGCAATGCCCAGACGTCTCGTTCACCCGGACACATCGGCCCGGTGGCGCATCCTCGCCGGGGCGGTCGTCTTCGGCATCGGGATGACCGTCACGCTGCTTGCCAGCCGGTGGATCGGCCAAGCGAACCACCGCGAGGAGATGCAGCGCCTGGAAGAGAACGGTCGCACCCTGGTCGCATCGCTACAGAACGCCCTGCAACGGGTGGAAAGTCGCGTCGCGGCAGTAGCCGGCTTCCTTCGAGTCCTCGACGATGTCACCCAGGAGGAGCTCGAGGAGTTCGTCGACGAACTCGGCCTCTTGGGCGGCGTTGCCGGCTTCGGCTACGCCCCTCTCATCGATGCCGCCGACCTGGAACCCTACCTGGCGCGGATCCGCACGAGGACTCCGGGATACGAGGTGTTCGGTGTCGATGCGGAGGGCAATCGGGTTCCCGTCGCCACCCAGGCCGAGTATCTCCCCCTCGAGGTGTTCGCTCCTCCTGAGGCCTTCGGCACCCCGCCGCGGGGGCTCGACTTCCTGTCGGAGAGGATCCGCCGAGCCGCGGTTCGGGAGGCACGAAGGACTCGGGCCATCGCGGTGACGCCACTGATCCAGATGCTGGGCGAGGACAGCGCCGACGGCGCGGTCGTGTTCGGTCCGGTGCTCGACGACGACGGAGCGATGCTGGGGGTCGTGGTCGCGGGAGTGGACGTGAGCCTGCTCCTGGAATCGCAGGTGCCGGCCCACGTACTCGACACCTTGGCCTGGGAGATCAGCGACCCGAGCGAACCCGAAGCCGTGACGAGCTTTGACCACGACCAGGTCGTGTGGGAGGACTTCGTGACCGTAGGCAACCGGGTGTGGCGGGTCACGGCGACCGCAATCCCCGCACACGCAGGCGTGGCGGGCCTGACGGACCTCAGCGTGCCGACTGGCGTAGCCGGGAGCCTGATGAGCGCGCTGCTCGTGGTGTTGTGGCTCCAGCACCTCCACGTGAAGACCGAACGAGCCCGGTCGAAGGCCGACTCCATGGCCAAGGACCGCTTCCTGGCGTCGGTGAGCCATGAACTGCGCACGCCACTCACCGCAGTCGTCGGGTTCCTCGAGGAGGCACAACGACCCGGCTACGGCACCAGCGCGCCCGTGCGAGAGATGCTGTCCATCGCTCATGACCAGGCGGTCGAGATCGAGCACATCGTCGAGGACCTGCTCGTGGTCGCCCGCATCGATGACTCCCTGCCCGCGGCCGAGAGCAAGCCTGTCGAGCTGGCCGCCGAGGTGGCGCAGGTCGCGGCCGGCTTCCCCCCCGAGATCCAGGCAGGCATCCGCCATGAGGGAGTCGGAACCGCAATCGCCGATGCGGTCCGGACGCGCCAGATCATCCGCAACCTCATCGCCAACGCCGCCATCCATGGCGCCCCGCCGATCGAGATCGCTGTGCTCGCGGATCGGAAGTGGGTTCGTCTGCAGGTGCGCGATCACGGAGATGGTGTGGCCCGGCAGCATCGCGATCGGCTGTTCGAACCGTATGCATCGTTCCGCCAATCGGCCGCGGGCCCGCAATCGCTCGGAATCGGACTCTGGCTGTCACGCCGCCTGGCACGCCTCATGGGAGGCGATCTTCGCTACCGCCATGACGGCGACGGACCCGTGTTCGAACTCACCCTGCCACTGGCGGATGCGCGTCCCTCGATCACCCCGCCGCCGTCCGGGGAACCTGCCGGACACGACCGCCCCGTGCCCACCCGGGGCTCTGCCATGGCCGCCGGAGCCGAGGCCGGCGCCTGAGCCGAGGCGAGCCCGGGATCCCCGGAGCCACGGCACCCCCCAAACGAACTCCGCCCCGGTCGTCGACCGGGGC